>JAFYGX010000076.1 GCA_017543025.1 Solobacterium sp.
GCTTCAGAATCTTCCCGCAAATGTGCATTATGCAAGGAAGGCAGACCGCAATTTCTTCTTCCACTGGCTGTATGACATTCTGGCTTCTTCCGCAAGCCATTGAAACGATATATAAGAAAACCATTCCCGCATGTCTGCGATAAGCAGATTGGAGAATGGTTTTTTCGTTATGATTCAAATCCGTTCTTCCGTGCCTGACGGGATAACAGGATCGGCACTTCATATACCATCATGGCAATCCATCCGGCAAGATAGGACCACGGCAGAACGGAAAACGTGAGGCCCATGTGATACAGCAGGATATAGCAGCTGATACAGCGGAATACCATGTTGATGATGGAGCTGATCAGGGTAATGCGCAGATCTCCGGTGCCGCGGAAATACCCCTGAATTCCGTTGGTAAGCGCCGGTGCAGGATACATGAACGCAATCAGATGCAGGTAATCCGCACCCTCTCTGATGACATCCGCATCCGCGGTAAACAGACGCATGATCGGTTCCGCAAATCCATACAGCAGAACGGCAATTACGATGGAAAAACCAAGCTCGAGATAAATGCCGTACCGGAAGGTCTGTTTCATCCGGCCGGAATGATGGGCACCTGCATTCTGCGCCATGACAGAACTCATCGCATGGGCAATGTTCTGTTCCGGCACAATCGCAAAGTCATCCGTACGGTTGACCGCATTGAATGCGGCAGTTGCCGTTACGCCAAGCGTATTGACGAACGCCTGGATCACCAGCTTGCCAAGCTGCACGGAAGACTGCTGGAGAGCACTGACGATACCGAAGGACAGTGTCTTTTTCAACAGGCGGTAATCAATGACCAGCCACTTCTTTCCAAGCCGCAGAACCGGAATCTTCCGGTAGATATAAATCCAGCAGAGAACTGCGGACAGCGCTTCACAGATGACGGTACTGACTGCGGCACCGACAATGCCGAGCTTCAGCCCTGCCACAAGGATCAGATCGCCTGCGATATTCAGCACCGTGCTGATCGCAAGAAAGATCAGCGGCGAGCGGGAATCCCCCATCGCCCTTAACATGCTCGCAAAGTAGTTGTACATGAAGCTGAAGATCAGCCCCATCATGATGATCTGAAGATAACCGGATGCCTCCGCAATGATGGCAGGATCTGCCCGCAGAAGCCGCATGATCGCGGTGCTGAGCACGGTAATCAGAAGCCCTGCCGCAATGGAAAAGAGAGAGCCGGCGCACAGTCCGGTGCTGACCTGCCGCTGCAGCGTTTCATGATCCTCCGCGCCGTAATGATAACTGACAAGCAGCCCTGCCCCAAGACAGATCCCGTTGGTAAACAGCAGAACCAGCGTCATCAGCGGGTTGCTGGTGCCGACCGCCGCAAGAGCTTCCTTTCCCACATAGCGTCCGACAATCATACTGTCGACGGCGTTATACGTAAGCTGAAGCAGATTCCCCATGATCAGCGGAACCGTAAAGCGGATCAGGGCCGGCAGAATCGGGCCTTTAGTCATATCGTTCGTCATATGTCCTCCATCATACTCGCTTTTGAAAGACATACATCATTAATGATCAGAAAAAGGGTCTCTCTGAATCAGAAAGACCCGTTATCCGGCTCCTCATATCCGACTGTTCTTAACTCCGCAGGTTTCTCTTCGGCACCGCACCCCATTGCAGTGCCGTGATGGATGTTACGTTGAGGTTTGTTGCTGGTGATTGTTCAGCCGCAGTTATCTGTGAACAGACAGATATTGTTTCAATGTTTCAAACAGTCGGTCAATGAGGATCGGTTTTTCCGTAAATGCGTTCATTCCCGCCGCGACTGCTTCGTTCCGGTCATTATCCGAAACATTGGCTGTCATGGCGATAATCGGAATGTTCGCCTTTTCTCCGGTCCGAAGCTCACGGATCTGCCGTGTCGCCTCAAATCCATCCATATTCGGCATCGCAAGGTCCATAAGAATGAGGTCATAATACCCTGCCGGTGCCGTGCGCATCTTTCGTACACAGACGCGTCCGTCTTCCGCGAAGTCCACTTCCGCGCCGGTCTGTTTAAGGATCTCCGCAGCGATTTCACGGTTGATTTCCATATCTTCCGCAATCAGGATCCGCCGGCCGGAAAAATCCGCTTCCGCCATCAGACCCGGTGCCTCCGCAATGCGTTCCTTCACAAAGCGGTCCAGTTCATCCGGCTCCAGGAACGGAGCGTCCGGACTGCCGTTGCTGACGTGATGGGAACTGACCTGAAGAACACTCTGCAGAAGTTCCATCATGTATTCTCCGGATACCTTGATACCCTCGAGATATTTCATCAGCCGCTGGGGGTCATCATGATCACGCCGGGCAATTTCCACAAATCCCAGCATGATGGACAGCGGCATCCGGACATCCCTGGATACTTCACATACCTGCAGGAGACGCGACGGACGGAATTCATCCTCGCATTCCCGGAGAAGATCATTCACACTTACGCCAAGTACATCCGCAAGACTCGGAAACAGCGCGATATCCGGATAGGAAAGGTTCCGTTCCCACTTGGAAACAGCTTTATCCGTGACGCCGACCTTGTCTGCCAGCTGCGCCTGTGTCATATTGTGCTGCAGCCGCAGCGTTTTAATACGCGAGCCAAGTTCAGATTCTTTCACCGCTGATCACCTCCCAGCTAAAACGTAGCACACGGGAACCCTTCCGGCAATCGACCCCCGGTTTACACTCCCGGCAGAATTTTCCTTTTCTTATTTATAGCAGGCATTCGTGTTTCTGTGTGAAAACCGCCGGTCGGGCGCGAATTTAAAAATTTGATAATTCTAAACTTTTTGTTTGAAAACATCTTGCATTACTCCCCCGTTTCTGTATAATTAGCATGGTTTGATAATCGAGAATAAGAAGATTAGCAGAACTAAACAAAGGAGGGTCCCGCAATGTATGATATCGGATCAAGAATCAAAGCGCTGCGATTAAAGAACGGGCTCACGCTGGAAGAACTCGGTTCCAGAACGGAGCTGACCAAAGGATTCCTTTCCCAGCTGGAGCGGAATCTGACATCACCCTCACTTACGACACTGCAAGACATTGTCGACGCACTCGGCGTTTCCATGGCACGGTTCTTTGCGGAGGATGATGAAGAACAGATCGTCTTCACAAAGGAAGATGCCTTCATCGACAAGCAGGACGGACGGACCATCTACTGGATCGTTCCGAACGCCCAGAAGAACCGGATGGAACCCCTGATTCTGGAGCTGGCTCCCGGAGAGAGTTCCAAGCAGATCGAACCGCATGAAGGGGAAGAGTTCGGTTATGTGCTTTCCGGAAAGATCAGTCTCCAGCGCGGCAATGATGCACGGAAGCTCACCGTGCGCAAGGGGGAAAACTTCTACGTCAAAGGCAATGAAGCATATA
>JAFYGX010000077.1 GCA_017543025.1 Solobacterium sp.
AAAATCATCTTTTGCAGAAGTGGGACGGAATGAGGTCTTAAGACTTGATGAATGGTATAATACGAATGATCTGAACCGGATCAAACTAATGAGTCAAGCCGGGTAGTTGTGCATTAGTGATGTGGTAGTCCTTCGTACAACTATCCGGCTTGGCTGGAAGGACTACCACTCCATGAAATCAAGAATAAGATCTCAGTCCCGCCGGAAAACTCCGTGGGACACTTTAAGCAAAGTTGAGATAACACCAATGCAGAAGTATCTCAGAGATCTCTACAAATCCGGGTATGATTCCCATCATAAAAGTCTTGCAGAGATGAACGATGTGGAACTGTTTGACAGTTACTACCCTGAGTCATGCCCATACTGCCAATCGGAAGAATTTGTCAGAGACGGATTTTACAAGACCGGATTGCAGCGGTACACGTGCAGGCACTGCAGAAAGACTTTCTGTATAACAACAGGAACAGTATTCGAAGATCATAAGATATCTGTCGGCGAATGGATGCAGTATTTATTGAATCTGTTTGACTTTGTAAGTCTGAATTCCGATTCCAAAAATAACCGCAATGCTTTTACAACATCCAGATACTGGCTGGAGAAAGTATTCCTGGTCCTCCAGGACTACCAGGATAACACTGTACTGAAAGGCACTGTTTATTTCGATGAAACATTCTACTCAGTAATTAAAGGTGATGCTGTCAGAAAGAATGGAAAGCTTCTCAGAGGTATCTCACGAAACAAAATGTGTATCGGAGTTGCTGCAGATCAATCGCGAATTTATTGCTGTTATGAAGGAAACGGAAAGCCCGATTCCGAAAGAACACTTTCTTTATTCAAAGATCACATCAAACCGACGGCACATTTGGTCCATGATGATGAGAATTCTCACAAGTTGCTGGTAAGCACACTGAAGCTGAAGGAAACAGTTTATTCATCGGAAGAATTGAAGGGCTTGGATGACAGTGAAAATCCATTAGACAGAGTCAATAACATCCATTCACTGCTGAAACTCTTTCTCAATTCACACTCAGGTTTTATTAGGGATGGATTACAAGGTTATTTGGACCTGTTTGCATTCATCATGAATCCTCCAGTTAACAGATTGAAGAAGGTCGAATTGTTTTTGGAGATGGCTATCAGAAACAGAGTGAGATTAAGATATAGGGATTTTTATAAGAGCCAAAGATCCGAACCACTTGATGAAAAGCAGTAATTCATCCCACTTTTGCAAAAGATGATTTTTAAAAAAAACACCAGTCAGAACATGGTGCGGCTGCACGCCAAATCTGTCAGTTCTGCCTCTCAGCAGGCGCTCCATGTATCGTTTCATGAATGATCTGTTTCTGTGTGAAGATAAAGGCAAGTCATGCCTATTTGAACATCCTGAAAAAGATGAAAACAAAAACTGATCGTATATTTTCATTCACCGGCTCTGCATCAGCGATTGACAGAAGTGCTTTCACAGCATCAGAGATCTGTGTCATCCTTGTTTCCGGGATGAAACCGTGCATAGCTCTGAAACATCTGACGGTTTGCCACATGCGTATAGATCTCTGTCGTTCTGATATCCGAATGCCCAAGCATTTCCTGGATCGCTCTGAGATCTGCGCCGCCCTGAAGAAGATGCGTCGCGTAGGAATGTCTCAGTTTATGCGGCGTCAGATGTTCCTGGAAACCGAGTTCAGCGCATTTTTCGCGCATCAGTTTTTCAACGGATTCTCTCGTTACTTTACGGCCAAACCGGTTGATGAAGAACAGATTTGTCTTTTTTTTCAGATATAGCGGACGCACAAGCTGATAATACCGCTCAATCACTGATACGGAACCGGAAGGCAGCGGTACGATTCGCTCCTTATTGCCTTTGCCGAGGATCCTTATGATTCTGCTGTCCAGATCGACACGGTTGACTGTCAGTGAAACCGCTTCAGAGACACGCATGCCGCAGGAATAAATCATTTCCAGCAGCGCATGCTGGAACAGCTCCTGCGGATTCGTATCGTCAAAACTGCTCATCAGACGTTCAATCATATCCACCGTTGCGAACACCGGAAGTGACTTTACACCGCGATGAACCTCAAGATTGAGTGAAGGATCTGCTTCGTTATGCATATAGGAGAGATATTGATGAAAGGAACGGATTGCGGCTGCCATACGTGACAGTGATGTTCCTTTCTTTTCCATACTCTGATCCACCATGAAATCTTCGATTAGATCACTGCTGATTTTTTTTGTATCTTTGATTCCCTCGTCATTCAGAAACGAAATATACTGCTTCAGATCACTTTCATAAGACTTAACCGTACGGGTGCTTTTTCCTTCATTCACCGTGATTTCTGCAAGGTAACTTCGAAGTGCTTCTTCTGTTTTCATTTTTTGATCGCCTCACTTGCACGAACAAGCCGTATGCCGCCGAGTTCGCTGTTCAGCTCCTTCAGAACAGATATCGTCTCTTCGCGATGTGAAATCGATTCATCAAACAGAGAAATCTGTGCAGACAGCGTGGCATCATCCGAAAAATCCGACAGTGAAATACCAAGCAGCCGCACCGGCATCTCTTCCCAGTTTGAATTAAACAGCGACAGTGCGGAAACATAAATATCATCTGCTTTCCAGATCGGATCATTTAACCGTACACTGCGGTCAATATTGGAAAAATCATAGTATTTGATCCGGATGGACAGCAGATACCCTGCTTTTCCGGCTTCATGAAGCCGATGGGAAAGCGTGCGTGAAAGACTTCTCAGCATGCCGCGCAATTCTTCGTAATCGGTGATATCTTCCAGAAATGTTTCAGATACCCCCATACTGCGGGCATTCCAGTCCTTGATGATTGTTCTGTCATCTCTGCCGTTTGCCTTGCGGATCATCTCCTCTGTATTCTTTCCGAAAATCGGGCGCAGCATTTCAGGGTCTTTGCAATTGGCAAGATCTCCGATCGTGCGGATGTTGACATCTTCCATCAGAGGAAGTGTTTTTGCGCCTACGCCCCGCATATCTCTGATCGGAAGCGGCCATAATTTCTGGGGCACTTCCCGCAGACGGAGAACCGTGATCCCGGCGGGTTTTTTCATGTCACTTGCCATTTTGGCAAGAAACATATTCGGTGCCACTCCGATGGAACATGTAAGGCCCAGTTCCTCTTTCACCCTGCGCTGTATTTCCCATGCGAGATCAAGCGGTCTTTCATATCTTCGGATTACATCCGTCATATCGGCATAGCATTCATCAATGCTTGCCTGTTCCATATCGTCTGTATATCCGGCTATCATTGCCATGAACTCCTCTGAAAGCGCACGATAATAATTAAAATGAGGCTCTACAACGATCAGTTCGCGGCAGAGCTTCCGTCCGATTTCAATCGGCATCGCGCTGTGGACCCCGTACCTGCGTGCTTCATAACTCGCAGTCGAAATCACGGAACGTCGGGTTGTTCCGCTGACAGCGATTGGTTTTCCTTTCAGAGACGGGTCCAGAAGTACTTCACAGGAGGCAAAAAAGGCATTCAGATCAATATGAAAATATACTCTGCTCATTCCTGTCTCTGGTTCCTTTCATACAGCTCTTTCGCCGCAGCAAGTGATGTTTCCGTCACTTCACCGCTCGCTATAACCGCAAGCTGGGCAAGAACCTCTTCATTCTGCAGCTCTTTCACATGTGTATGCGTTCGTCCCTGTTCTTCCGATTTCGATACCGCATAATGTGACTGCGCGGTTGCGGCAACCGGTGCAAGATGCGTAACAGCAAATACCTGTGTGTTCATTGAAAGCTCCCGCATCTTCCGGCCGATCGCAGACGCAACCGGACCGGATACTCCGGTATCGATCTCATCAAAGATGACTGTCTGAATACCCTGAAGATGGGTAAAGATTACCTTAAGACCGAGCATCAGTCTGGAAAGCTCACCGCCGCTGGCAGTTTTGGACAGCGGACGGAAGTCTTCTCCCCTGTTCATTGCGATCATAAATTCAACTCTGTCCGTGCCGTTTTCATTCGGTTCACAGCTGCGGATATCCGTTTTAAATCGAGCTTTTTCCAGCATCAGATCTTTCAGGTGCCCCGCTACCGCCTGATCCAGTCCCGTACTGCCTTTCCGCCGCTGTCGGGAAATCTTTTCCGCGAACGAGGAAAACGTCTGATAGGCAGAATCGATCTTCTGGTCAATCTCCCGCAGAAACTCGTCGCGCCTGGAAAAACGGTCAACCTGTTTCTGAAGTTCTTCTCTGCGCTCAAGAATTGCTGTGACTGTCGGGCCATAACGGCGCTTCATCCGCTGCAGAAGAAACAGGCGTTCTTCAACCCGATTAATCTCTTCTTCTGAAAATTCCATGGAATCATATACATTCCGAAGGAGTTCCACTGCATCCTGCCAGATATAGTAAGCATCATTCATGCTTTCCTTCGCCTTCTGAAACAGTTCACTGTCTTCCAGACTCTGAACCGTATGGTTCATCTCATACATTTCACCGGACAACGATTCATCATATCCTCTGATCACTTCATTCAGTTTTTCAAATGACGATTTTACCGCTTTGAAAGAACGTTCCTTTTCACTCAGTTCTTCCTCTTCTCCTTCTTTCAGATCGGCCGCATCGATTTCATCGATCTCATGCCGGAAAAATTCCAGATCAGATTCACTGAATGTTTCTTCAAGTGCTTTCTGTTTTTCTTCACAGAGTGCTTTCCATACATGATAGGCATCTGCCGTTTTTTTCCGCAGTGCATCATTCTGAAGATATTCATCAAGAAGATGGATATGTGTTGCGGTATTCAGCAGATACTGGTTGTCACGCTGGCCGTGAATATCGATCTCATATTCCAGCACGGAACGCATCAGGGAAAGCGTAACGATACGATGATCGATTCTTGCGGTGCTTTTGCCCGAAGAAAGGATTTCACGGGTAAATGTTACATCTCCTTCTGTTTCAAATCCTGCTTCCTTCAGTCTTGCAAGTGCATTGGGATCAGAGGAAAGATCAAATGTTCCTTCGACAATTGCCCTGTCTTTTCCTTTTGAAATGTAGGAACTGCTTGCCCGGTCCGCTCCCAGCAAAGAAACAGCGTCGATGAGTATGGACTTACCGGCGCCGGTTTCACCGATAAATGCGCTGAATCCGTCATGAAAATCCAGATTCAGCTCATCTATCAGAACAAAATTTTTAATATACAGATGTCTCAGCATAATTTCCGTTAACCGCAGGCTTTCACGATATCATCGTACAGCGTACTGAGATCGCAGCCTTCATCCTTCTTCAGCAGGTTCGCTGATCCCTGAGGGATATAATGATCTCCAAGGCCATAGCGTGTTACCTCGAGATGCAGATGATGATCATTGCTGTATTCCAGAATCGCCGATGCAAGTCCGCCCGCTTTCATATCCGTTTCATAGATGAATACCGGAAGCCCGCTCTCTGCCGTTTCCTTCAGCATTGCTTCATCCAGCGGCTTGATAAACCGGCAGTTGATCAGTTTCACCGGAAGTTCATTCACTTCAAGCTTATGTTTGATCAGATCTACATCCGGCCCGTAGGCCATCACTATTACTTTAGCCTCTTCCGGAGCATATTCCAGAGTCCAGCTGAACGAAATTTCCGCAAAATCAGGAAGATCACTGCAAATCACTTCTCCTCTTGGATAGCGCAACGCAAATGGATGATCCTGCCGCAATGCAGTATAGATCATATTGCGTGCTTCCGCTGCATCCTTTGGTGCCGCAAGAATCAGATTCGGAAGGGAACGCAGAATTCCGATATCAAATACGCCATGATGCGTATCTCCGTCTGCACCGACCAGCCCTGCACGATCAATTCCGATCAGCACAGGGAGATCCATTCTGCATACATCGTGATTCACCTGATCATAGGCCCGCTGCAGAAAGGAGCTGTAAATGCTGATAAACGGACGCATTCCGGACAGTGCGAGCGAAGCGGCAAATGTCATCGCATGTTCTTCTGCGATGCCGCAGTCAAAACTCCGTTCCGGATATGCCGCAAAGAACGAATCAAGTGCGCTTCCATACAGCATGGCTGGTGTAATCACCGCAATTCTCTGATCCGTTCCGGCAAGTTCCAGCACGGTATCAGACACCACGCGAGACCAGCTTTTATATCCTTCCGGAACATTGTGAAGCGGTTTTCCGCTGATTCGATCAAACGGCCCAACCCCATGCCATTGTCCCGTCAGATCTTTTTCGCATGGTGAATAGCCGCGTCCCTTCTGGGTGATGACATGTACAACTACCGGTCCTTCGTGTTCCTTTGCGACATTCAGAACACGGATCAGTTCGCGAAGATTATGACCATCGACCGGACCGAGATATTCAAGATTGAATTCACCGAATACACCGGCATCAATAACGGATTCTTTCAGCGCATCCTTCATGTTTTTCATGCCGCGGTACATCACTTTTCCGAAATCACTCTTGTTCAGCGAATGCTTCATGGAAAGCTTCAGATTGTTGTAGGATGCAGCGGACCGCAGTCTTGCAAATCCGCGTGTGAGGCCGCCGACATTTCTGGAAATCGACATATTATTGTCGTTGAATATAATAACAATATTCCGTTTCTCACTGCCGATATGATTCAGTGCTTCCAGTGATTCGCCTGAGCCCATTGCCCCATCACCGATGACTGGAACAATATGATAAGACTCTCTGGAAAGATCGCGGGCAACTGCCATTCCGAGTGCTGCAGACAATGAAGTGCTGCTGTGCCCCGCCTCCCATGCGTCATAAATGCTTTCGCTTCGCTTCTGAAAACCAGAAAGTCCGTGATACTGCCGGAGCTGATCAAAATATTTCGCCCGGCCAGTCAGAATCTTATGTGTATAAGACTGATGACCGACGTCGAAGAAAATCTTGTCCTTCGGCGCATCAAATACATAGTGAAGCGCAATCGTCAGTTCAACGACTCCGAGATTGCTGGCAAGATGCCCGCCGGTTCTTGAAATATTATCAATGAGAAAACGCCGGATATCTGCTGCCAGCATTGTAAGCTCAGTGATATTCATTGTTTTGAGAAATTCCGGATTCTGAATCCCTGTGAGATCCATAGTGCCTCCTATTTTACTCTAGTTTCGATTTCATTGATCATTCTGATCAATGACTCAGATTCAAATCCCCCAAATTCTTCCAGACGGCTGCGGCACTGATTATAGAGATCATGCATCATCCGCCGTGATTCATCCTCCCCAAGAATCCTCACAACAGTAACCTTATCATTACGGGCGTCCGAATTGCTCTTGCCGAGCTCTTCTGCCGTAGCTGTTATATCTAATATATCATCCTGTATCTGAAAAGCCAGTCCGAGCAGTATTCCCACCTCATACCATGCATCGACTGTTTCCTGATCCTGACCGGCAAGTACAGCACCGATCATCAGAGGTGCCGCAAGCAGACAGCCTGTCTTGTACCGGTGCACTTTCCGTATATCGTCAAAGGTGCTGTTTTCTGCTTCGTTCATGTCCAGAACCTGACCGTATACCATACCGCTTGGCCCTGCCATCTCTGACAGAATACGAATCGCCTTTACCGTCTGATCTGCAGCTGTATGTGCGCAGCTCGCCAGATGAAATGCCTCCGTAAGGAGACCGTCGCCGGCAAGAATCGCAGTTGCTTCATCAAACTTTTTATGATTTGTCGGCATACCGCGGCGCAGATCATCATTATCCATTGCCGGCAGATCATCATGAATCAGAGAATAGGTATGAATCATCTCCAGTGCACAGGCAAACGGTTCACCGACCTTCTGATCCACGCCGTAACCCTTCAGAACCTCAAGCAGAAGATTCGGCCGGATCCGTTTTCCCCCGGCCATCAGTGAATACTTCATCGCATCCTTTACACGGCTTTCCGTAACATTGGAAAGACTGTGTTCCAGAAGTTTTTCCATCGACTCGCTCATTCGCTCAGTTCCTCCCCGGAAGATGAAAGCTGACGAACCCGCTCTTCAAATTCCTTCAATCTGCCGTCACACACTTTTACAAGCTTCAGCCCTTCTTCAAACAGCTTCACTGTCTCATCGAGTGACTGTTCATTCTCTTCAAGCAATGTGACAATCTCATCCAGACGCGACATGGATGCTTCAAATGTCTCAGCTTTCTTTTCCCTGCTCATCAGGACTCTCCTCCGTTCTCCTTATGGATGACAGACGCCTCTGCGCTTCCTCTGAAGAAACGGATCATAATGCGATCTCCTTCTTCCAGCATCCTGGCGTCATTGATAACATGACTGTCTTTTGCGATAACACTGTATCCTCTGCCCAGCACTTTCAGCGGTGAATATGCATCAAGCAGACCGGCAGCTTTCTGCAGATCATTACGCTTATTCTCAATACAGTAGCGCGCATTCCGAGTCAGCGCTTCTTCCAGCTGATTCAGCCTGCTGTGTTCCTGCAGGAACGCTCTGCCTGCATTCTTCTCCAGCTGCAGTTTCTTCTCCTGCAGAATTCCTCTTGTTTTCATGCTGGAAGTATGAAGATGCCGGAAGAACCGTTCTCCCAGCAGATCTGCTTCCATCTGTCTGCTGCGCACCAGTGACATCGGGTCACTGTACCAGGGCTTTGCCGTGATCCGATCGAGCGCCTGCCGTTCCTCACTGATCCGCTTGCGCATACATGTTTCCATATAAGCACGCAGTTCACCGAGTTTTCGCTGAACCTGACGGATATCCGGACTCGCCTGTTCTGCTGCACCAGTCGGTGTAGGTGCCCGAAGATCTGCTGCATAATCTGCCATTGTCCAGTCCGGTTCATGACCGATTCCGGTGATCAGAGGCGTATTGATTTCATAGATCACTCGTACCAGCTGCTCATCATTGAAGCACCACAGGTCTTCCATACTTCCTCCGCCGCGACACAGCAGAATCACGTCTGCACCGCTGCCGTCTGCTTTCTTCAGCTGTCTGATCAGATCAGCAGGCGCATTCTCTCCCTGCACCAGTGCATTAAACTCTATGATTTCAGCAATCGGCCACCGTCTGGCAAGCGTATTTCTGACATCCGCTCTTGCGTGCGTTTCTTTTCCGGTCACAAGTGCAATTGTCATCGGATAAGCCGGAATCAGTTTTTTGTGAGCCGGATCAAACAGACCTTCTTCCAGCAGTTTTTTATACAACGCATCAAACTGCGCCTTAAGGTCACCTAATCCGGCCGGAATCATCCGCCGTACTGTAAACTGAAGCTTTCCCTGAACTGGATAAACCGTACAGCCCCCGAATACCCGGATCAGATCCCCGTTTTTCGGTGAAAAAGAAACCTGCCGGTTGTCGCTTGACCACATGGTGCAGTCTATTCTGGCATGATCGTCTTTCAGAGTGAAATACCAGTGACCGCTGGGATGTGCATGAAAATTTGAAAGCTCCCCTTCTACTACTACATTGTGCAGAACAGGAGCAGAATCAATACAGGAAGCAACCTGTCTCACAAGCCAGGATACGCTCCGCGTAATATAGGTTTTCATATCCGGTCCAGCACACCGTTGATCAGTTTATAGCTGTCACCGTCACAGTATTTCTTAGCAAGCCGAACATATTCATCGATAATAACCGCTGCCAGTTCCTGCTTCAGATCAAACTCTGCACATCCGTTCAGAAGAATTGCCTGCTCAATATAGCCAAGCCGGTCAAAACTCCAGCCCTCAAGGACCTCATTAATATAAGAACGATAGCGGTCTGTATGTTCAATCGCCTGACGAACGACAGAAATGATATATTCATCCCGATCTTCTTCTTCCGGAAAATTATCCCGGATCAGTTCTTCAGCGCTTCTTGCCATAATCTGGTTCTGGTAAGTCGCAAACAATGCTTTTTCCCGATTACTGTGTCGTGTCATATTCAATAAATCTCTTTTATTTTCCTGTCTTATTTTACTTTCTTTCTGATTCAATGAAAAGGCCTTTGCTTTTCATCCCGTTTCTTTTTCCACCCGTTTCCGGTTCATTTTCATCCCCCGTTTCGTTTCAAAACCAATTATGATAATACTATGAGCACACCGATTAAGCGTCCTGTTCCGAAGCAGCTGTCAAAACGAATTGCAGGACATCTGAAAACTGTTAACACCCATCGCACGCTTGTGATGGAACATTGTTTTAAATGCGGGCTGATCATGCAGGGACTGACGCATGATCTGTCCAAATTCTCGCCTGGAGAATTAATCCCTTCCATCCGCTATTATCAGGGCTGGCGCAGCCCTTATCCTTATGAAAAGGAACTGAAAGGCTATTCGCTTGGCTGGCTTCATCATAAAGGCCGCAACCGCCATCACTGGGAATACTGGTATGACACCATTCAAGGAAAATGGGTTCCTATCCGGATGCCGGACCGATATCTTGCCGAAGCAATCTGTGACCGGATCGCTGCCTGCAAGACTTATCGCGGCAAAGATTACAGAGACTCCGATGCGCTTGACTACTTTCTTGCGAAAAATGACCGGTATTACATGCACGAAGAAACTGCTGCGGCAATGGAGCGTGTGCTGCGAATGGTTGCGGAAGAAGGAGAAGACGCAGCATTTGCTTATGTGAAAGAAGCACTCAGAACGCATAAACCGATCTGAAAAGAAAAGGAGAAGATATGGAAATACAAGGAGTCCCCTTTACATTTGGTTCCGTTCTGTTTCGTATGATCCTTTCTGCAGCTGTTTCCGGTGTGATCGGATACGGCCGGACGGTGCGCGGACGGCCAAGCGGTTTGCGGACGTATATGGTTACAGGAATCGGCGCTACCCTTTCTGTACTGATTTCTCTGTTTGTTTACGAAATGCTGAAAGGCGCATGGAGTCCTGCGGTTGAAGCAGT
>JAFYGX010000078.1 GCA_017543025.1 Solobacterium sp.
CAAACCCCTGAGCTGCCCGGTAAAACAGTCGGATGAGAAACACAGTACCGTTATCGCTCTGGCGTTCCCGGATGACAACGTCCGAAAACAGGCCTCAGACAGTGATCTGTCCGGGGCCAGTTTTGTCTGAATAATGATATGGATGCAGGTTTCACTCTGCTTTATCAACCTGCGGTGTAGAAGCCGATGCCTTCATACTTCCAGCCCTGTGCTTCAAGATTACTCCGCTCCTTCGGATTTCCGGTGTAATGGTGATCTCCGCTGTTGGGGTTATACAGCCGGTACATCGGATGATCCGATTGTTCCAGCGCCCGGAAACCGATCCCTTCATACTTTCAGCCGGCCTGAACCAGCGTGTCCCGTTCGGCTTGATTTCCGGTATAGAAATGCTCTCCGGAATTGGGGTTATACATCCGGAACATATTCACCGTTCTGACAGGATCCGTTTTCTTTGCATAAGTGTATGTATATACCTTATCTTCTGTAATTGCGGTTTGCGTATCCGGAACCTGATTCCAGCTGCCTGCCTCATAGCCTTCTATCGGCCGCTGGCCGACAGATGGGATATCGCCTGCCTTCAGCTTCAGCACCTCCCCTTCTCTTCCGGTCAGGGTCACATTCTTTTTGGCAGATGTTCCGTCATCCCACAATCCGTTGACGACCTGGAAGGTGACGGTATATGAAACCGCGCCTTTGGTTACAGCCCTGATACATACCGGTACGGTATCGCTGTGATCGCTGTCACCGGCCGCCTTATACCAGATGTAATATGTTCCCGGATCAATTCCCTTCGGAATCGATGTGCTCCATACGCCGGCAGGAACTTCGGTATCGTTATCTCCTACCGTATAGTTCAGAACGCCGCCGCTGGCTGTGCCGTCATGATTCAGAAGCGGCTGAGCTGTACCGTAATAAAAACATCGGCAGAGCTTTCATTACAACCAGAGAAAGGCTGTAATCTGCCGACGTCTTATTCATTCCGGAACGTTTTCTGTACCGGATTCATCCGGGAAACTGTGATGATTCTCTCACAGCTCCTGCCGGTCGTTTACCAGGCGCGATAACTGCAGGTTCTGCACTCTTCGTTACTGTTGTCGAATCCGCCCACATACATTATCCGGCAATTGCGGTCCTCCGTATACGGGCAGTACCCGAATGAAGAAGCGGAGTTTACCATCTCCACTTCGCCCTCGTTCAGATTCATGTTTTCGTTATCCATCCGTTATCTTCTCCTTTTTCAGGTTCTTCGGTCACTCTCGGCATCCCCTTCAGAACTATTTACGTTTTCCCGGCCGCAGATACATACCTGAAACAGTCAGTTCCGTAAAATCCGGGATTTCCGGTTCATTCCGGCTTTTTCAGTTACCCGAAACCGTGACCCAGTCCGGATTGCCGGCAATCCACGAATCTTCTCCGATCCGATACCAGGTATATCCCTGTGCCTGAACCGTTTCATATGCCGTATAAGTAAATCCGTTCACCGCTCTTCCTTTTTCCGTTCCGTCAAGACCCGGCTGATTGCGGATACGCAGATTATCAACATTTACCGTTACCTTCATGACCTTCTCCGATGCCGGTGAAGCAGGCTCATCTTCTCCGGACGGGGTTTCAGAAGGAGATGCCGGCACATCGGCAGATGGTTCTTCAATCAGTGCAATCGGCTCATAGGTTACCCATTCATCCGTTCCGGCGATCCACCGGTCCTCGCCGATCCGGTACCAGGTATAGGTATCGTCCGGATCAAGTTCATAGACCTGATAACGCTCGCCGTTGGTCGCTGTGCCGCGGATACCGGAAGCTGTACTGCTGTCACGGCGAACCCGCAGTGAATCGACATGTACCGTCACATACCCAATCGGCCGCTCCGGTTCCGCCTCCGTAAACGCCGTATCGGCAAGCTCCGGTTCAATCGTTTCCACATAGTCGGTATCGTAGACCATCTGAGTTGAACCGCCGCCGTCAAACCGGATCGCATCATAGACATCCAGATCACTGAGAAACTGCTGTATCGCATCTTCTGCCAGCGTTCCGTAAAATGTAATGAGCAGAAACTGTCTGTTTTCCTTCTGGGCAAGGATTGTCACCGCCCGCCCGAACGTGCGGTAATTGATTCCGCCATGATCGCCGTTGGTAATATCCTGCATCTTTCCGTCCGCAAAATAGGTAAATGAGCCGGAAACCGCATAATCCGCGTCAATCCGGTACCCGGTCCACCATTGCCATGCCTGGTCCGGATGCCACTGGCCGGCCTTCCAGCCATGATACTTCAGTTCCAGATCATCTCCGTCAATATATGCAGTCGCAAATCCGTTTCCATACGCAGGCGTACAGGGCTCATTCTGCCAGGTACTCCATGCGTCATTGCGCCGGACTGCTCCGACCGGCTGCCCGTAGTTATCGTCTGCCGTGGAAAAATAGCCCGCATTGATGCCGCCGGCATACTGATATCCTTCTTCGATCCTTGTCTCATCCTTCAGCTCATTCACAAATCCCGGGGTTCCGGTATAGTCAACCTGAAGAAATGTATGGTCATTCGGATTGACCCGCAGAATGTCGTAGATTACGCCGTCCACCATTCCCTGTTCATGGGTAATGTCATCTGACGTACCGTCGGTATATACATTGATCGCCGTCGCTACTCTTCTTCGCAGCACATGAACCCGTGTCTCTTCATCCCATGCATTCTGAATCTCTTCCGCATGCACCGGAAGAATACTGATTCCCGCTATTACCGCCGACAGGCAGACAGCCGTCAGCGAACGCAGGTGATTTCGATTCAATCGTCTCATCCGCAGTTTCCTTTTTTCTCTGTTTACGCACCATCGTAATGAAAGGCGTAAATTACCCTGTCTATTATAAGGGAACAGGCGCGAAATTGACCGGACGACACGAAAAAATCGATATAATAAAACTGCTATGAAAGACTATATCACTGATGTACCTGTCTGTGTGCAGATCTGGATCCGCCCGGATGCACAGCGAAGACAGTTTGAAATCCTGAAACAGGCAAGGCCCTCCACCCTGCTGATCGTTTCTGACGGCGGACGCAATGAAGAAGAAAACCGGCTCATTCAGATCAGCCGGACCATGTTTGAAACAGAAATTGACTGGAACTGCACCGTTTATTCCTTCTACAGTGATGTAAATCTCGGGACCTACGGCTGTATCCGGAAAATGCATGAATTTGTCTGGGATAAAGTTGACCGCTGCGTCTTTCTGGAAGATGACATCCTGCCGTCGGTTTCCTTTTTCCCATACTGTGCCGAGCTGCTTGAACGCTATAAAGATGACAGGCGGATCTATGCGATCTGCGGCATGAACCATGAAGGGATTTCACGTCCGGTCACTTCCGATTATTTCTTTTCCCGCTATGGCAGTATCTGGGGCCATGCGTTCTGGAAGCGCACCTATGAGCAGTATTATGATTACCGCTTCCGTAACGACCCTTATTCCACATCGATCATCATGAAAAACGCCCGGGCGATGATGCCGGGGCATGAGAAACAGATTGAAAACATCGCAAAATACGGCACCTATGACGGACATGAGCCGGGCGGAGAGTTCTTCATGAACTTCATGATTTACGGCCAGCATCAGCTGCTCATTATTCCGCGCAAGAATCTGATCACCAATATCGGCGCTGACGCAAGCGCTGCCCATGCGGCAGATCTTAACAACCTGCCGAAAGGCATCCGCCGTGTCTTCAATATGGAGCGCTATGAGCTCGATTTCCCGCTGACACATCCGAACTATGTATTCCCGGATACCCGGTATGAAGCGGTTCGCAACCGTATCATGGCCTATGGCCACCCGATCATTCACGCATACCGGAACGCCGAAACCGTATACTACAATCTGAAAAACGGCAATGCCGGCTTTGTAAAAGACCGGCTTGAGCGCGTCGTCCGGCTGAAGCTCGGAACCTTCCGGGAAAACTGATCAGCGATCGCTCAGTGTGTCTTTTCCGCATCCTTTAAGGATGCGTTTTTTTCATGGTCAGCCCGGTGAATTGCCTCCCCCTGTGTCAGACGCTGCAGCTTCGTATTTGTCTGCGACAGCTTTACATCCAGCTGAAACACACGCAGGATCAGAAGCGCAATCAGGATCAGATACACCAGGTTTGACGCAGACATGACGCCAAGCGCTCTGGCCAGCGCAAAACTGATCTGCGGAAAGATGGCGATAATAAACAGAATCAGTGAAAACAGAAACCAGAAAATACTGTCGGAAATCACAAGCTTTGCCCGCTGGATATTCCGGATCATGAAGATAAAGCCAAGTAAACCGCCGAACGCCAGCAGTATTCGGATTGCATTTGACATAGGTTACTCCTCTTCCTTTGAAGCACTTTCATCCAGTTTGATCGGTTTGCGGAAAGCGCTGTAAAACAGAATGCTTACGCAGACACTGGCCATATACTGCACGCTTCGCCATGCATTGAGATAGCTTTCTCCGGCAATTCTGTCATCCATCTCAACCTGGATTTCCGTTACCTTCGCTCCGCAGCGGATCAGATAGCTGATCGTATCCGGTTCCGGCGCAAGGTTGATCTGCTCTGCCATTGCCCGGATGACCCGTCTGCCGTACATGCGCATACCGGAGGTCGGGTCACTCAGCTTCTGGCCGGTTGTCAGCCGGGTGAACAGCTGGATCATCGTATTGCCCACCATCCGCATGCTGGAAGGTTTTTTCTTCGTAACAAACCGGCTGCCGATCACAATATCATATCCCTGCCCGATCTTCTGTTCCATTTCCGGAATATACTCCGGCCTGTGCTGCCCATCTCCGTCAAACTGGATCACCGCATCATAATCATGCAGGAGGGCATACCGCATGCCGCACTGAAACGTTCCCGCAAGTCCGAGATTCACTGCCTGATCAATCAGATGATACCCGTGTTTCCGGCAGATCTCTCCCGTATGGTCGCTGCTTCCGTCGTTGATCACGACATAGTCGCATCCCGGCAGCACCTGTTTCAGATGTTCCACGACACGGACAATGTTCTCTTCTTCGTTATAAGCCGGTATTGCAATCAAAGTCTTCACGCTGTCTTTGCCCTCACTCTTCAATCTTGTGAACCCAGTAACGGTCCGGATGCTTGCCCGCCGGTTCATAGTCCGGATTCATCCGCAGCAGTGCCCAGGAATCATTCTCATAGATCACTTCGCACATGCCTTTGTTTACAAGCGATTCATACGGACTGGTATACCACCCGCGATCATCCCACAGGGCAAGCGTATTATTGATGACAACATAATCTGCTCCGCTGTCAAGGAACAGCTGGCCGAGCTTGGTATAGTCTCCCGTTTCACCGAAATCATCTTCCGTATAGCGGCGATCCGGATACATCAGCGAGATCATCCGCTCTGCCAGCGGATTCGTGCTGCTGCCCGCCAGAGCAGACCGGTAATCTTCGGTTGTAAATGCCATCTCAACACCTGACACATATCCCTTGAGTCCTGAATCCTGAGAAAGGATACTGACGCGGTGATCTTCTTTCTGACCTCTGATATCATACTCCTGCGTGGCAAGATTATCATTGACATATTCATACAGATCATAGGAATCCTGCATCACCTTCGCCTCCCAGTTCCAGTTTTCATCTGTGCCGACTGCCAGTGATTTGGAATAGGAAGATTTCATGGTATCCAGTCCGAGCTTGCCGAACAGCAGGGCCGCAATCGCCAGAAGCACCCATCCGCCTGCCGGATGCGGAACCAGATGATCGAGATTGTATAACAGGAAACAGAGTGTAAACGGGTTATTGAGCAGATCGAACACCCGGCTGTAAACCCCGGCTGTCATATAGGTGGAGATTGCCGGCTGCACCAGCGGATTGATGAACAGCACCAGGATCACCAGCAGAAAGAACTTGAATTTCGTCTGAACCCTGATATTGACTGCCAGCAGCGCAAGCAGCAGATAGAACATGACATTGCGTACCAGTTCCGAATTATCTACATGACTGGTCATATTGACGGTCATATCATCAAGCGAGCTTGTCCGGAAGAAATACGCGTAGCCGTAATCTCCGTTTCGCACAAGAAATGCAGTGATCACAAGCACAAGGAATGTCACCGGAAGCAGGATGAGAAACACCTTATCGACGATCTTATACTGCCCGCGCAGCACCCAGGCAAGCGCAATCAGACCTCCGCAGGTCAGCAGGGCAAGCCCTGCCATCACAGCATATCCGGCTTTGCCGTTCAGCAGAATCGCAAACGCCATATGGAATAACGGAAGCAGAGATACGATAAACCCTGCCCATCGCTTCCAGTCTTTTTCTTTCGCAAACGCAAGCGAAAAGAACAGACCGGCCGTAATGATGGCAATCAGAAACAGCGCGGAAGAACTGACATTCAGCCCGGCAAAATAAACGATCGTCAGCGGTATGAACAGCTGCCAGGATTTCGAGCGCTGAATCAGAAAGACAAGCAGCACTGCCGTACCGATCAGCACCGTACGGATCGTATTGCCGAAAAACGCCAGTGTGGTATTGAAATAATTCGTATAGAACGGCGCCATGAACGGAAGCAGAAACAGGATACCCTTCCAGGCCTTTTTCCGGAACAGCACACAGGCGCTGCTCACCCCCAGCATGCCGAGCATCATGCCATAGAGCACAGTAGCTCCCCAGATATAGATCGGCGTGGTCAGTTCACGGAAACCGAGGATCTTCTCTGCCCCTTTCAGCAGAACACCCCAGAAATAATAGTAGCCGGTATAGTCATGCAGGGGATCGATCCGCTGCAGAAGATAGCCGCCCGGATAGACCATATGCGCAAAGATCTCCGCTTTACTGCTTTCCACGACTTCAGAAAGATACGTGATCGAGTCAAAATAGATATTATTGGTATTCAGTCCCATCGACGCCTTTACCAGCACTGCGGTAATCAGCAGCCCGGCTGCCAGCGAAGCCGGATGACGCAGGGTCGGTTTCGGAACCGTCAGGGTCGCAAGACACGCGATCGGCCCTCCGGCAAGAATCACCAGCAATGCGATCCAGGCAAAGCCGGTGCTGATACTGCCGGGAATACAGAAAAAGATAACTATCTGAAAGAGGCCGAGAATCGTACATAAGCCAAGCAGCGTGCAGTCCATCGAACGCAGCGGTCTGATAAACCGGCGGAATACGCAGCCATAAAAATAAGCGGACAGACAGAGGATGATCACAATCAGACAGCCCACCGAAAACGCATCCGTATTCCAGTGAGAAAGATAATAGCCGATTCCCTGCCACTCCGGGGCCGGCAGAAGCAGAAGCTCAGCGCTCATGCGGTTCTCCTTATGCAGGTCATGCCGGAAACGTGCTGTTTTTTCTCTGCCCAGCCGGTTCGCTCAGTTTCTTCCCGCAGGTAATCCATCACCTGTCTGTCTGTTTCCTCCAAGATTACCTTCCGTTTTCTCATACAATTCTCCATCGCACCGCACACTGAAAAAAAGAGGTGCTTATTCACTGCACCTCATTATAGCATGACTGCTTTTTTCCGCTTATCCTTCTTCAGCGCTCATTATGCACGACCACCTGCGGAAACGGAATCTCAACGCCTGTCCGGTCAAACAGCAGCTTCAGCTCCCGGTTCAGCCGTCTTCTTGCCCGGAAGATATTCTCTTCTCTGGTCTTCACCCGGATACGCAGCACTACGCTGCTGTCCGCAAGTTCTTCCACGCCCATATACTCGGGCACATCAAGAAAGAGCTCTTCCCCGGCCGCATAAACGTCCGGCAGCTGGTGTTCCAGAATCGCTTCCAGCTCTGCAAGGTCTGTATTGTAGGATACGCCGATATCACATACCGCATAGGACATGTTTTTCGAACGGTTCTGAAAATTCCGGATATCGGAGTTATTGACGACCTTCAGATTGCCGCCGTCATCTTCGATCACCGTTGTACGGACGCCGATACTGCGCACGGTACCGCGAAAGTCATCCAGAATGATGATGTCGCCGATTTCATACTGCCGCTCAAAGATGATGAAGAAGCCGGTAATGATATCTTCAATCAGCGACTGCGCACCGAATCCGATGATCAGCCCGATGATTCCCGCACCGGCAAATACCGCAGCCGGATTGACTCCGAGAATGCTGAGGCCCCACATGAACGCCGCAATTACTGCGGCATAGCGGAGAATACCGGTCAGAAGAACGGAGATGGTCTTCGAATGACTGTCTTTCGCACTCTTTTCAAGAATCAGCCGGAGAATCGTATAGATCACAAAGATCAGCGCCATCGCTCCGGCCAGTGTAAGCAGATGTGCCAGCGTCACCTTTCCGCTTCCTTCAATGAGAAAATACTGTGCCTTCAGCTGCTCCATTGTCTCCACCGTCTCCTTCGACAGCGGAAGAATTCCCGGATTCAGCGCCATAAGCGCTATCAGCAATGCGATCACAAGTCCGATAATGCTGCTGCGTTTCATATATTCAGCTCCCCCTTTTCAGTTCAGTGAATAGTATCGTCTGTCTGCACGAAGCAGCTCCACATGGAGCCTTCGCCATCGTCCCATTCAACATCGGACAGGAAGGTATAATTCAGTTCGCTCTTTCCCTCTCCGATCCGGTATTCTGCCATAAGCAGATTGCCTTCCTTTTTCAGGCTGTCCGGCTGTTCGTATTTCACAACCTTTCCCTCGGAATCAATGTAATGGAAATAGATGTAAGACACATCAACCGGTTCCATTGTCACCATGGAAGTATCGATTTCAATGGCAAACCGCAGGGCGGTTCCGTCATATTCCGCCGATTTCAGTGAAGCATATCTTCCGGCATACAGCCAGAACGGCTGTGATTCGATCGTTCCGGTCTTCCCGTTTTTCAGCGTATAGGTCATCACAACCTTTGCTTTACGGCGAAGATACGTACGGATCTCCTCCGGGAACCGATAAATCACCTCGGTAAACCACACTCCGTCCGTAACGGTGCTCTCACTGTTATATTCCGCATAACCGGCCGCTCCGGAAGAGACAAATCCGCTTCCTTCATCCACATACAGCTGCAGCTTCACGCTCTGATTCAAGGACTCGTTCAGCTTTACGGATATGCCGCGGTAATTCACCCACTTCATGGTGCTTTCTTCCTGCAGCACGCTCATATACGGCTTCACCGTCATATCCGGTGCACCTGGATCGGGCACAGGCGTCGGGGTGGGAGTCGGAGTTGGCGTAGGTGTTGGCGTTGGCGTTGGTGTTGGCGTTGGAGATGGCGTTGGTGAGGGAGTAGGAGTTGGTGTGGGAGTTGGAACAGGAGTCGGGGTTGGGGTTGGCATTGGCGCAGGCGTCGGGGTCGAGGTCGGTACGGGTGTCGGGGTTGGAACCGGCTCCGGAGTCGGTTCTATCGTCGGCACAGGAACCGGGGTCGGAAATGGAGTTGGTTCCGTGGTCGGGGATGGGGTCGGCTCCGGATCAGGCTCAGGTTCAGGTTCCGGCGTCGGTACGGGGTCCGGATCCGGAATCACAATCTCAGGCGTCGGTTCAGGATACGGAGTCGGAACCGGGGTTACAGCCGGTGTCGGACGCGGCGCAGGGGTTAAGGTTGGACCCGGGGTCGGTGTCGGAGTCGGAGATGGCGTTGGCGCAAGTGTTGGTGTTGAAATCGGCGTCGGTGCCAGTGTCGGTTCCGGTTCAGGTTCCGGGGTGCCGGCCGGCAGTTCTTCGATCACCGGTGCGTAAAGAACAGGCTCAGGTTCCTTCGCGGCTTCCGGATGCGCAAAAAACAGCGGCAGAACTGCAAGCATCATTGCCGCACTCATCATCATGCCCGGGTTGATCCCCTTATGCTTTTTAACACCTTTTACCGGTTCATACGGTTTTGCGTACTCCGGATATCTGTCATCGATCTCCCTCATTGCAAGTTTCCTGTCTCTGATCTTCTTCCCGAATCATCCAATGTCTCAGAATATGAGCCGGATCATCACGTCAAAATTTATTTCATTTTATAACGCTGCGCGCGGTTCGTTTCACAAATTACCGTAACCTGCACAGAAAAGGCACCAGTTCCGCGTGCCTTCATGCAGTTGCCAGAATCGGTAACAGTTCTTACTTTTCATATTCCCGGTTGTATGCCCTGCGGCGCTGCAGAATTTTCTTTGCGCCTTCCAGGACATTCTTGCCGTTTCTGATATAGAGATATTTCCGTTCAATCTGCCGCTTCACCTTCGGCCAGCCGATATCCGCATAGATTTCATGTACCCGTCTGTCGTAGTAATAATCCGGCACAAAGTATTCCGGATGTCTCCATTCACCGCTGTGCTCATAGGTCTTCATGTTAAAGGTGGCCTGCACATCCTTCGGCAGCTCCTCCAGCTTCACGAAATGCGCGGAATCCGCTGTCGCTCCGATATTACATATGAGGTTGCGGGTCGGAATGATTGCCATCTGATGATAGGCAAAAAAGCTGAATTCCAGGAAGAACTCCTCAAACGCCTTATGTCCCTGATAGTATTCCTGCACCGCATAGGCATCCATGATCTTCCGCATCGCTGTATGATTGCCCAGCTCTCTGTGAATCAGATCCATCACATAGGGATCCTTGCCGTAATTGAAGTTGTAATAGTTCTGATACACTCTTCGCCACGTCGCAAAACCCCAGACATGACAGGATCTTGAAAAGAAGTAATCCGCACTCGGGCGGTCATAATCACCCAGC
Organism: Solobacterium sp.; assembly: GCA_017543025.1. The sequence continues at coordinate 10,641 of JAFYGX010000078.1, forward strand.
ACATTCAGGCCGGAGATCATCGAAATCCGGGTATCGTCCTGATAGCGCTCCAGCATATCCCGGCAGAAGGTAAAAAACGTCTTTGCCGGAACATTGTCATCTTCCATGAAGATACAGCGGTCTACCCGTTCCCAGATATATTCATTCGCATTCATCTGGTTCTGATACATGCCGTAGTTTTTTTCCGAGTACAGCTTATGTACTTCACAATCCCAGTCGATCCCTTCATCGATCAGCTTCCGGTTTTCATTGATCAGAGCCCATTCTTCTTCATTCCGGCCTCCGTCTGAAACAACAAAGAGGATGCGCGGCCGCACCTCCCTGATAACGGCCCATTGCCGTTTCTGACACTGCGGACGGATCCAGATATTGAACTGTACCGGAACATCAATCAGCCATTCCTTCTGTTTATTCATACAATCATCTCAACTTTCGGTTCCATTATAATGCAAGGCACAGCCCTTTCCGCAAACGCCCGTGATCTGCCCGGCTGTCCGTTATCCTTCGCCCATCGGAAGAATAGCCGGATTTTCCTGCCCGCAAGTGCTTTCCGGACTGTCTCCTACCTGGCACTGCCGGCTGCTGCAGACCGCTTTTCGCCTCCCAAAACAGAGTTCTGATCTTTGATTCTGAAATCCCTGTTTTCTTTCGCTGCAGTCTGGCCGCAGTTTCCGCTTCTGCATTCTCCGCATTTTTATCCGATTTCACTGTTTCCGATATCCGGTTTCATGCGTAATTATCAGTCATCGTCCTATATAATAAATGCGTCATGAAAATAATGCTGATAAATACATTCTACAACGCTGAAAGCACCGGCAAACTGATTCATAACTTTCACCGTTATCTCAGATCAAAGAACATTGAAACCAGAGTACTCTACGGGCACGGCAGCCACACCGGCGATCCGGATCCGGTAAGACTCTCTTCGCCGATTGAAGGGAAGCTTCATAATGCGCTCGGAAGAATTACCGGAATGAACTGCTGCTTCTCCCCGCTTGCGACCGCAAAGGCGCTGAAGGAGATCGATGCATTTCAGCCCGACCTTGTATATCTCGGCAACCTGCATGGTCATTACATCAATCTCTACCGGCTGTATGACCATCTGAGAGAAAAACAGATTCCGATCGTTCAGATCCTCTGGGATGAATATATGATGACCGGTGCCTGCGCGTTTTCCTATGAGTGCGAAAAATACCGATCGGTCTGCGGCGATTGCCCGCATCAGAAAGACTATCCGATCAGTCTTTTCTTTGATACTTCCACGAAGCTGCAGAAGATGAAGCACGATGCTTACCGCGATCAGGATATCGCCTTCGCCGGCGTTCCGTATACCGCAGACAAAGCACGGCATTCCTCCCTGCTGAAGGGCAGACGCATCATCGGAATCGATGAAGCGGTCGATCAGGATACACTCTTTTTCCCGAAAGACCCTTCGCAGCTGCGCAATGAGCTGAAGATCCCTGAAACACAGAAGGTCATACTGAACGTCTGTCCGTATCCAAGCATCCGCAAAGGCGGGAAATACTATCTGGAGCTTGCCCGCAGCTGTCTCGATCATCCGGAGCTCACCTTTGTCCATGTCGGGTTTAAGGGCAGTCCTTCGGAATGTCCGGAAAACTTCATTCCGATCGGCTATGTATCCGACCAGAACCGTCTCTCGCAGTTTTATTCGCTGGCCGATCTGTTTGTCTGCACCAGTCTGGCGGAGACACAGCCCAATACGTGCATCGAAGCGCTGAGCTGCGGCACGCATATCTGCGGATTTGATATTTCCGGCGTACCGACCTGTGCGCCTGCACCATTCGGCAGTTATGTGCCGCTGTTTGATACAGATGCGCTGAAGGAAGTTGTACTCAAAGCAGAAAAAAAGACGCCGGAGTCGATCCGGGAGACCCGTGCATACGCAGAGACCCGCTTCTCTTCCCGGGACTATAACGAACGCCTGCTGGATACCGGTCTGGATCTGCTTTCCTCGCTCCACCCGGAAGGAGCCGCATCGTGAGCGAACTGTTCGGGCGGCTGAAGGCGAAATACGCCTCCTTTTCCGCTCCGGTCAGAGCCTCCTTCTGGACGCTTGTCTGTTCGGTTTTTCAGAGCGCCGTCTCGCTTGTCACAACGCCGGTCTTTACCCGCATCCTGACGCAGGAAGAATTCGGCATCTACAATCAGTACAGCTCCTGGCTCGCCATTCTGAGCATACTGATCACACTGAATCTTCCGTCAGAGACCTATCTGCGCGGCCTGACCGATCACGAACAGGATGAGAACGCATTCACTTCCATTATGCTGGGAGAAAGCATTGCGATTTTCTGCATCTTTCTTCTGCTGTTTCTGCTTGCGCCTTCCTTCTGGGCGAAGCTTTTCAATCTGACGCCGCTGCTTGCGGCAATGATGTTTGTACACCTGTTTGTATCCACTCCGTTTGATTACTGGAAAAGCAGAGAACGGTCGCATTACCGCTATAAGCTCTCCAGCCTGCTTTCCGTTCTTGTCACTCTGCTCAGCTATGGATTCAGTATTCAGGCAGTCCGGATGTCTGCGGACTTCCGCCTCGAGGCAAGAGTGGCCGGTGACCTTGCGGTCCGCGTTCTGGTCGGAGTGCCGCTGCTGGTGCTGCTGCTTTGGAAAGGAAAGAAGCTGTATGACAGAGCCGTCTGGCTTTCTGCCCTTGCCTTCTCCATTCCGCTGATCCCCCATTATCTTTCCGGCATCATTCTGAATCAGTCTGACCGTATCATGATCGGTCAGATGGCAGGCAACGCAGAAGCCGGCCGTTACAGCATAGCCTATATGATCGCCTCCATGGTTCTGATGATTGTCACCGCGATCAACAGCAGCTATGTGCCGTTTACCTTTCAGAAGCTCAAGAGCGGAGAACCGAACGCCATTTACTCCAGCAGCCGCATTCTGTTTGCGGGCATCGCCCTCTTATGCCTTGGTGCCATGGGGCTGGCGCCGGAGGTCATTACCGTTTTTGCCGGGGAAGGCTATTCAGAAGCCGCCGGTATCGTGCCAAGCGTCAGCGCATCCGTCTTCTTCATCTTTGTCTGCACACTGTTTTCCAATGTGGAATACCACTATAAGAAAACACAGTGGATCGGTGCCGCAACCCTTGCGGCAGCGGTGCTGAATGTCTCGCTCAACGCACTGCTCATTCCCGTATACGGCTATATGGCTGCCGGTGCCACCACATTGATCTCCTACCTTTTTCTGGCGGTATTTCATTATCTGGTCTACCGGAAGATTCAGCAGGAGGAAGGTCTTCCGGCAGTCTATGATCTGAAGCTGATCACCGCATCCGGTACGCTTCTGATTGTATTGACGGCACTTGCCCGCTTTCTGATGCCGTATCCGATTCTTCGCTGGATCATCGTTCTTGTGTCCTCTGCAGCCGCCCTGATTCTGATTATTTCCGCCCTGAAGCGGCGCTGATTCACTTCTTCCACAGCTCACCCGCTGCACTTAAGGTCCGCCCGTTCCGGCGAACCTTTTTTCTGTCTGGCCAGTTTCTGTTTTCCAGATAAGAAAAGCTGAAGAATTCCCTTTTTCGGGATACTCCTCAGCTGATACGGGTCTTCTTTTTTCCGCCAGGCGATCAATACTCAGGCATTGCCGGTACCGGTGCCGGGTTCTTTTCCGGAATCTCCGCAACCGCAGCTTCAGTTGTGATGAAGAGACCGGAGATGCTTGCGGCATTGAGCAGAGCGGAACGGGTAACTTTGGTCGGATCAATCAGACCCTTTTCAAACATGTCAACCCATTCGCCGGTCTTCGCATTGAAGCCGACATTCGCATTCTGTGCAAGCTGCTTCTCAAATACCTCAAGTCCGTCATAGCCAGCGTTCTCCGCAATCTGCATGATCGGCTGTTTGAGTGCTTCCAGAACGACATTCATGCCCTTCTGAACATCTGTGATATCGGACTTCAGTTCGTCCTTCACATCTCTGTATGCCTGTACGAGTGCGAGTCCGCCGCCGGTCACAACGCCTTCCGCAACCGCTGCCTTGGTAGCGTTGAGGGCATCTTCAATCCGCAGCTTCTTATCCTTGAGCTCTGTCTCGGTTGTCGCACCGACCTTGATCAGGGCAACGCCGTTTGTCAGCTTGCCAAGACGCTCCATGAGCTTCTTCTTATCATAGTCAGAAGTTGTCTTTTCAATCGCATTGCGGATCTCGTCCACACGCGCCTGAACCTCATTCTTATCGCCCTTGCCGCCGATAATCGTTGTCTTGTCCTTGCCGACAGATACCTTCTTGGCAGTACCGAGATCGCTGACCTTCATATCCGCAAGATTCATATTGAGATCCTTTGCGTAGAAGTTAGCGCCGGTCATTACAGCGATATCGCCAAGCTGGTTCTTTGCAGTGTCACCGAAGCCCGGAGCCTTTGTCGCAACGACATTGAAGGTACCGCGGAGCTTGTTGATAATGAGGGTGCTCATGACTTCGTTGTCATAATCATCCGCAATGAGCAGGAGTGCACGGTTTGCCTTGACAACCTCTTCCAGCACCGGCAGGATGTCCTGAATTGTGCTGATCTTCTGATCTGTGACAAGAATCAGCGGGTTTTCAAGTTCTACTTCCATCTTTTCACGGTCTGTAACCATGTAAGGGGAAACATAGCCCTTGTCATACTGCATGCCTTCTGTCATTTCCAGAACGGTCTCGAAGGACTTGGACTCATCGACATTGATCACGCCGTCTTTGCCGACCTTGTCCATCGCATCTGCGATGATTCCGCCGATTTCCTCACTGGAAGAGGAAACAGTGGCGATATTGCGGATATCTTCGCTTGTCTTGACATCGTGGGAATTCTTGAGCAGCGCATCCGCAACTGCCTTCGCAGCCGCCTCAATACCCTCTCTCATCAGAACCGGGTTTGCGCCTTTATCGACTGCCTTCAGACCGGAAGTGATCATTGCCTGGGCAAGAACTGTAGCGGTTGTTGTACCGTCGCCTGCGGTCTCGTTCGTGTTGTTGGCAACTTCATAGACAAGTTTCGCACCCATGTTCTCATACTTGTCTTCGAGCTCGATCTCCTTGGCGATCGTAACGCCGTCATTGGTGATGAGCGGTGAACCGTAGCTCTTCTCCAGCACGACATTGCGGCCTTTCGGACCGAGTGTGACTTTCACTGCATCTGCCAGCTTGTTAACGCCGTCCAGCATCTTCTGGCGGGAATCCTTGCCGTATTTAATATCCTTAGCCATTCTTCATTCCTTCTTTCTGTTCTGTATGCTTACTCAACAATTGCGAGAATATCTTCCGCTGAGATCAGGAGATAATCCTTTTTATCGATCGTGACTTCTGTTCCGGAATATTTCTTGTAAATAACCTTCTGGCCTTCGCTCAGATTGATCTCCACAAGTTTGCCGTCATCGTATTTTCCCGGGCCGACTGCGATCACAAGCCCTGTGCTCGGAGCGTCTTTCGCTTCGCCGGTTGTGAGAAGAATTCCGGACTTTGTCTTTACTTCTTCCTTGACTTTTTCAAGTACCACATAATCATGTAATGGTTTCAACATCTGTGTCTTCCTCCGTATTCCTTGTTAGCACTCGTATTTGCTGTGTGCTAACTTCCAATAGTCATTATAGAGTTTTCTGGACGTTAGTCAACACTTAATTAGCACTTTAAATAACTGAGTGCTAATTCCGTATGCAAACTTGAATGCCCCGATCGCTCTGACTTCCTTTATACTGTTCACTATGAGACAACGACAACTGTTCAGAAGATCTGCTTCGATTCTGTTCTTCTCTGTACCGCTCTTTTTTCTTACAACCGCAGCGGTTCACGCAGACTATGTAGATCCGTCCGTCATGACCTATGCCATCCAGGCAGTCGCCGGTATCGTGATTGCCCTCGGCACCATGCTTGGCGTGTACCGGCAGAAAATCCGCAGCCTGCTGTTCCGGTCCGGTTCCCGGAACAGTCAGAACAGCGAACCGGATGTAATCGAATTTCATGACCCGGCCACCGGCACCGTACGCGAAGTCCGTCATATTGCCGAGGGGAAGAAGGAACCACCTGCCTCCCCTGCATCAGCGCTTGCCCCGGGCATCCTGCTGGCGTGTGCGTCGGCATTCATGCTGTTGTTCTATGCGCCGCTGGAGCTGTATTTCACGAATGTGTTTGAATTTGAATACGATGTGCATGCGATCTTCCGGTATATCCTGCTGCTGTTTGCCATAGGTGCGGCAATCCTGTCGCTGATCATGGCAATCCTTCATAAGGGATCGAAGAAGCTGTATGACGCTGTGCTCGTTCTTGGCACCGGTATCTTTCTGGCCTGCTATGTACAGGGAAACTTCCTGATCAGTGATCTTCCTCCCGCCGACGGCAGACCAATCGACTGGAGCCAGTATCAGAGTCAGAACCGTCTGTCCCTGATTGTATGGGCAGTCATGATTCTGTTATGCATCCTGCTCGGCTTCGTTCTGAAAAAGAAATTCCGCACATTCACATCTGCGGTATCGCTGCTTGTCAGCGGAATTCTGGCAATTACCCTCATCACAGTATGCATACAGAACAACGGCCTGCAGCGAAAGCCTGTGCTCTGCGTGAGTCACGAAGGACTCAATGAAATGTCGAGCGATGAAAACTTTGTGATCTTTGTCGTCGATGCGGTCGATTCGAAAACCTTTCAGGATCTGATGGAAACGGAGGACCCGGATTTCCGTGATGTGTTTGAAGACTTCACCTACTACCCGGATACCCTTGCGGCCTATCCCTACACGATGATGG
>JAFYGX010000079.1 GCA_017543025.1 Solobacterium sp.
AAGTCATTATTGCAAATGAGCCTGGCAGAGCATATGATCAGTTTATGGAGTGATCCGCTATATATGGATCGATGTTATTCGAAACAGGAGGAAACTATCATAATGAAAAAAATCCAGAAATACTTACCGGTAAATGCCATAAGATTCACCGCCGCAGACGGAGGCGAGGATCGCTGCCCGAAGTGTGATCATCCGACACCGATCGTCAAAGGCTGGTGCGAATGCAATAACTGCGGACATATCTGGCGTGCAGGCAGTCACTGATTCCCGATCAACAGGCACCGGCTGAGTAAAAGCCGGTGTTTTCCTTCTCTGTGTATCCATTCTTCCTGTCCATACGTGCAGCGGAACACAATACAGACTCTGACGCACGCCGCCGATCCGTAACACCGATCCTTTTCTCGCAGAAACAGCGACCGGATTCCAGCTGAGATTTCTGAGCAGTCTTTCACCATCTGTGCGTTTGGCCCACATACCACCTTATTTGATTATTGCGTTTAACCTATGATTTCACAGAGCTCCCACAGAAAATCCCTGCGTTCGACATCTGTCGGTTTTTATTTTGCCCTGTCCCATCGGCTCCAGGCAATGCATGTTACCGGAATGTACCGAGAAAACGGCTGATGATATTTACATAGCAGGAAGGATACAGCTGCACGCTCTCTGCATCAGAGCGATTATAAAAGCTTTCTGGTCACCGGCAGTTTTTTAAGAATACAGGTACAGACGGTTCCTGCACACATACTGATCACTACCCATACCATAGTTACGGCAAAGATGGAAAGCCTCGGTGACAGCCAGTCATTGAACCGGAAGATAAACAGCTGCTTGAATACCGGATCAAACATATAGATCCCCAGTGTCACAGATCCCATAAAGCAGATTGCCTTTTCAATTACCGGATATTTATTCTGCATGAAACCTGACGTAAACATCAGCTTAATCAACAGGAACGCTGCAATCGCAATGACATAGTCAAATAACTGTACGAAGTTCTGTGAATACGCCCCATTCATCCTCGCTTCCGCAACGGTACAGATACCGGAAACTGCAATACCGGAAAGGCTCAGGCCAATCAGAGCGATTATATGAAGCGGTTTCAGTTTCGCTGTGTCTATCCGGTTTTCCAGATAATACCCGATCAGTGTATAAAAATAAGGTTTTGCAAATGCGAACGGAACAATAAATTCACTGTAAAGCGAAATGGTTCTGCTGACGCCGCACAGGGCAAGCACAAGATTAAGCACCGGCAGAAATGAGGACGCAATAAAATGCAGCGCAATCAGTGAAATCAGTTCCGTTTTTGTAAGCCCCTTCGCAATTCGCTGCATGAACGGCAGCACAAACAGAAGGCCAAGATGAGAATAGAGGTACCAGTAAGGATCTGACCCGGGTATACGGTTCATCAGGATGCCAGACAATAGATCCCAGACTGACATGCGAACTGCCGGAATACCCGTAATGGCCTCATACCGGTAAATATCACCGGTAATGAACTGAATGTGATGACAGGCAAACAGAAGGAGGTCAAAGAGTACAAGCAGGCACAGAATCCTCAGAAACCGTTTACGGAATACTGACGCAAACGAATCATTTTTCGGAAACAGCAGCGCCCCGCTTATCATAAAAAACAGCGGCGCATTGATTCTGGTAATCATCGTCAGCGACATAAAAAAGACCTGTCGGATTCCACTGGTCATACTGTAAAGATTATAGCCCGCCATATGATTGAAGAGTACCAGTGCACAGGCAAGCACTCTCATTGCCTCCAGATATACCCGTTTCTTCTGCACGTTACGATTCATTCAGGAACACCATCTCCTTTTTCATCTGTGTTCAGCCATCTTTTTTTACTGGCAGAGCTTCTTAAGTATACTTCTTCCCATGAATTCTCACCACCTGATTCAACGAATCAGATGGCGCTTCCAGAGCCTGCGGCTTGTCCAGAAGCTGTTTCTGCTTCATATTCCTGCCCTGCGTTTTCCTTTGCATACAGACAGAGGGAGTTCTAAGATTCCCGGTTATCCCTGTTCTGAGCTGCTTTCTGATCTGATGCTGATCTGATGTTTCTTTGGCCGTTGACGTTTTATAAACCGGCAGATATGATAACAATGTCCCTGCCGCACAGGGGACATAAATAACATGCTGCGGAAGAGAAGAGAGCTGTGGCTGAAGAAGGCCGGTTGGCACTCTTTTCTTTTGACCCTTCCTTTCTGATCAAGCATGTATTCAGCAGGATGAACCGTTCTGTACAGGCCTGGGCGCATTGTGCAGTCCATGCGTTTTCCGGATGAAAGAACGGACGGGCAGACAGCGAATATGTATTATAATCATCTCAGTATGAACAGAGAAAACATTATTGCGAAAACCCTGCGGTATTATCAGATGCACGGATTCACTGCCACGGTACGGAAAGTATATTACAAAGAGTTTTCAAACTATCACCGCTGGATGATTTCCAGTCAGCCGGATGCCGATACGCTCCGGAAACAGCGGAATACCATATTTCCTTACGCTCCCTGTATCAGTATTCTGATTCCCACTTATAACACCCCGCTGGACCTGCTGGAACAGACGATCCGCTCTGTTACAGAGCAGTCTTATGCCAACTGGCAGCTCTGCATCGCTGACGGAAGCGATAAAGAAGAAGTACGGAATGCACTGCGTGCGTATGCGGCAGAAGATACGCGCATCTGCGTGCGTTTTCTTGATCGCAATTACGGCATTTCCGGCAATACCAATCAGGCACTGGAGCTTGCGCAAGGCGAATACACCGGATTATTTGACCATGATGATCTGCTGGAAAAACATGCGTTGTATGAGATCGTCCGGGCATTGCAGGACGCCCGGTATGAAGTGCTGTATACCGATGAAGACAAGCTGATCCATTCAAACGGGAAATTCTGCGAACCGAATTTCAAACCCGATTACTCTCCGGAATACCTGCATTCGTGCAACTACATCACGCATTTCTTCGTTGCCAGGACTTCCCTGCTCAAAGAGATCGGGGGCTTCCGCTCCGCCTATGACGGCTCTCAGGATTACGACCTGATTCTTCGCTGTCTGAACAGAGCTTCTCTCGTCCGGCATATCCCGAAGATCCTTTATCACTGGCGGATCCATGACGGATCCACTGCAGCCGATCCGGAAAACAAGCTGTACTGCTATGAAGCCGGGGTGAACGCAATCCGTGACAGTCTGCTCAGTCAGAAAAAAGCCGGAAGTGCAGAAATGGATCATACACATTACGGGATTTATCGTACGGAAATAACCCCCGATCCTTCCGATACGGTTTCTGCTGTGGTCGTATGTACCGAACCTGATCCGGCAATGACAGCTGCCTGTATAAGATCGATTTACAATACACCAAAGCTGAGCGAACTCATTCTTGTCTGTGATCCCGGTCATGCTGAAACAGTCCGGAAAAAGCTGAATCCGGCAATCCCGGTTCAGGTCGTTTCAGATGACTGCAGTTCTCTGGAGCGCCTTCTGTGCAAAGCTGCAGAACAGGCATCCGGTTCAATTCTGTTTGTTCTGAACAATGCAATGACGCTGCGGAACGGCTGCCGGCTTGCGACTGCATATGGTCATTTTGCGGACAGGAAGATCGGTACTGTCGGCGTCCGGACGCTTTACAGAGATTATGTCATCCGTTCTGAACTGGTAGCTGGCGATGATGGCTTTGTGCTTGACTTCCATAAAGGGACTCACGTTACCGAAGACGGGTATCAGTTCCGCTCGATTGTCACAAACAACTGCATGGCGGTTCCGTTTTACGGCATGCTTACGAGACGCAGTCTCTTCCTTGCGCATCCCATTTCGCATCGCATCAGTGAAAACAATGCGGCATATGAATACGGATTATTTACAAGACAGGAAAAACTGCGCACAGTCTTTGAACCGTCTGTGATCTTTGATCAGTGCACAAAACCCGCAAAGGAAGGGTTTGAAAAAGTATCCTATTCCAATGATCCTTACTGGAATATAAATATCCTCCGCTATCGCTGAAGACGGCAGAACAGGTATTCTGCACGCTTCGTTTCTCGCTCATGCAATGAAAGAAAGGTCAGAGATGCTCGCCGCTTCAGCGGAAGTCTCTGACCTTATTCTGTCTGTGCAGATCGTTACGTTGCGGGGCGGATCAGATCGGCATGCGTGATGACTCGCGGACTGAACGAGATTCTCACATCCCCCGGAAATCCGGCAATCATTCCGATCCGGTAGGTATACCGGTCCGTATCCAGATATTTCAGCTGCAGAATGCAGCGGAAGCGCACGGGCTGTGTTTCGGATTCCGGTACGATCTTTTCCAGCGGAAACTGAAAATATCTGTGATCGGAGCGTTCAAGAATCAGACTGACGGAAGCACCCCGGTCAAACTCCAGGGAGTCCGACTGAAACCAGCCCTTTACGATCAGGGCAAACATCGGCTGAATCTGTTCCACTTCGACTCTGAAATCCGAAGCGAACGCTTTTACGGATTCCGTCTCCACTTCACTGACTTTAACATCCCCCTGATCGATCCTGAAATCCTTTCCGAACCGGTCAAGATTCGGGCTGTAGAACGGATCTCTGCCAAGCAGAGACGGATGCCGGTCATAGAGGATCGTCAGCTCCTTCATCAGCCGCTCCATTTTTTCTTCGCTGAGGAAATCATTTCCCCGGCTTACCGACTCATGATGGAACAGAATGACGTCATTGCGGCAGACATTGAATTTCCCCTGCTCTGCCAGAGTAAAGCAGAGATCCACATCATTGTATGCGACCGGAAGGCCTTCATAAAACCGGCCGGCCAGTTCAAAGCTCTCTTTCCGGAACATCAGGCAGGCACCGGTAACCGCAATCCAGTCATATTCCAGGCGGTTTCGTCCGAAATACAAGAGTTCGCTGTCACTCTGCCCGGTGATCGCATGAAACGGCCAGAGCTCCCCGTTGATGATGCCAAGATGCTGAATCCGGTCCGAATCCGGATAATACAGCTTGGCTCCGACCGCACCGGCATGGGGCTGGGCAGCGTGCCCGCACAGAATGGAAAGCCATTCCGGTTTCGAATCCGGTATCACAATGTCATCATTGAGAAACAGAACGAAATTCCCGTTCGCAGCCGCGGCACCGCGGTTGCACATCCGCGAAAAGTTGAACGGTTCGGCCTGATAGAGATAGGTAATAAACGGCTTGTCTGAGAGAAACAACTCGATCTTTGCCTTGTGTTCTTCATTACTGCCATTATCCACCAGTACAATTTCATACCGGATTCCTTCCGTATGATCCATGATCGACCGGAGGCATTTTTCAAGCATTTCCGGATTGTCCTTGGATGGAATGACAATCGAAACAAAGGCGTCAGAAGGTGCCCTGTAAACCACCCGGTATTCTCCGGTTTCCTCTTCTTTCACCGCAAAGGCATCAATTCCTCTGCGCTTCAGCGTCTGGTTCTTCACAGACTGTACCGTTTCCATATCGGCATGCGCATCCGCATCCTCACGAGCCCGGCTGTGGTACAGCACCTTTGCAATATGGGCAATGTTTGAAGGATCAATAGATTCCGAAACCCGCAAGACAAGATCATAGAACATGACATCTTCCGACAGCGGCATGAACCGGCCGCAGGCATTGAGCACGCTTCTGCGGTAAACAGACACCTGTCCGGTATAATGCAGGGACATCAGGGTATCCGGAGACCACTCCGGTTTGAAAAACGGTTTTTCCCGCAATGTTCCTTCCGCATTCACCCGGTCTTCATCACTGTAAATAAACTCTAGCTTCGGATTCCGCTCCAGCAATGCGGCTGCTTCATAGAGCGCATTCGGCGCAAGCAGATCACAGCCTCTGCAGAAAAGTACAAAATCACCGGACGCAAGCCCGATTGCCTCATTGAGTGCAGACGACAGCGGTCCGTCCTGCCGGAGTACTGTTCCCTGCTTTCTTCTGCTGATCCGATCCAGAAGCTTTGTCACAGCAGGCTGATCCGGTACAGTCGCGACAAGGATCAGCTCATATTGTGCATAAGTCTGTTTCCGGATCGCATCCACACATGCATTCAGCTCAGACGCAGATGCCTGATCAGCATATACGATAACCGTAAACCGCGGTGAAACAGACAGTGCGGAAGCCTTGAAAGATTCCGGCGTTTCATGTGCGTTCAGCCAGGTATCATAAGCCTCATCCGAAGATCGTTTCACAGGTTCTTTCGAAAACAGCCTGTTTCCGAATATCTGCGACAGAAACCGCAGCGGGCTTCCGGATTCGCCGGATGCCGGGGTTTTACTGTTCTGATGCCGCATGGCCATCGTCCTCCTTCAGACGGAACATACCGTCTCTGTGACTGTAATTCGGATTATAGTAAGGATCCTTCACATCCTTCCATTCCTTCGCAAGCATATCTCTGGCACCGGAAGAAAGCAGCGGGTCAGACTCACTGCATTCGATCACAACCGAAGGGTCATATACGACATGTCTGCCGCAGGCCTGTGCCCGCATGCAGAAATCAGCTGCCGCCCCTTCCGCAAAGCCGGAACGGAATCCGTTCAGCTGCTGAAACAGACTGCCGCTCAGCGCAAACAGACGGTAATCAACTGCCGCGGCATCACGCGGATTGATCACAGCCCCGGTAATTCCCTGCTCATAGGCATTCGCCCCATGATACACATAGCTGAATCCTTCCGCTGTTCCTGCCACGAGAAACGCGCCTCGCAGTCTTCCCTGATCGGTAACCGATTTTACGCCGACCACTCCGACGTCGCTTCGCTGAAAATAACCGCTCAGCACATCCATCACCGGCCCGGCCGTTTCCGCAATCCGGATACCGGTATCCGCAAACAGGAAGCACCTGCCCTGCGCATGAGAGGCTACCGCATTCGCAGCCAGCGCAGGATCCCTTCGCTCTTCTTCCTTCAGACGGCATACGGATACGAGTGAAGACCGCTCAAACAGGTCGATCAGAGCCGTTTCCCGTTCAGCGTCACAGTCATACAGAATCACTTCCTTCAGCGAAACACTGCGCTGAATCACCTCTCTCAGACGAACCAGACATACGGAAAGATCATCCTGCACATTTTCAAGAATCAGAGAACAGGTATTCGCCTCAGTTTCATACGCCAGCCGGTAAAACTGCAGATGATCGGTATCGCACACCTTCACGCGGTACCCCATCCGCCCGCAATGATCTTCCAGCGCACGCCTGCCGCTTTCCCGGCAATAGAGCTTACTGCGAAGATCTCCGGCAGTTGACCCTTCATGAATCCGCCAGTGATAGAGAATCTTCGGGATATGCCGGATCATATGCGAATGTTCGAAACAGCGGAGAATAAAATCATAATCCTGTGAGCCGTCATAGGAAGAGCGAAAGCCGCCAGCCTGTTCGGCAATTGAGCGCCGGACCAGAAACAGATGACAGATGTAGTTGTTGGAATACAGCAGATCCGGATTGAAATCCGGTTTGTAATGCGCTCCGAAATACTGCGTTGAATCCGCATTCACCTTATCTTCATCCGTATAGATCATATCCGCTTCATCCATCCAGGCAGCCGCTTCTTCCAGCGCGGTTTCCGCAAGCAGATCATCATGATCAAGCAGGGCGATATACGCCCCTTTTGCCATGCGAAGCGCTTCATTGGTGTTGCCGGCAATTCCCTTATTCTCCTTCAGCACCCGGACATGAATCCGCGGGTCCGTTTCCGAAACAGAAGAAAGATATGCCGAACGCTCACTGTCTTCTTCCGATGCAGAGCCATCCGCAATGCACAGCTCCCAGTTCTCAAATGTCTGATGCCGGACGGAATCCACCATCTCCTTCAGATACACCAGCGGGGTCCGGTAAACAGGAACGATCACGCTGATTTTCGGAGAGCGGATCACGGACTCCGGTACCGTTACAGGTTCGTTTTCTGTCTGCAGTTCTGATACGGCCGGATGATGTTCCGCTTCGGCCTGCTGTTCCGGCTGAGGAAGCGGTACAGGCTTTCGTACCCCTTCTGCTTCAAATACGAGCTGGATGCCGGCAGTTTTATCGGATAGCAGTATGATCTCATAGCCGATCATCACTTCAGAAAACAGGGCATCCCCTGCCAGATTTCCTGCGACGTCCCGGCGGGCAGTCTGAAACACTTCTGCCGTTTCAATGCATGAGCCTTCTTCATTCTGAACGCGGCACGCACACGGCAGGACAGCGATCCGCTGTTTTCCGTAATACAGTGACGCAAATGCCCAGGCAATGACCTGTACTCCCCCGGCTCGAACATTCACATGTTCCGCCGCAGCACTGATCTCGGTACGGGTTTTTACAGAAAAACGGGCGAGGTCTTCCTCTGTCCCGTTCCACTTCAGACCCGTTTCCTTAAATGCAAGTGAAAATGACCGGATTCCGGTTCCGTTCACCACACCGCTCACCCGAAACCGGCAGACTCCTGCACATAGGCCGATCCGCGGATATCTGGGCGTCAGATAGGTCACCTGTGACTGAATCTCCGTTCCATCCGCCTGCACAGCCGGCGTGAGCGTAAGGATTTCATGCCGGATCTGTTCGATCTGCCCTTCCAGCCAGAAAAAGGTTTTTCCGCCTGCCTGAGCAAACCGGATCCATTCAATCCGGGAAAACTCTTCTTCATTTTCAGCAACAGCAGGAAAAGAAGTTCCGGCTATTGCCCGTTCCAGTTTCTGTTTCAGACCGCGCAGCTTCCCGAACAGGTTCTTTCCTTTATCCGCTGCTTTTGCACGTTCTTCTTCATACGAACGTTTCAATGATTCATATGCATCTCCAACCGGTTCAATTGTAAGATCCGCAACGATCCGGCCGGCTCCCTGCATGTCTCCTTCCACCAGCAGAATCGGGTCTTCGCCCATCAGCCAGGTCTTCTCTCCGACTGCCATTCCATGAACCGCATGAACCGTCAGGGGTCCTTTCTCTGAGCGCAGTTCATGAACAATCAGACGGCAGGGATTCGCACCCGGATCAATGCGGAGCGCTTTCGCTCCGGATGGCAGTTCAAAGGAATAAACACTGCGTACTTCCCGGATCGGAATAACAAAGCTCCGGTCTTCGGAAAGCGAACCATGATCATCGCCATAGTAAATCTGAAGCTCCTGTGAAACGGATCCGTCTTCGATGCCGGGGCTCATCAGCTCATAGAATTCCTGCATCGTCACAGTCTGTCCGCGCACGGTTTTCTGAAACTGCGCTTCCATCTTCTGAAACAGCAGAATCATCGCATCATCGATTCCGTACTTCGCAAAGATCCCGTCCTTTCTGAAGCACTCTCTGCCAGCCGCATCATCGACGTAGTAATGCAGGATGCGGTACTTCAGAAATTCAGCAGGAACCGGAAAGTCAAACGTCCATTCATAATCGATCACATGCTTCACATCACCGTCACAGATGACGTTGCGCATGATGAGATCGATATCTGTAACCGGAAGACTGGAAAACCGCTGCGGCTGTTCTGCTTTACCAAACCAGAATTCGAATTCACTGCCTGGTTCAAACGGCCCGCATGCGTCCGTCGGAACTGCAGCCTGAAGAAATTCATCAATCAGCTTATAAGCCGCTTCCATCCCTTCATTCTTCAGTGCCTGATC
Source organism: Solobacterium sp. (assembly GCA_017543025.1). The sequence goes on from JAFYGX010000079.1 coordinate 9,574, forward strand.
GACAAGCCGGTCATAGGAAATCCCTTCCGCATATGGAAACACAGCCGTCTCCTGCTCTGCCGACTGCAGATCAAACTTCATCCCGCTGCCTTCGTACAGCTCTGAAAGCCGTCCCTGCCCCTTCTTCATCGCTTCGATATGGGCGGGTTTTCCGCGTTTGATTACGGTCTTTCCGGTTTCATCTGAGAGAATTGAAGTCGAAACCGCATATTCCGGTGCCCGCTCATTTGAGTATTTGACATACTGCAGCGGGGAGTTCTTCTCTTCTTTTGTGATTTCAATCAGAAATGAATTGGAAACGATCGGAAACAGATCATTGTCATTCAGCGAGGCAAGCACTTTATTGTTGTCAAACAGCGACAGTCTGGTTTTGTCATAGTTCTGCGGAGCCGCATACAGCTCATGATTTTCCGGCAGCCGCTCATCAGAGAACAGATACATCGGAAATTTGTAGTCCGGATACGGATAGTAAAAGCGGTAATGCGATACGCCGCACTTTGAAAACAGATTCAGCCATTCCTTATGGCTGAAGGTACGGATCCGGCTGTCCGGTTCATACCCTTCGATACCGCTGAAAAACTGGCCGTTATGGTCTTCCCGGTAACCGGCAAAATACTTGAAGCCAAGCCGGTTTTCAATCGCAATCACCAGTGTTCCGTGCGGCGCAAGGTGCTTCAGAACAGAGTTCAGAAACGTCTCATACGGATGATCTCCGCTGATATAATAGCCGCCGTATTCAAAGACGCCGATCAGGGTGATCACATCATAATCACACGGCAGATGCGGCTCCACGGTCTCATAGTTGCCGACGATGATCTTCATATTCGAAGCGTTCTGATTGCGGGCTGCGTTGATCATTGAACGCCGCTTTGAAAGATCCACGCAGGTCAGAGAACCCGCATGCGCTGCGAGCGCAGGTGAGATTGCCCCGCATCCGCTTCCAATCTCCAGCACCTTCTCATCGCCTCTGAAATTCAGATGGCGTACGATGTTCTGGCGGATATCCGAAAGATGATACAGAAACGGCCAGGCGTTCTTTTCCCGGATAATTCTGCTGTATTCCTCTTCCGGGTGTGTCTTTACGGTATTCAGCAGATCATCTTCGATCGAACCGTCCGAGTACAGATCCTCACCGGGATAGTAATCAAGATTCAGTATTACATTGCCGATTCTTTCTTCCATATCAATAGTCCTTACTGCTCTACTGTCACGACAGAGTTCATGTCATAGAACCCGACCGTATTCTTATCGGAGACCACCGTCAGATCGCACACATCGTACAGCCGGTGATATACGACAAACTCGTCTCCTTCATAGCCGGTACATCCAAGGGACAGCAGATACTGTCCTCCCTGCAGATCCATCTGCTGGGTAAACGAAACCTTCCGCTCTTCTCCGGCTTTTCCCGCGATATCCGCGTGTTCATACCACGTATTCGTTCCGGTCACATCCTGCCCTTTGATATTCTTGATCGTAAAGGCAAGAATCGGGAAATTCACATCCCTGTGAAACCGGACCCGGATTCGGATCGTAAACGATCTGCCCTTGATAATATCCTGTGAAGGCACTCCGTTTTCATCCAGAATGCCGAAATCAACGATTTCTGCCTCTTTTGTGCCATATTCGCTGAATTCGGGATTGCGGCGCATCTCTTTGCTTAATTCCGAGGTATCTTCCCTGACGCCGGAGGCGGTCTGAATATCATTTCCTTCTTCATCCACCTGATTGACCAGCACCTTCTTGTACAGGTCAATCATCGCCTGCGGCTTTCCTTCCGCAAGCTTTTTCCCGCTCCGCATCAGAATGACACGGTCACAGTACTTCGCAATGCTGGAAAGATCATGGCTTACCAGCAGCACCGTCCGCCCTGCCTGCTTGAATTCATCAAACTTCTTATAGCACTTGGACTGGAAATAGACATCGCCGACTGACAGCGCTTCATCCACGATCAGAATCTCGGGATCGATATTGATCGCCACCGCAAAGGCAAGCCGTACGAACATTCCGCTGGAATAGGTCTTGACCGGCTGGTTGATGAAGTCGCCGATATCTGCAAAGGCAATGATCGAATCA
>JAFYGX010000080.1 GCA_017543025.1 Solobacterium sp.
GGAACAGAACACGCCGATGACGTTTGACGCTGATCAGCTTGAACCGGTCAATCAGGAGAAAAACCTTCTGATCGGGAAGGAATGGCTTGTCATCAACGCAAACGGAAATGCGGTTCCGTTCACGAAGGCAGAGATCGCTTCGGCGGATTCGATTTCAGCCCGCAAGGAAGGCATGCAGAAAATGTGGGCTAGGATCACGGACGCAAAAGGCAAGAGCTGGGCCTGCATGTATAAGGCGCAGGAGCCCGATCCGCTGCAGCGGGTGCTTGACTGGATCGGCGAGGCGAAACAGAGCCCTGCGGAAGTGACGCGTGCCGCGGAGCCGGTTCCTCCCGGCACATGTCCGCACTGCACGGGACCGAATGATCCAGAAGCTTCTGTCTGCCAGTGGTGCGGCAGTCCCATGGATGCCCCGGTTCAGAACGCATCCTTCAGGGAGCCGGAAAAACCCGTTTCTCCGGCGCCGCAGGCTTTCGTGCGTGCATCGATTCCGGAAGAACCGGCAAAGAACGGAAAGTGTGTGTATATCGTCATTGCCGTTCTGCTGGTGATACTGGCATGCCTGCTCGGGTATCTGTTCTTATAAAGTAAACCGTTTCCTTCCGCTGCAGACCGGGCAGAGGTATTGACTGACGGTCAGAAAAAAGTATAAATAGTATTGGTAAGGAGGTATTGGATCATGAGTGAATTCAATCAGTCACAGACTTATGTAAATGAGGCCGGTACAACTCTGAATGCGTATATTACAAAAGTATTTACAATGATGGGTATTGCGGTCCTGATCACAGCGGCAGTCGCATTTGGCGGATATATGAGTCTCATCAACGGCGGCCTGCTCTACAACGCGTATATGTCCGGCGCAATAAGCATCGGTTATATCGTCTGCATGATCGCTCAGTTCGGCGTATGCATCTTCCTGTCGATGCGCATCACAAAGATGGAGACAAGAACAGCGACGATTTTGCTCTATGCCTACGCTGCGCTCACCGGTGTAACCTTCTCGGTTCTTCCGATGGCGTTTGACATCGCGACAGTGTTCACCGCATTCGCATTTGCGGCAGTCATGTTCTTCTGCTGCGCAGTCATCGGTCATACCACAAGTGTTGACCTCACAAAGTTCAGCGGTCTGCTCGTCGGCGGCCTGATTGCCCTTGTTGTGGCAACAGTCGCTTCGATCTTCATTCCGGCGCTGCGTGATTCGCTGGTCATCAGCTACATCGGCGTTCTCCTGTTCCTTGTCATCACGGCATGGGACATGCAGAAAATCAAGCAGTTCTACTACGGAACTCAGGGCGGTATGGGCACGCTCGGCGGAAATCTTGCAGTATACGGCGCATTCCAGCTGTATCTTGATTTCATCAACCTGTTCCTGCGAATCCTGCGCATTCTCGGCAGCCGTTCGAACCGCAAATAAGCATTCGTACCGATTATCTCAGCACAACGGTCCGGCAGTCCCGGACCGTTTTTCTGTTCAGATATATTTTGCGCGCTGATGAATAAAATTTATATATAATTTAAAAGATATGGGTAAGTTGGAGAAACGAAACATGGTCGGAAAGAAATTGAAACAGAAACTGTGTATTGCGGGTGCATTTGGAATGCTGTTCCTTTCATTCGGAATTACCCCGATACATGCTGAGGATGATACTGAGACAGAAACAGTGATAGACCCTGCGGCAGACCACACAGAAAAACAATATTATTTTGATTCTCAGAAGGGTATCACCGTTCCGGGATGGAGTTCAAAAACCGCAAATGTATCCGCGGATGAAAAGATCGTTGTCGCGGTTGTGGGAAGCGGTGTGGACTATAATCACGATGATCTCAAGAACGTCATGTGGAATGAAGGCGATACAGTTGAACCGCTGAAAACCATGGGCGGCGGCAGATATGGATACAACGCCGACGGTATCACAGCAGATGATAATACTGTCAACCATGATGATCCGATGGATCTCACAGGCGAGGGCACGCAGACAGCCGGTATTCTTGCGGCAGAATGGAATACATTCGGAATCAGCGGTGCACTTTCCGGCGCCAGAATCATGGCAGTCAAGGCAACCGGCTCCAATACTGCAGCCGGTCTGAAATACGTCCTTGCGGCAAAGAAAGCCGGTATCAATGTGGCGGCAGTCAGTCTGTCTCTGACATCCTGTACGTCTGAAACAGAGAATCTGATTACAGAACTTGGCAAAGCGGGAGTTATTACAGTAATTGCGGCAGGAGATCAGGGCAAGAATATCGACAGCGGAAAAAGCCCTGCCGCTGCACTTCGTAATAATCCTTACGTAATTGCTGTCGGAGCGACCGATCAGAACAAAGGCGTATGGGAAAAATCCAACTACGGAACACTGAATGTTGACATTCTTGCGCCGGGGGCAGATATCCTGACAACGGATATCACAAAGGCGGCGGAAAACGAGGATGAGACTGCAGACAGCAC
>JAFYGX010000081.1 GCA_017543025.1 Solobacterium sp.
ATTCGCAGCATATCTGCAGAGATTGTCAGAAAATGCCGGAGGAAAAACTGCGGGAAATCAAAGTGCTCGATCGGCTCTATTCTCTTCCGTTCCGTCTGAAGAAGGCGGATAAGGAATGGCTTTCGCAGCTGCGGTCGGATGAAAACAGCAGGATTCAGAACGCAGCGGAAACGGAATGGAACATGCGCTATGATCCGACCCGTCTGTTTGAGCTGGACGAATGGCTGAATCAGGGAACGGATGTGCCGATAGGCCATGACGCATGCGCTTATTTTGAGGAGCTGTATCAGAATGCGCCGCCGCCGGAAAATACAGAGCTGAACACCACGGATTCGGAGTTCTCGCTGCCGCAGTATTCCGATTCTGAATTTCCGTATGAGCCGCCGCCGGAAGAACAGGAACGTACGGAGATATTTACGGTTATGATCGAACCGGATCTTCCGTTCTGAATGCGAAACAGGTTTTCAGAGACAATAACTGCACTGTCTGGATATCCGGACAGTGTTTTTGAATTTTCGGCGGAGCTGATGCACTGTGTGGACAGTGATTTTGCGGCAAAGTAAAATGTAGGAAACAGCGGTACCGCCGGCATCCTGTGATGGAAGGACGGATTGTGCTTCTTTCTTCAGGGCGGAGAATACAGCGGGGAAACAGAGTGCCATATGATCTTCACACCGTGTTCTTCGCGTGAACAGATCGGATTTTTTACAGGCGCCTGCACATTCGGGGAGGTGTTTCATGCGGTTCATAACAGACAAGCGAAACAGCAGACTGCGGATTCTCCTGGTGTTCTTTTTCTGTGTTCTGACTGTGGCAGGAAGCCTGCCGGTAATCGTTCGAACAGCGGCAGAACCGGATGTCATACGGGTCGGATATTATGAAAACGAAGTATTCCAGGAAGGGGCCGAACCGGGGGTGATCAAAACCGGCTATGCCTATGAGTATTACCGGAAGATCTCAGAATATACCGGATGGAATTATGAATATGTATACGGCGGCTTCAGCGAACTCTATGAGATGCTGGAAACCGGTGAGATCGATCTGCTTGCCGGACTTGCCTATCGGCCAGAGCGGGCAGAGGTGATCAGCTATCCGGATGCGATCATGGGAAAAGAGACCTACTATCTTGTGAAACATGACAGGAATACTGCGATTACGGCAGATCCGCAGTCCATGAACGGAACAAAGATCGGGGTTCTTAACAGCGCCATGGTCGAAGTTCTGAACCGTTATCTGAAAGAAAATCATGTTTCGGCTGAGGTGATCACGTTTGCGGATCATCCGCAGCTGCTGTCCGCATTTGATACAGAGACCATCGATGTGCTTGCGGCCGAAAGCAACGGAACCGCAGTCCGCGAACACGCGCAGGTGATCGGTTCATTCGGGGCGTCGGACTATTACCTGTGCGTCAGCCGGAAACGGCCGGATCTGCTCAGACAGCTGAATGAAGCACAGATGTTGCTGGAAGCGGAAGAGCCCCATTATCTCAGCAGCCTCAATGCGAAATACTATTCTGTCAGCGTAACCGCCAGAGCTTTTTCTCAGGTGGAGCGGGAATGGATCGAAACCCATCCGCAGCTGAAGATCGGATATCTGGATGAGTTTCTTCCGTATAGTGATACCGATTCGAAAGGAATGACGACCGGGCTTGTCAAAGATCTGTTTCCAGCCCTGCTGTCATCGCTCGGACTGTCTGATATCCGGCTTTCCTATCAGGGATTCCGCAGTTATGACGAACTGATCGAAGCGATCGGAAACGGAGAGATTGATGTGGTATTTCCGGTTGGAGGAGGTCTTTATTACTCCGAGGAAAGCGGAATCTATCAGACCAATGCAGTGGTATCAACGCCGGCGGATATCGTCTATAAAGGAGTGTATGACGAAGCAGCGGAACAGAGCTTTGCGGTCAATGAAAATAACCGTCTGCAGTATTATTTCGTAACGACGTTTTATCCGGATGCGGAGATCGTCTATGTTCCTTCTGCCCTGGCGTGCCTGGATGCGGTGGCTGCAGGTACGGCAGGCTGTACGATGGCTGACGGAATGCGGGCGTATTATCTGCTGAAAAACAGCAGGTACCGCAATCTTTCCTTCCGGCAGACAAGCGGAAGCGTGGATCGGAGCGCTGGCGTGAAAATCGGTAATGAAGGGCTGCTGAAGCTGCTCAACCGCGGGATCAATGTGCTGGGAAGCGAGTGGGGGCAGAATATGGCCTACCAGTATACGGATGGCCTGTATACCTACAGTATGCAGGATTTCTTCCGTGACAATCTGACGGAAGCCTCGCTCATTGTACTTGGTGCGGTTTCCCTGCTGGTATTCTTTCTTGTACGGGATACAAAGCGGACAAAGAAGGAAGCGATGGAGAAGGAAGGCGCACGGCTGGTGCTGGAACAGAAGAACAGGGAACTGGCCGCCAGTAAGGAAGCACTCTTCAAAGCCCTGGAAAACGCAAAGCGGGCAGATCGGGCGAAAACGGTATTCCTGAACAATATGTCACATGATATCCGGACCCCGATGAATGCGATCGTCGGCTTTACTTCGCTGGCAGAGTCACATATCGGCAATCAGGAACAGGTCAGGGATTATCTGAAGAAGATTTCTGTTTCCAGCAGTCATCTGCTTTCTCTGATCAATGATGTGCTGGATATGAGCCGCATTGAAAGCGGAAAGCTGACGATCAATGAAGCGGAAATGAATCTGCCGGAAGTGATTCATGAACTTGGGACGATCATTCAGTCCGGCATCAGCGCCAAACAGCTGAGCCTGTTTATCGATGCGCAGGATATCGTTCATGAAACGATCATTTCGGATAAACTCCGGATTTCACAGATTCTGCTCAATATCCTGTCCAATGCGATTAAATTTACTCCTGCCGAAGGAACGATCTGGTTCCGTGTAACAGAACGTCCGCTTGCTTCGGAAGACTGCAATATGTCCGAGTATGAATTCCGGATCAGAGATCACGGAATCGGAATGAGCGAGGAGTTTCAGAAGAAGATCTTTGATGAATTCTCACGGGAGCGGTCAAGTACCGTGAGCGGGATTCAGGGAACCGGGCTTGGCATGGCGATAACAAAACGAATCGTGGACCGGATGAACGGAACAGTCTCTGTGACTTCCGCCCTCAATGAAGGGAGCGAATTCATTGTGAAGCTGCCGTGCAGAACGGTCAGCGATGACACAGAGAAGGAGCCGGTTCCCCAGCTGCAGAATCTGCATATTCTGACGGTGGATGACGACCGGGACGCCTGCCGTTCGCTCAGTACGATGCTGGAGAACCTCGGATTAAGACCGGAGTGGACCTGCAATCCGAAGGAAGCGGCAGAACTGGCGAAGAACGCAATCGAAGCGAACGATCCATTCCGGGCGTTCATTGTTGATCTTGTGATGCCGCTTCAGAGCGGAATCGAAACGGTGAAAGCCATTCGCACTGCCGCAGGCGGGGATGTTCCGGTTATCATGCTTACCGCATATGACTGGACGGATCAGGAAGAAGAGGCAAGAAACGCCGGAGTAAGTGTTTTCTGCGCCAAGCCGGTCTTCCCTTCGCAGCTGAAGCAGATGCTTTCAGAACCGTTCCGTAACGGAAAGAGTGCTGAAACAAAGTCAGAGGATCCGTATGAATTCCGTGATAAAACGATTCTGCTGACGGAAGACAATGAAATGAACCGGATGATCGCAACGGCTATTCTGGAAGAACACGGGTTCAGAGTCGAGACTGCGGTGAACGGACAGGAGGCTGTGGATGCGGTCATTTCACATCCGGCCTCTGCTTACGATGCGATTCTGATGGATGTGCAGATGCCGGTCATGGATGGATATGAAGCCGCAAAACAGATCCGCAGTCTTCCCGATCAGGAGAAGGCGGGGCTTCCAATCATTGCAGTTACAGCGAATGTATTTGAAGAAGACAGAAAAAGCGTGAAGGAAGCGGGAATGGACGGGTATCTTGCAAAACCGTATGATATCGACGCAATTCTGCAGACCCTGCATGATATATTTGCACAGAGGAAAGGAGACAGTCAGGAACGATGACAGACAGCGAAAAGACACCCGGTACCCGCGACGAACAGGAGTGGGTCCGGGAACAGCAGGACAGTATGATTACCGCGCTTTCTTCTGATTACCGCAGTGTTTATTATGTCAATCTGGATGCCGATCAGGCGGTTTGTTACCTCAATGATAAGACGCTGGCGGATATGCCGGCTTCCGGTGAGCGGTTTCCGTATCTGCAGCAGTTTACGGAATTTGGCAATACACATGTTGCGGAAAGCTACCGGGAAGGGTATTTCCGCTTCATTCAGCCGGAGAATATCCGGAAGGAGCTTCTGCGGCAGCCGGTGATTGCATTCCGCTTTCTGGAATACAGAGAAGGGCAGGAAAAATATACGATGCTGCGGATGGCAGGCGTACGGCACATGGAAGACAGGCCGGATCATCTCGTTCATGCGATCGGTGTGGGTTTTACGGATATTGATGAGGAAATGCGGAAAAATATGGTTCAGCAGCAGGTGCTGAGCGATGCGCTGGCAGCAGCGGAGCAGGCGAACAGGGCGAAAACGGCATTCCTTTCCAATATGAGTCATGAGATCCGGACGCCGATGAACGCGATCATCGGACTGAACAGTCTTGCGTTGCGGAACCGGGACATTCCTCAGGAAACCAGAGAGTATCTGGAGAAGATCGGCGAAAGCGCACGCCATCTGCTTGGTCTGATCAACGATATTCTGGATATGAGCCGGATTGAATCCGGACGCATCGTATTGCGGCAGGAACCGTTTTCGCTTCGGGCGGTGATTGAGCAGATCAATACGATGGTGAGCGCGCAATGCAGTGAGAAGGGACTTAACTATGAGTGCACTCTGATCAGCGGCGTCAGTGACTTTTATATCGGAGATGACATGAAGCTGAAACAGGTGCTCATCAATATTCTCTCCAATGCGATCAAATTTACCGATCCGCCCGGCAGTGTGACAATGAGTGTAGAACGCACCGCGTCGTATGAAGATCGTACGACAATGAAATTCATTGTGAAAGATACGGGAATCGGAATCGATCCGGCTTTTCTGCCGAATATCTTTGATTCATTTACCCAGGAAGACAGCAGCCGGAACAACCGGTTTGGCAGTACTGGCCTTGGCATGGCGATCACAAAGAATATTGTGACGCTGATGAACGGAACAATCAGCGTGGAATCGGAAAAGGGAGCCGGTTCGGAATTTACCGTGATCCTTACCCTGAAAAACTGTGACCACCCGCTTACCCATTCGCGGTCGATCAATCTGTCTGATATGAACGTACTGATTGTGGATGATGAGAACATCGCTGCCGAGCATGCCAGAATCATTCTCGATGACGCAGGAATCCGGGCAGATTCCTGCTGCAGCGGGGCGGAAGCGCTGAATCTGCTTGAGATCGCAAATGCCATACACAGACCGTATAATCTGGTTCTGACGGACTGGAAGATGCCGGAAATGGACGGGCTTGCGCTGACAGCGGAAATCCGCAGGCGCTATGAAAAAGACAGCCTGGCGATCATTCTGACTGCATTCAGCTGGGATGAGATCATGGAAAAGGCACTGCAGATCGGGGTGGACAGCTTTCTTGCCAAACCGCTTTTCGCTTCCAGTGTGATCAGCGAGTTTGAACGGATTGCCCGCCGGAATGAGATGAATCTGTTAACGGAGAAAACACGGGCAGACCTTCAGGGAAGGCGGCTGCTGGTGGCAGAGGATATCCTGATTAATGCGGAGATCCTGCAGGAACTGATCAAAATGAAAGATGCGGATTCCGATCTTGCGGAAAACGGGAGAATCGCAGTGGAAATGTTCAGAGACAGTCCGGAGGGAACGTATGATGCGATTCTGATGGATGTTCGGATGCCGGAAATGGATGGCCTTGAGGCAGCGAAAACAATCCGGAGTCTGGATCGGCCGGACGCAAAGACGATTCCGATCATCGCATTGACGGCCAATGCGTTTGATGAAGATGTTCAGCGCTCCATGCAGTTCGGCATGAATGCGCATCTGTCAAAGCCGACGGAACCGGATCTGCTGTATCAGACGCTGGAAGAACTGATCTGGCAGGCAGAGCATTCCTGAACCGGCAGCGATGTGAACTCCAAAGACCGGCGGTATACAGCAGACAAAAGGAAACGTGCAGCGCAGAACGACTATTCTGCAGTCTGAAGAAAGGAACAGGAAGTATGAGTGTATTTACCGGAAAAGAAAAACTGAAGCTCGGATTTGGCATGATGCGCCTTCCAAAGAAGGAAGACGGAACGATTGATATTGCACAGGTCTCTGAAATGGTTGACTGTTTCATGGCTGCAGGGGGCACGTATTTTGATACAGCATTTGCCTATCCCGGCAGCGAAGAGGCAGTCCGCAGTGCTCTGGTTGAGCGCTATCCGCGGGAGAGCTATACGCTGGCTTCCAAACTGTTCATTCAGCCGGGAAGCTCCATTACCGAAGCGGAAGCCAAACAGGAGTTTGAAACATCGCTCAAGCGCAGTCAGGCAGGATATCTGGATTATTACCTGGTACATGCGATTCAGCGAAGCAATTATCAGAAGTATGAAGAATACGGTATCTGGGATTATGTCAGATCACTGAAGGAAGCGGGCAGGATAAAGCATTACGGCTTCTCCTTCCACGCTGATCCGGAACTTCTGGTTCAGATTCTTGAAGCGCATCCGGACAGTGAATTCGTTCAGCTGCAGATCAATTATGCCGACTGGGATAACCCGGGCGTAGCAGCCCGGGAAAACTATGAGATCTGCCGGAAATACGGCAAGCCGGTTGTGGTCATGGAGCCGGTGAAAGGAGGAATCCTGGCAGATCCGATTGATTCTGTGAAAGCTGTGTTTGACAGAGAGCAGAACGGGATGTCTTATGCGTCATGG
>JAFYGX010000082.1 GCA_017543025.1 Solobacterium sp.
CTGCTGAATCTTTCGAAAAGTGTGAATTAATTCTGGACAGCGGAATCTCATTACAGGGATTCCGCTTTATGTTGTCAGGTGAAGAAGGAAAACAGGATTCAGTACTGCGTTTGAGTTGTCTGAAGCTTTCCTCCTGAACTCTGTCAGACCCATGAAAAAATCCGTGCACTTACACGGATTTATTTCTTTTCGGATTTTTGGACAACTTCAGTCCGTCAAATCAGAAGGCGGAATCCTCACTCCACAGGCACGTACTGCTGCGCTGTCTTTGTGACGCCTTCCGGATAGATGACGGAAAAGTCATTCTTCATCGAAACCGGAATATAGCCTTCAGCACTGTATTCCGCAGATTTTGTTTCCCAGTCCTGCGTGCCCCATTCCCGTTCGCTGTCATCAGCCACGATCATGTATGCCTCTGCCTTATACGGGTTTCTTGAATCGATCGTATAGTTCATCATGCTGGTGTCGCTTCCGCTGTTGCCGAACGCAAGTACCGGACGCTGACCGATCTCCTGTTCGATATAGATTACCTTGTTGCCGTTGAGGTTCTTCTGTACGAAATTGCCAGTCAGTACAAGTTCGTCACCGTTTTCATATTTGTAATTCATATTGGAAGACTCATCTTCGTGGCCGGCTTCCTTGACCTCAAAATCCGTGCCGATTACATGTTCCGGCGTAACATACTCACTGATCGGGGAATTCGCAACGATCGCACGGGTCGTTGTGCGTTCCGTACCGCTGATGACATAGACAGTAAAGTCATTGTCATACAGATACTTTACAAGTTCGGCCATCGGCAGATAGAAGTTGTCAATGTACCTCATATTGTTGAAGCTTGCGGTCTTTTTCTGACCGAACTTTACAACGTAGTTATAGAATTCCTCGACTGTCATGCCGGCATACGCTTTCGCAAAGTTGCGGGCAAGTGTTTCATCCGCGACATAGCCGGGCTTGATGTCTGCAGCTACCTGCTTCAGTTCATCGGAGACACGGTCCGGATAATCACGCAGACAGTATTCAATGAACATCATCGTGTCATAATACGTGTAATAAGTCTCACATGCCAGTGTGCCGTCCATATCGAATACCGCAATACGGTCCTCGACAGGAATAAAGTCTGCACTGTTCTCATCCGTAACAGCATTTACATAATCGATCAGCTGCTGCTTCGCACCGGAGCCTTCATTCCAGAGCGTAAGTGCTTCAGCGGGAGTCTCGGGTGTCGGTTCTGCCGGCGCAGCCGGTGCAATGCCTGTACCGGATGTAAACAGGACGCCGATCACGATCAGAGCAATGAGTTCAACAATGGCGGCACAGCGCCAGAAATTCAGTTGTTTTTTTGTTTCATCCATTTCGTTCACACTCATTCTTTCTATGATATCCCTACTATTATTTCATTCATTTCAAAAACTGCAAGAACTCATATCACATATGGCACATTATATGTGCACGAAAGGAGAACTGCTTTCGGGCGGTGTTTCCGGATGGTAAAATAGGTACATCCGAAAAATATGCGGATATAAAAAGATGACACGCATTTTTTGAAAATGCGTATACCGGAGAAAGCAATCTATGAGAAAACTGACAGCTGCTTTCCTCGCTGCAGCAGCGTTTCTGATGCCGGTTCACGCGGAACCGTCACCGTCACCGGAAACAGAACCCGGTGAAGAAACTGCCGGGGAAGCGGAAGAAGAGACAGAAGAATATGCGCTGGAGATCGCATCGGAATATGCAGTGCTGATTGAACTCGGAAGCGGGACGGTCCTGTTTGAAAAAGGAGCAGATGAACCGGGGGATCCGGCATCGCTCACGAAGATCATGACTGTGCTGATCGCTGCGGAAGAACTGAAGGATGATGATGCCCTGACAATGTCTGCACAGGCATTTCAGACTTACAGCCACGATCAGGGCGTGCTCTGGATCCAGCAGGGTGAAACCCTCACTGTGAAAGACTGCGAATACGCTTCAATGCTGGCGAGTGCAAACGATACATGCGCGATGCTGGCGGAAGGAAGTGCGGGAGACGTTTCTGCATTCGTAAAAAAGATGAATGAGCGGGCGGAAGAGATCGGCATGACGAAAACGCATTTTGACAACCCGTTCGGAACGGCTGCCGCAGGGCAGTATTCCACTGCCTACGATCTTGCACTCCTGACGCGCGAAGCAATGCAGAACGAAACGTTTGCGGCTGTGTTCGCCGCACCGTCCTATACGATCGGAGCGACCAACATGCAGGCACAGAAACGGACGATCGCCAATGACTGCGAACTGCTGCGGGACGGAGATTACAGTTATGAAGGTGCTGCGGGCGGAAAGATCGGATCCACGTCTGCCAACGGCTTTGCGCTTGCGGCATGCGCAAAGCGCGGAGGAACCGGGCTTGCTGCAGTCGTCATGCATGAAGGCAGCGCGGAAACAGCGTATAAGGACATCAGCGCGCTGTTTGATTACGGATTTGAAAACACGCACACAGTGACGATCACGCCGGAGGATATCGGCACAAAAACCGTCACGGTGAATAACGGAAAACAGCATGTTGCGGATGTTGTGTTCTCTGCAGACAGCAGTTACAACATTTTATTGCCGAAGGGTATTGATGCTGAAAGCATCAGCTCCGAAATCATCGTACAGAATGAGAATTCCGCCGATCCAGGGCATATCTCAGCGCGGGTGGTCTTCCTCCTGGACGGTGAAGAGATCGGAAGCTCACCGCTGAAAGCGGAAATCATCCGTGAACCGGAGAAGGAACCGGTGAACTATGTGGAACTGCTCCGGACCGGATTTGACTGGTTAAGCGTGCTTGCTCTTGCGGCAATTGTACTTGTTCCGCTGGGGAAATATCTTTATCTGAAACTGATGCCTCCGAAATAGTATGCCGGCTGTTCGTACAATATTTGTGAAATGTGTGTGAATTACTGGGAATCGTGAAAAAGAATGGTAAACTATTCATCGTATGAGTAAGTTTTTTGAAGTATGGATTATCAACGCATTGTCGCTGTGGGTCATTGAACGTTTTTCGGCAGCTGTTGCGTTTTCGGATTATGCTGCGCTTGCGGTAACTGCATTGGCTCTGACGATTCTGAATATGACGATCAAGCCTCTTCTTAAGGTGCTGGCGTTTCCGCTGACAGCGGTAACGTTCGGACTGTTTTCCTTTGTGATCAACGGACTGGTTCTGTTTGCGGCGTTCCAGTTCAGTGACGGCTCTTCCATCGCCTCCTTCGGATCCGCAATCTGGATCTCGATCATTCTTGCATTTCTCAACGGCGTGTTTGAAAAGCTGTTTGTGAAATAATCTGTATCAAAATAAAACGGGTAATTATGACAGTTATTAATGTGATTTATCAGTCGCGCAGCGGCAATACACAGAAAGTGGCCGAAGCGATTGCTGAAATATGCGGTGTTGAAGCCGTGGATATTCATGAACCAAGCAGTATTGCACAATCCGATCTCCTGTTTGTAGGAATGGGAATCTATGCCGGCAAACCGGACAATGCCATTCTGGACTATCTGGACCAGCTTCCTGTGAATGCGATCAAGGGAGCTGCTCTGTTCAGCACGAGTGCGACCGGCACCGATCATATGGCGCTTGCTGTGAACCTGCTTGAGCACAAGGGGATCGCGGTCTATCCCAGACATCTTCTGCTGAAGGGAAAGTTTTTTCTGCTGAACAAGGGAAAACCGGGCGAAGAGGAACTGGAACAGGCGCGTGATTTCGCGGAAGAAGTACTTGACGCGTTCAACTACTGAACGGTATTTACAGACGTTATTTCAACAAAGAACGAAACAGGATGTTTCGTTCTTTACCGTTTTTGATTAAAACGTAAGACGGAGGTAGGACGATGGAATACAGGGTGAGTTCATCATCGATTGCGGTAATTGCCGTGCTGATGGTGCTTGGGGCGGTCATTCCGCTGGCGCTGTTCTTTCTGCTGAACCGCAGGAAACATGCCTCCCCGCGTGCATTCGTTGCGGGCTGGCTTGCCTTTCTGATCGCGGTGAATATTCTTGAACGGCTCTTTCATACGCTTGTCTTCAGTTCTTCGGTCGGCGCTGCTATTCAGAAAAATCTGTATCTGTATGCACTCTACGGCGGTGTCGCGGCGGGTCTGTTTGAGGAACTTGCGCGGTACTTCATGTTCTCACGCTTTCTCCGCAATGATCTGAGCAACGACTGGAATGCACTGATGTACGGTGCCGGCCATGGCGGAAGCGAGATGTTCAACATCTTCTCCGTCCTGATGGCAAACAATCTGATTTATGCGGCAGCCATCAACACAAACGGAGGATCGGAGATCCTGGGGCAGCTTTCAGGCGATATGCTTGTTCAGATGCAGACGATCTTCAGCCAGCTTACAACCTCATCGCCGATGCTTTATCTTCTTTCCTTTACGGAGCGCCTGATAGCGCTGGCAATACAGCTCGCACTTTCGGTGCTGGTGTTTTATGCGGTGAAAAACCCTTCCCGTAACAGACGGCTTCTTCTGATTGCTGTGGAACTGCA
>JAFYGX010000083.1 GCA_017543025.1 Solobacterium sp.
ACGTATTGTTCGCTGCCGGACATTATGATTCACGAATCGATCCTGCCGGAACCGGAACCGTTAATCGTTCTGGAACGCTCGTATCAGGAACCGGCAGAGGAACTTCATGCTGTATATGAACTTGATCCTCCGCCGCCGCTTGAAGCAGTGGACAGAAGACCGCTTGTGTTTATGATGGGACCTGCACTGATGATGTCCTCGGCATCACTGATCACCGGTCTTTTGAGTGCTTATAACGGATGGCTCAGCGGCAGACCGGTAAACGAACTGGCACCAGTGATTATTCTCCCGTCGGTAATGATGCTCTCTGCGTTGTTATGGAATCCGCTTCAGCGGTTTCATGACCGGCGAACGGAACGAAAGAGAAAGAAAGAACGGACGGAAGAATACAAAGCATATCTTGATGAACTACAGAATGCGGTTTTATCCCGGACAGCAGAAACAGCGGAGAGAATCGAAACAAGGTTCAATCCTTCTGACCCGAAAATCAGTGATCTCTGCCGTGCACAGCATTACCAGACGGATTTCATGCAGGTTCGGCTCGGCACAGGCGAAGTGCAGTGCGATGTAAAACTGATTCGTTCATTCCGCTGTACTTCGGATGATCCTGCAGGGAAAATGATCCGTACACTGGAAGAAACTGCCGGAAAAGCCTGCATGCCGGTGCTTATTTCATTGAACAGGTACAGAAAAATCTCGGTCTCTTACGATGAAAACCGGATTGAATATCTGATCGGGTTATTTCTGCAGCTGCTGTTTTATCACGGACCGGACGTTTTGAATCTTGTGTTTCTAGGAGCACCGGATATTATCATTCAATTTCCATGGATCACGGAGATCCCGCATCTGATCGGCGATGACGGACTGCGCCGTATTGCATACAGTTCATCGGATGCATCGGAAACTGCAAAATCCCTGCAGCTGACAAGGCGGGGAAAGACTGTGATCATCTGCTTTAATCCGACACTGCTTCCTGCGTTTGAGGAATGCGATGCCTGTGTCGTTTTCCCGGTCGGAAAACGAAATGCACCGGCAGACGCAGAGCTTCGCATCGATCTTGGAATTACCGGCACGATATACGGAAGCGGGGTCCGTCAGGTATTTGATTATGATCCTGTTTTTGCAAGATCTCCATACGAATGTATCTCATTGTTCCGGCGGTGTCTCATCCCGCAGGAGAACCGGAACAGGAGACAGTCATCCACATTTTTTGATCTGTATGGGGGAATTCTTTTCAAGGAAAGGAATGTTGAACAGCTGTGGCAGTTTTCATCTTCATCAGAACATCTGTATGCAAATATTGGAATCGGAGATGACGGTGAAACGATACGTCTGGATTTAAGTGAAAACGGAAATGGACCGCACGGACTGATCGCGGGAATGACCGGCAGCGGTAAAAGTGAACTGATCATTACGCTTCTGCTGAGTTTATGTGTAAATTACAGTCCACGGGAGTTTCAGTTTGTAATGGTTGATTTTAAAGGCGGCGGTGCAGCAGCACTTTTTTCCGGCTGCGGAAACAGAATAAAACACACCGCAGGAATTCTGAGCAATCTGGATGAGGCTGACATTGAGCGTGCACTTGTGTCGTTTCAGAATGAATGCATTCGCAGGGAACAGCTGTTTTCCTCCCTGAGCAGACTGGCAGCACGCCCGGTCATGAATCTGAAACAGTATCAGAATCTGTGGAAACAGGAAACAGGACTGCCTTACCTTGCATCGCTGCTGATTGTCGTGGATGAATTTGCAGAACTGAAGAAAGAACAGCCTGAAGTAATGCGTGATCTGATCAGTGTCGCAAGAGTCGGCAGAAGTCTTGGCATACATATGATCCTTGCAACACAGAAACCTGGAGGGGTCGTGGATGAACAGATCTGGTCTAACACAAGGTTCAAATTGTGCCTGAAAGTACAGGATAAAGCAGACAGTATGGAAATGATACACAGTGCAGATGCTGCATTTATCCGGAATCCGGGAGAAGGGTTTCTGCTTTGTGACGGAATCCGCACGCATCTTCAGTGCGGATATGCAAACGCCCCGGTAAACGGCGGAAAAAGAAAAATCCAGCTGTTGGATACCGGCTGCCGTGTTGTCCGCGAGGAATTCATGCAGGATGAAGATTCTGAAGTTCAGTCGGAATATGTTCTGTCAGAACTCTGCAGGCATGGAGTGAACTATGAAAATGCACATCGGCTCTGGTGTGATCCGATTGATCATCTTTACAGGGATGATCTGCCGAGTGAACATAAAATCTGGCTTGGCATTATCGATGATTATCAGAACCGGAAACAGATTCCTTATTGTTTCAGTTCCGGAATGATGGCAGTCTTTTCAACGGACCGTGAAGAAAAACAATGTTTTCTCAGAACCGTGCTTGCCGGTCTTCTTGAATGTGCGGAAGCAGAGGATGAGATTTTTATTCTGGATGATCTGGATCTGTTCGGGGATTCTGTTACAGAATGCGGAACGGTCTGTGCACGGCTGACATCTCGTGATGAAGAACGATGCGGAAACCTGATCCGGCACATCATGAACCGGGGACGGGAATTCTCCGGGATATGTACGCTTATCATTACGGAAACCGCTTCATTTTATGAGATCAATGAGGAAAACCGTCTGCTTCTGCGGTCTCTGATTACGACTGCAGAATTACGAAAACTACGTCTTGTGCTTTGTTTTTCTTCCGTTTCAGCGGTTTCGTATCGGGAT
>JAFYGX010000084.1 GCA_017543025.1 Solobacterium sp.
AGGATTCCCATGATCGTCTTGACCGTTACGGATTTACCGGAACCGGACTCACCGACGATGGCAATGGTTTCCCCGCGGAACAGGTCCATACGGACGCCGCGGATCGCATGTACCGTACCGCTTGCGGTATCAAAACTGATGTTCAGGTCACGGATCGACAGTACGCGGTCATTCAAATCTTTTGGTGTCGGCATAACTGTTCCTCCTTTACATCTGTTTCATGCTCGGGTCAAACGCATCACGCAGACCGTCCGCAAACAGGTTGAAGCTGAGCATCAGAAGCGCAAGTACGATAACCGGTGTCGCAATCTGATATGGATGGATGGTCAGTGATTTATATCCATCGGAAATAAGCGAACCGAGCGAAGCCTGCGGCGGCTGAATACCAAGACCGACGAAACTCAGGAACGCTTCGGTAAAGATTGCATTCGGAATCGAGAACATCGCCATGATGACAAGCTGTCCGAAGATATTCGGAAGAATATCCTTGAAGATAATGGAGAAGTCCTTTGCGCCGAGCGTTTTGGACGCGAGAATGTATTCACTTTCCTTGAGCTTGAGCACTTCCGCACGGGAGATACGCGCCATGCCGATCCAGCCGGTGATCATCAGCGCAAAGATGATCGAAGCAATGCCGGACGGAAGCACAAGGCCGAGCAGTGTAACAATAACAAGCGTCGGGATGCCGTTGAGAATTTCCGCAAACCGCTGCATGACCATATCAACCTTGCCGCCGAAGTAGCCGGAGATCAGGCCGTAGGACATGCCGATGGCGATATCGATGATAACCGCAACAAAGGCAACGAGCAGTGATATACGGGTTCCCTGCCATACACGGGTGAACAGGTCGCGTCCGTTGTAATCGGTGCCGAACCAGTAACTGACATCCGTTACACCCTTCTGGGCATATACATCAATACCGCGTTCCACGCCGCCGAAGATTCCGGGAATTTTCGGAGGAAGGCTCTGATGTTCAATGATGATCGTGTCATAATTATGACCCGAAATCATCGGCCCGATAATCGCAAAAATCACAATGATCAGAATAATGATAAAACCGACCAGCGCGCCGCGGTTCTTGGAAAAGTGAGTCCATACATCCCGCCAGTAGGAAGTTGTCTTGTATGCTTTGTCATTCAGACGTTCGCCCTGCTGGACGAAAACAAAATCCTCTTTGGAGTATCCGTCGCCGAGAACAGGTTCGTGTGTATTTTTAATAATTTCACTCATATTACGCACTTCCTTTCGCAACGCGGATCCGGGGATCGATCACGCCGTAGAGAATATCAACCATCAGCATCATCGCAATGTACATTGCCGAATAGACGAATGCGCATGCAATGACGACGTTATAGTCATTGTTCTGAATCGCCTGCACCATCAGCATGCCGATACCGGGGATGCCGAATACTTTCTCAACGACCATCGATCCGGTCAGCAGATTGACAAGAATCGGTCCCATGATCGTAATGATCGGAATCAGGGTATTACGGAGTGCATGGCGGAAGATCAGGGCTCCCTGACGGACACCCTTCGCCTCAACGAGAAGAATGTATTCCGAGTTCAGCACATCGATCATTTCCGAACGGGTGAAACGGGAAATGTTCGCCGTCGGAAACATGGATAATGCGATCGTCGGAAGAATCATTGAAGCAGCTACATTTTTGGAACTGAACAGGATCGGTGTGAGTTTCAGTACAAATCCGATATAGTACGCAAGCAGAAGCGCAAATACATAGGACGGTACGCTTACACCGATAATGGAAATAAACGAGCACAGCGTATCAATCCACGTGTTGTGGTTGAGCGCTGCGGCAATTCCGAGAAGCAGTCCAAGAACCGTACCCAGCAGCATAGCGCGGGCACCGATCCGGATGGAAAGCCAGAGCGGTGCGGCGACAAGGTCGGCGACCGCCTTGTTTTTACTGATTACATAAGAAACACCGAGATCGCCCTTCATCATTGCAATGAAATACTTTGCAAACCGAACAAAGAACGGCTGATCAAGACCGTACTTGGCGTACAGAAGCGCCTTCTGCGCCTCCGTCAGTTTTTCATCGTTAAACGGACTACCCGGCATTTTATCCAGCATCAGAAACAGGACAAACAGTATCACGATGAGTGTGCCGAGACTGACGAGGACACGTTTGGTAATGTATTTCGACATTCAGTGTTCCCCTTTCTAAATCTGAAGAAAGACAGTCACAACAGAGCGTCTCCGCTCTGTTGTGAACTGTCTGTAAGTAGAAGAATACAGGTTTCTATTCTTAGTTCGCGTAGATATGTCTGTAATCATCAACACCAGCACTGTGGAAGTTGATGTTCTTGATATCTGTGCTGATCAGCATAGCGCCGCCGTTCTGGTATACAGGGATGACTGCGAAGTCTTCTGCGACCATAACACGCTCAGCCTCGATGAGATCAGCCCAACGCTTAGCGGAATCAGTAGCGTCTTCACCCTGTGTAGCCTTGAGAACGAGTTCATCATAGACTGCGGAGTTGTAACGGCCCTGGTTGTTGGAAACGTTGGTGGAGAGGAACAGATCCATGTAGGTCTGCGGGTCAGCATAATCAGGGCCCCAGCGTGTGAGACCGAGTTCATACTGCTGTGTCTTCATGAGCTCGAGACGTGTCTTCTTCGGCTTCTGGTTCAGTGTGATCGTCAGACCCGGGCAGTTTGTCTGAAGCTGCTGCTGGAGGTTGACTGCAACTGCGGAGGAAGCTTCGGAGTCTTCATAGAGAAGATCAAGAGTAACATCGCCGCCGAGTTCTTCAACTGCTGCCTTATAGAACTCTTCTGCCTTTGCAGGATCATATTCTGTGATCTTGCCGGCTGTTTCACGGAAGTCTTTTCCGTCAGGTCCGGTAGCGAGTTCAACAGGGATCTCACCTTCTGCTGCGATGGAGCCGTCCTTGAGAACGTTCGCTGCGATTGTCTCGCGGTCGATCGCATAGTGGAGAGCCTTGCGGAGGTTGAGGTTCTGGAGCTTGTCAACAGTCAGGTTGACAGGGATGTACCAGAGGTAGCCCTGGAGACGGTTTGTGAATCCCGGGTCATCCTTGTACATATCAACCTGCTCGCCCTGGAGCTTGACAACGTTGATGTTGCCTGCCTGATAGTCAAGAACTGCAGTCTGTGTATCCTGCTGGAACTTGAATACGACAGTCTCCGCAGCATCCGGATCGTACTTGAAGTAATCCGGGTTCTTTGTGAATGTGTAGGACTCACCCTGCTTCCAGTCTGTCATGTTGTACGGACCGAAGTAGATCATGTTGTCTACACCGAGTGCGAACTGGTCGCCCTGGGACTCAAAGAATTCCTTGTTCAGCGGGAAGAAGCTCGGGAATGCCATCAGGCCAAGCAGGAAGTCGCACGGCAGAGACAGTGTAACTTCAAATGTCTTATCATCAACTGC
>JAFYGX010000085.1 GCA_017543025.1 Solobacterium sp.
GATGAACCATGTGATCACAAAGGAACTCAAGGCGATCCGGAAGGAATACGGCGATGAGCGCAGAACAAAGCTGGAAGACGAGGTTTCTGAGCTTGTGATTGACCGCACCAGCATGATTACCAATGAGCGGGTTGTTGTAACGGTAAGCCGGGACGGGTATCTGAAAAAGGTAAGCATGCGTTCCTATCAGGCAAGCGAAGGGACTCCGACCGGAGTCAAGAGCGGGGATGAGCTGATCGGCACACTGGAATGCGATACGCTCGATACGCTTCTGCTGTTTACTACAAAAGGCAATTATGCCTTTGTGCCGGTCTGGCAGATCGATGATGCAAAATGGAAGGAACTCGGATCCCATCTGAACAAGACAGTACGGATAGACGGAGATGACAAGATCATCAGCGCGATTCTGATCAGAAACTTTGATACATTTGCCTGGATCGTTACGGTATCATCCGGCGGCCAGATCAAAAAGAGCAATGTCCGTGACTTTGCCGTACAGCGCAATAACCGTGTGATGCCCGCAATGTCGATGAAGAAAGGGGATGTGCTGCTGAAAGCGTTCCTTGTCTATCAGGGCGATCAGGTGCTTGTTGTCAGCCGGGACGGACTTGCCAACCGGTTCGGGATCGATCAGATTCCGGTTATGGGCGTCAGAACCAGGGGCGTCAAGGCGCAGAACTACGGGAAAGGAGATGCGATCGCTTCTGCCTGCCCGTTAGCGGCAGGGGATTCCGTTGTTCTGTTCCTGACCGCAAACGGACAGATGAAACGGGTGAAGCTCGAAGAGATTCCGGAAAACAACCGGCCTGCCAAGGGTAACCTCATCTGCAAGCGGATCAAATCTAATCCGAGTGTGCTGAAGGATGTGCAGGCAGTTGCCTCCGGTGATGAGCTGCAGTTCTATGATCCGCAGCTTCAGGTTATCCGGGCGTCGGAAATCCCGCTGAAATCTGTCGGCAATACCTTTTCCGCACCGCTTGTTCTGAAAGATGGATGGGTATTGCACAAGGGCATCAGCGAATGCCGGATTATTGATATCCCGGAAGGGATGATGGAAGAAGGGCATGAGGATGTCGAAAAACTGTCGCTGTTTGACGGGGAGGATGCAGAATGAAATGTCAGGGATGCGGCGCTGAGCTGCAGAATGCGGATCCGAAGCTTCCGGGTTATACGCCGAAAGAAGGAAGCGTTTTATGTCAGCGGTGTTTCCGTCTGATGCATTATGATGATCTTACCGTTTCCATGAAGACCGGGATTGACCCGGATACGGTCATGGAGGAGATTGCGTCAACGGAAGGAATCATTCTGTATGTCTGTGATCTGTTTGATTTTGAATCCGGTATGATTGCCGGACTGAAGCGGAAGATCGGCGAACGGGATATTGTGTTGGCCTGCACAAAGCGTGATCTGCTTCCGGAAACGGTATCGCATGATAAGATTGCCCATTTTGTGTTTGGCAGGCTGAAAGAATATGATATCTCTGTTCAGCAGATGGTGCTGGTTTCCGGCATCACAGCACAGGGAGTTGCAGAAGTGAAGGATGCGGTGCGATCCGTCGCAAAAGGCCGCAATGTCATCGTAATGGGCCGGGCAAACTCCGGAAAGAGCACATTGCTCAATGCCCTGAGCGGATCTTCGCAGCTGACGAGCTCCCGTTATCCCGGCACGACGCTTGCCTTCAATGAGCTGCACGCAGACGGGATTACCTATATCGATACACCGGGAATTGAAATTTCGAAATCGATGATCATGGCGGTAAACGAATGTGATCTCAGAACGATTCTTCCTTCCCGTACAATTAAACCGAAGGTGTTTCAGATCCGGGAAGATCAGACGTTTTCTGCCGGCGGACTGGCAAGGGTGGATGTGAGCTGCGCCGCAAAGGCAGCGGTGACATGGTATCTCAGCGACCGCATGTACCTGCACCGTTCGAAAACCGCCGAAGCAGATGAACTCTGGCAGCGTCAGTATGGAAAGCTGCTGGTTCCGATCCCGGCGGAAGAGGGGTTTGTGACCCGTACCTTCAGGAAGAATGAAGAAAAGAACGATGTCGTCATCGACGGGCTTGGCTTCTGCTGCATCAGCGGGGAAGCCGGCGTCATTACGGTGAAGACACCGAAGAATGTGAATGTGACATTCAGAAAGGCGATGCTTTAATGCTTACAGGAAAACAGAAACGCTATCTGCGTTCGCTTGCGTCAAATGAGCAGGCAATGTTTCAGATCGGCAAGGATGCGCTCAGCGATACGCTGATTCATACGGTGCAGAATGCATTCAATACCCATGAACTGATCAAGATCAGACTGCTGAAAACATGTCCGATCGATCCGAAGGAAGCGGCGTTTGATCTTGCGATGAATACCGGAAGTGAAGTGGCTCAGGTGATCGGGCATACGATCGTACTGTATAAAGCCCTGAAAAATCCGGTCATCATTCTGCCATGAATCCGCTGTATATCAGCGCTCCGTTTGATCCGATCAGCCAGAAGGAACTCGAGGCTATTCTGCAGATCAGACGGCAGAATCCGTCCCGGCGGGTGGTGCTTTGGTGTGAGACGGCGGGACATGCCGCTTACAGGACGCGGGTAAACTGGCTGAAGTATGCGGTGAAGCCGTATCGGAAACTGACTGTTTCCGATCTTCCGATAACAGAAAAGGATGGAATGATCCGGCTTGATGATGCATTGATCGATTCAGAACGGACGGTCCGCCAGGGTGCGTTTCGCAAAGCGGCGAAGGGAATCCGCAGGGAACTTGCCGAGTCAATGGAATATCTGGAAGCGATTGTGGATGCCCACTGCAAGCCGAATCGGGCAGCCCACAGCCGGTCGGTGGCGGCGTGTGCAAAGATGCTGGCGGAGTGTCATGGCGTTGATCCGCTGCTGGCAGAGAAAGCCGGTTATCTGCATGATCTGACCAAAGCATGGTCAGAGGA
>JAFYGX010000086.1 GCA_017543025.1 Solobacterium sp.
ACAATCTCAGAATGCAGCTGGAACTGGATAAGGACACAGTCCGGAAACTTCTGCGGTTATGAACAACGACTATCTTTCCCGTATGCGGTCTCTTCTGGGAAGTGAATTCGAAGACTATCTTTTATCGCTCCGGAACGCACCGGTTCGCGGTCTCAGAATCAATACCCTGAAACGGCCGAATGAAAGGGTCGAAGGGATCTGTGCAGAGCCGTCGCCGTTTGCGGAAAACGGATGGATCATGGATCCTTCCTGCAATATCGGCAGCACACCGGAATATCTCTGCGGACATGTATATCCCCAGGAGCCGAGTGCGTCTTTTGCGGTTACCGCAATGGATTTAAAGCCGGGAATGCGTGTATTGGATCTCTGTGCAGCGCCCGGATCAAAAAGCACACAGATTGCGGAAGCGCTCGGAAACAGCGGACTTCTTGCGGCTAATGAGATCGTTTCATCCCGCGCTTCCATTCTGAAGGAAAATCTTGAACGCAGCGAGTGTGCAAATGCGGTCATTCTGAATAATTCGCCGGCTGAAATTGCAAAGGTATTTCCCGAATACTTCGATGCGGTTCTTTGTGATGCGCCGTGCTCCGGAGAAGGGATGTTCCGAAAAGATCCCGATGCAGAACACCACTGGTCTTCGGAACATGTTGCTTCCTGTGCGATACGGCAGTCGGCGATACTGGACAGCGCATCGGAATGCGTCCGCCCGGGAGGCATGCTTCTGTACAGCACATGCACATTTTCAGTCGAGGAGAATGAAGCGAATATTCTGTCATTTCTCGAGCGCCATCCGGAATTTGTGATCGAGCCGATTCCTGCAGCCGGCGGAAGAAACGGAATTAATCTCGGACGCAATACAGGTCTCAGCCGCCGGATTTATCCAATGGACGGAGGAGAAGGGCATTTTGTCGCCAGAATGCGCAAAGAAGGAAATGCCGTACCGCCTGCATTTCCGCTGCTTAAATCCGATAAGATTCCTTCTGAAGCTCTTTCATTCTTAAAGGAACATCTCAGTAATCCGTTTCCGTACCTGTATATGCACAAGGGCAGTGTTTACGGGGGAACACATCCGTTTATTGCCTGTTCCGGGCTTCATCTGATCCGGCATCAGACATTGCTTGGAACTGTTCGCGGTAATCGCTTTGAACCGTCTCATGCGCTTGCAATATCCTCCTGGACGAAGCTGAACCCTTCTGCCGAACTGACTGCAGATCAGTTTGCTGCATACCGACGCGGTGAGACGATACCTGCTGCGTGCGGCAAAGGGTGGATGGCAGTACGCATTGCCGGAATGCAGGCAGGACTTGTCAAAAGCGACGGGAGGATCCTGAAAAACCATTATCCGAAAGCATTTCGGATTCGCTGATAACAGGGAGTTATTTTATGGAACTTGATTTGTTTCAGTTTATAGATGAAGCAATCAGGATGTATGATCTGCATCATACGAGTTTTATATATGCTGAAGGCATTCTGAAAGATCACTTTTCCTCACTGCCGGGTATTCCGGAAGGAAATGTCGTCGCTGTTTTTTCGCGTGTGAAAAGCAGGGAGAGTCTTCGCGAAAAACTGCTTCGAAACAAGTTTTATCTTTCTGCTGATACACCGGAGAACGCAGTGTCATCGCTGTCTGACCTCGTGGGAATCACAATCGAATGCCGTTTTATCCGCAATGAAGCTGAGATCTATCATCTTCTGTTCAAGGATTTCAGTGATCCCAATGAAGACGGTTATGCGATTTCGTTAACAAATCCGGATATTCTTCTCAGTCTCGGTCAGCCGCAGCCGCAGCTGCAGCGAAATGGATTCGCAATTTACCGGATCGACGGAAGATATCGCTTCAATGACCGCTATATCGGCTTTGAACTTCAGATCAAATCGCTTGTACACCGGTTCTGGAGCGAGATCGAGCATGAAGTTGTCTATAAGAATCAGGAAATGGTCCGCAACGCAAGATTTATGCGTAAAATGCTTGGCTCCATCCGTGACAGCCTGGATGTCGTGGATCATCAGCTGGAGACCGTATATACCGAAATGATGATGGAATCCCGGGAGGCGGAAATCGGCATCGATGAACGGACATTCAAAACGATGCTTGCGTCCTCGCTGAACGAACTGTTTATTGTGAAAATGAAGGAGACCGTCGGGTTCTCCACCAGCTTTAAAAATGATTCGGAAATCCTGGCGCAGTACATCTATATTTCAGATTTTCTTCTTAAAGACAATTCGGAAACACGCATGGTGGAGTTTCTTGAACTGCTCAATGAACTGCAGAACCGCCCGATCGATTTTCGTGCGCAGCTTGTGGTCAACGATGAGGCTGAAACAGATGATATCTTTGTGTCCACGCTTTCGGACTACTTCCTGTCCGTGATTAATGTGGATTTTGAATGGCATGCGTTTTTTACGATTCTGTGTGAACTGCAGACCGGAAAAGTACGGTCTGATATCCTTCGGTTTACTTCCGTGATCGGTTCTCTTCTCATTCAGCCCAAATGGTTCGCAAAGAAGTTCTCGTCACTTCCTGAAGAGGAAGCGGAAACTGTCCGTAATTTCTTCAAGAAGACACTGGCTGAAGGAATGATTCTGTCAGATTCCGTTCGTATGATTCATGAACCGTATCT
>JAFYGX010000087.1 GCA_017543025.1 Solobacterium sp.
AAGCGGAATGGGGACGGAATACTCGATATTTCAAAAACGGAATTTGAAGCAGTTCTCGGCAGAGTGATTCCGCCTGTCCGAACGCCCCGGCCTTATACCGTTAATTCAACGATTCATGAGATGAGCCAGAGCAAAGCCGGAAATCTGATCCGCAGAGCGGTGACGATTGCCCATCATCGTATGAATCCCAGCGGAGTGACGGAAGATATGATTTTTGAATCGCCGCTGCGTCAGGCCTTCTGGCTGAGCCGGCGTATTACATGGGATACAGTGGATGCAATCGCAGATTATTTCAACGGAACGGGATCGATCCGCGAGATCCGCAGAACACTGAAGAAAAGGTGACAGAATGAAAAACCCCCGGCAGGGGGTGAGAAACGGGACCTCAGCGGCCGAGCTCTTCAGCCCGGTCGATACATGCCTGATCCGCATCCCGGATCAGCTTGTTCAGATCCCGTTTTTTCATTACGGAAATTGCTTCGATGGTCGTTCCGCCTTTGGAACAGACGGCACTGACAAACTCGCTGACCGGCTTCTGCGGATCTGCCTCCAGCAGCTTTCCGCTGCCGATCATCGTCTGAACAATCAGCGTACGCGCATCAGCTTCATCGATTCCGCGGGAAACTGCATCTTCGAGCAGACACTGGACCAGATAATAGAAATACGCCGGCGTGCTGCCGTTGACGGCAATGATGTCGCACATATGGGATTCATCAATCACAACTGCTTTTCCCATGGTGGAAAACAGCTTCATCGCTTCTTCCATATATGCATCCGGACAGACCTCGTTTCTGCACAGAGCGACTGCGCCTTCCCCCAGCTGCAGAGGGGTGTTTGGCATTGCCCGGATCACCGGAATACTGCCGAGCACATCTGTGAAGCGGCGGATCGGAATGCCTGCCGCAATGGTCAGAATGCACTGCGGAACGGCTTCTCTGATTTCCTGCAGCACCTGATCGATGTCCTGCGGCCGGATTGCGGTAAGCACAATGGATGCGTTTTCACATACTTCCCGGCAGGAAGGAAAGATGGTGATTCCGAGCTTCTGGGCAGCCTGCTGTTTCTGAGGGGAAATGTCATATGCGCAGACATCCTCCGGGGAATAAAGACGAAGCGCGCCTTCTGCGACGGCCATTCCCATATGGCCAAGACCAAGAATTCCAAGTTTTTTCATTCGAGACCTCCGATGTCATAATCGTACCGCAATCGGTTAGAATAATGCTATGTATCTTTTAGAGTGTTATATCGAATATCCTGTCCGTTCGATTGACAGGACCTTTACGTATCTGAGCGATGTCCCGACAGAAGCGGGGGTACGCGTATCCGTGCCGTTCCGCAGCCGGACGGTGATCGGGTTTGTGGAACGGGTACAGGAAACGCAGGAAACAAAGGAAGAGGTATGCGAACGCCTTGGATATGAGGTGCTTCCTGTCTGCGAAATACTGGATCAGGAACCGCTCATCACGCCGGAGCTCTCTGCACTTGCGGAGAAAATGAAGCAGGATACCCTCAGTACAATGATTTCCTGCTATCAGGTGATGCTGCCGGGGAAGGTGAAGCCGCGTGCTTCAGGGCAGAAAGCGGTTCAGGAGAAATGGGTGCGGCTTTCGGATCAGGAAGTCAGTCTTACGCCGAAAGAACTTGCGGCATATCAGTTTGTTCAGCAGGAGCAGACTTTGCTTTACAGCCGTCTGCGCAGGCATTTTCCCAATCAGGCGAGATCATTGATCGTAAAACATGCACTGGAAGTGTTTCAGAAAGAGAAGGAAGCGGATGCGATCGTTTCGGCCGTGCTCAATCCCGGGCCGCAGCTCAGCAGCGAACAGAAGAAAGCTGTGCAGACGATCGAAGAAGGAGAGGAAACGGTTTACCTTCTCCATGGCCAGACAGGAAGCGGCAAGACGGAAGTGTATCTTCATCTTGCGGAAGATGCACTGAAAATGGGAAAGCAGGTGCTGATTCTGGTTCCGGAAATCTCTCTGACGCCTCAGATGATCGCCCGGGTTTCCTCCCGCTTCGCAGCCGGTCTTGCGATTTATCACAGCGGGCTGAATCCGCAGGAGAAATACGAACAGTACCGGATGATAAAAAACGGCAGGGCGTCGGTTGTAGTCGGCACCCGCAGTGCAGTATTTCTTCCGTTTGCTTCACTTGGTCTGATCGTTATGGATGAAGAGCACGACATGTCTTACAAACAGGAGAGTCAGCCGGCCTATCACTGCCGGGACGCTGCACTGTTCCGGGCGGAATATCATCATTGCAAACTGGTGCTCGGGTCTGCGACTCCTTCTCTTGAATCCTATGCCCGCGGAATCAAAGGCGTATATCATATGGTGACATTACAGAACCGGATCAACAGGACACTGCCGAAGGTGACTGTCGTTCCGCTGAAAAGTGCGATGCAGAACGGAGAATCCTATATTCTTACGGATACGCTTGCAGAAAAGATCGATGCGGTTCTGAAACAGAAGCGGCAGGCGATCCTGCTGCTTAACCGGCGCGGGTTTCATACGATGCTGCGGTGCCGTTCCTGCAAGGAGCCGCTGATGTGCAGACATTGTGATATCACGCTCTCGTACCACCGTTCTTCCGGCAGTATGGTCTGTCATTCGTGCGGATCGTCCTTTCCCGTACCGGATCGGTGTCCGTCCTGCGGAAGCAGGGATGGATTTGCCTCGTTCGGATTTGGAACAGAACGGCTGGAAGAGGAGGTGAAACGCCGGTTTCCGGAGGCGAGAGTTCTGCGGATGGATGCGGATACGACTTCAGTGAAAAATGCCCACGAATCTATTCTCTCTTCCTTCGGCAGGCATGAAGCGGATATTCTGGTCGGTACGCAGATGATCGCCAAAGGACTGGATTACCCGGATGTAACCCTTGTTGGAATTCTGAATGGCGATGAAGGACTGAACCGTACCGATTATCGCTCCTGTGAAATGACATTCGATCTGCTGATGCAGGCGGCTGGCAGAAGCGGCAGAGCAGATGTGCCGGGTGAAGTTGTGCTGCAGGTATTTGATCCGGATCATTATGCGGTCAGAACCGCTGCACAGCAGAATTACAGTTCCTTCTTCAGGGAGGAAATGAAATTCCGGCATATGGCCCAGGAGCCCCCTTATACCTATCTGATTTCCCTGACGGTATACAGCCGGGAAGAACGGGACTGTGCGAAAACTGCAGATGTGCTGAAGAATCGTCTGAATGGAAATTTCCGTACGATCGGCGTGATCACACTTCCAAAACGCAAGGACAGCAGCAGGGCCAGAGTGATTCTGAAAGGAAAGAATCTTGATGAGATGAGAAATGCCGTCAGAGAGCTGCTTGAAACAGCAGGTGAACTCAGAAGAAAAGATATCCGGATTGATGTGAATCCGATGAGTCTGGAGTAAACTGTCATGAATGCAAGAACGTATGCCTGTGAAGTGCTTTACAGGGTGATTTATGAAAACAGCTATGCAAGCCTTCTGATGCGCAGTATGCCGGAAGACTTTTCAGCGGAAGACAGAGGTCTGATCAGTGAGATCGTCTACGGTACGCTGCGCAACTGTTCGCTTCTCGAACTGCAATGGAGCGATCTTGCGCAGGGACGCGTGCGCAGCAGAACCAGAGTGCTTCTGGACGCGGCGGTCTACCAGCTGAAGTTCATGGACCGGATTCCGTCCTATGCGGTGATCAGCGAGTCTGTTTCAGCAGCGAAGAAACAGGAAAAAGGATTTGTGAATGCAGTCCTGCGGGCGGTTGACAGACGTCCGCTGCGCCATGCGGAGGGAGAATGGCCGCAGAAAGATGCGATCGAAACATCTCATCCGGTATTTCTGCTGAAACTGTGGGAAAAACAGTACGGCCGGGAAACAGCAGAAAAGATCCTGGCGGCAGATCAGGAACGGCCGGTGGTCTATGGGAGGCTGAATACACTGAAAGCTGACGATTCCTTTTTCCTTGCGGAAGGGATTGAACGTCTGGAGAACGATTGTTTTATCTGGAACGGAAACCTTGCGGCCAGTTCCTGGCTGAAGGATGGAACGGTTCTGATTCAGAGCCGTACGTCACAGCGGGTCATTCCGCTGCTTGATGCAAAGCCCGGCATGCGCGTGCTGGATGTGTGCGCAGCTCCGGGAACCAAGACACAGCAGATCGCATGTGCCATGAAAAATATAGGCGATATTGTCGCGGGTGATCTGTATCCGGAGCGGGTAAAGCTGATTGATCAGCTGATGAAGCGGACCGGAGCCACGATTGTCAGAGCTGCAGTCCGCAATGCGGAAAAACGGGATGAAACAATGACAGGCCGCTTTGACAGGGTGCTTGTTGATGCGCCGTGTTCCGGATTGGGGGATCTGTCGCATAAGCCGGAGATCCGTCTTCATGTATCGCCGGAATCAATTGATGAACTGACCGGCATTCAGGCCCGTATCCTTGCGGCAAGCGCATCCTGCGTGAAGCCGGGAGGAGTTCTTGTATACAGCACCTGTACGCTGAACCGCAAGGAAAACGAAAGGCAGATCCGGATGTTTCTTGAAGAAAACCATGGATTTTCGCTGCTGGGAGAGCATACTTTTTTCCCGTTTGAGCTGAAGAGTGACGGATTTTATGCGGCAAAATTAGTCAGAGTGCTCTGATTGTTGCCATTTTTCGAAAAAACTCCCTTATAATAAACGTACATATTTTTCTGATAGAAAGAGGTGGGCAAATGTTTGGTTTTGGTGACATGATTAACAAGCTTAAGAAGGACCCGAAGAAGATCGTATTTACTGAGGGTTCGGATCCGCGCATTCTCGAAGCGGCGAGCCGTCTTCTCGCAAGTTCCTTCCTTCACCCGGTTCTGCTCGGTGATGAAGAGGAAATCCAGAAAGCGGCAGAAGAGTCCGGTTTTAACATCCGGGGCGCTGAGATTATTGATCCGAAGACCTGGGATCGGTATGAAGAGATGGTAGATCTGTTTGTTGAACTCCGCAAGAACAAGGGAATGACCCCGGAACGTGCGCGCAAGACGCTGGAAGGTGCGAATTACTTCGGTACCATGCTTGTCAAAATGGGTGTGGCAGACTGTCTGCTTGGCGGAGCTACGTATTCTACTGCAGATACCGTCCGTCCTGCATTACAGATCATTAAGACAAAACCCGGTAATACGATTGTAAGCAGCTGCTTCATTCTCGTTCGTCCGTCCGCAACCGGTGAGAATGAAGTTCTTGCGATGGCAGACTGTGCAATCAATATCAAACCAACAGAAGATGAACTTGTTGAAATCTGCGGTGAGACCATTCAGTGTGCAAAGGTGTTCGGTGTTGATCCGAAGGTTGCATTCCTGTCATATTCCACACTTGGCTCCGGCAAGGGCGAGGAAGTTGAAAAAGTACGCACTGCCGCAACGAAGGCAAAGGCTGCATTCCCGAATACGCCGATTGAAGGCGAACTGCAGTTCGACGCTGCGGTATCCCCGCGTGTTGCACGTACCAAGTGCCCGAATAATCTGGTTGCAGGTTATGCAAATACCTTTATCTTCCCGGATATCAACTCCGGAAATATCGGTTATAAGATTGCTCAGAGAATGGGTAACTTCGAAGCATACGGACCGATCCTGCTCGGCCTTAACGCACAGATCAACGATCTGTCCCGCGGCTGCAACGCACTTGAAGTCTATTCGATGGCAATCATTACAGCTGCTCTCAGCTGAATATGATCTGCAAACGATGCGGCAAGTCGATTCCGGAATATGCATTCCAGTGTCCGTACTGCAAACTGCGCACACAGAAAGGCTGGGAACAGGAAGGAAAGAAAGTTCTGAAGCCTGTGACTGATCTGATGAAAAAAATAAAGAAGTACTGAGTAAATTCAGTGCTTCTTTTCATTGTCAATTACCCCGTCCCATAAAGGGGCGAGGCTTACCAAAGCTTCGTGTATCCCTTAATGGTTATAGAGTTTGCAGCTCACTCAGCCAGTCCTGACGTCACAGCACGAGGCCGCGCTCCTGGCTTATGCTTAGCATCGCCTCCCTCGGTACAGAGGACTGTGGCCGCATCGCCGGGTTATTGACAAAACCCGTTTTTTCATTCCGTCAGGATATACCCGACAGAAACATGTTATACAGAGTGTCTTATCAACTGTTCTCTCTGCATTGTTATGATAGCATATTTTCGATTCATTTACAGGGTAAAACCGCCCCGTAAAGGGGCGATGCTTCTCTATGAAACAGGTGAAAGAAAGACATGCGTGAAGGTGCTGATCAGCGGCAGAGTGGAAAAAGCAGCGTGAAAAAAACCGGTACACAGCGAAAAAACTGTATGCGGTGTGTTGATTTTCAAGCCTTTATCAAGAGCGGGTATGGTATCATAGTAGGCATGCGAACAATCTATGATTTTTCTCTTGCCCAGGCGGAGAAAATGCTGGCTGACCTCGGACAGAAGCCGTACCGGGCAAAACAGCTATATAACTGGCTTTACCGGAAGCGGGCAGAATCGTTTGATGAAATGAGTGATCTGCCTGCCTCTTTGATCGAACAGCTTCAGCAGTCTTATGCGGTCATGCCGCTGCGTCTGCTTGACAAGCAGGTTGCGAAGGACCGGACTTCAAAGTATCTGTTTGAACTTCAGGACGGATCCACGATTGAAACCGTTCTGATGCATTTTAATTTCGGCAAGTCTGTCTGTGTATCTTCGCAGGTCGGCTGCAACATGGGCTGTGCATTCTGCGCATCGGGTCTTCTGAAAAAGCAGCGGGACCTGACGGCCGGTGAGATGGTCGGGCAGATCATGTACATCCAGAAAGAACTTGATGCGGAGGGAGAACGTGTAGACAACGTAGTTGTGATGGGTACAGGCGAACCGTTTGACAACTATGATAATGTGATGGATTTCTGCTCTGTAATCAACAGCGATCATGGGCTTGCGATCGGTGCGCGGCATATTACGATCAGCACCTGCGGTATAGTACCGCGGATCCGCGAGTTTGCCCGTGGGCATTACCAGTATAATCTCGCAGTATCGCTTCATGCCCCGACGGATGAACTGCGCCGTCAGCTGATGCCGGTGGATAAAGCCTATCCGCTGAATGAGCTGATGGATGCACTGAAGGAATACAGTGAAGGCAATCACCGCCGGCTGACATTTGAATATATTCTCCTGAAAGGGGTGAATGACTCCCAGAAAGATGCGGAAACACTTGCCGGTCTGATTCGCGGGATGAATGCCTATGTGAATCTGATTCCCTACAATGAAGTGGATGAACACGGGTTCCGAACGACGGATGAGAGGGCAGCGCTGCATTTTTATGACTGGATTATGAAAAACGGGGTGAAAGCAACTCTGCGCAGCAGACACGGTGAGGATATCGACGCCGCATGCGGCCAGCTTCGTGCAAAGCATGAAAGGAGTCGGTAATGAGGTATTTCGGACTCACAGATCGTGGGAAAATGCGGAAAAACAACCAGGACAGCTATGTGATTGCATCGAATCAGGCAGGAGATGTGTTTGCAATCGTCTGTGATGGAATCGGCGGCGGCAAAGGCGGTGATATTGCAAGCCGGCTGGCAGTGACGCATTTTTCGATTGCCTTTGCGCATAATCAGGGATTTGAAACGGAAGCTCAGGTAAGACGCTGGCTGGATATTGAAATTCCTGCCGCGAATGAAGAAATATACCGCATGGGCAAACGGACAGCTGAACTGAAGGGAATGGGGACAACGTTTACCGGAGTACTGGTTACCTCATGCGGCCGGTTCATTGTCAATATCGGCGACAGCCGTACCTATGCATATTATCCGGACGGTTCGTTTGTTCAGCTTACCGTAGACCATACGCTGGTGAACGATATGGTACGGCATGGCGAGCTGACAAAAGAGGAGGCAAAGAATTACCCCCGCAAAAACGTTCTGACAAATGCGCTTGGAGTCTGGGAGAAATCCCGTTACGATGTTGATCTGTTTGAAGGAAAAGCAAACGGATTTCTGATTTGTTCTGACGGACTGCATGGATATGTGGAAGAAGAAGTAATCAGAAAAATTGTACTGAATCGCGAGATCGATCCTGCGATTCGGGTACGCCGGCTGTATTCGGCCGCAATGAGAGCAGGCGGATATGACAATATCACTGCGATTCTGATCGATCTGGAAGGAGATGAGCAATATGAGTAACAATCTCATCGCCAACCGGTATGAGGTGTTTCAGCATATCGGACAGGGCGGAATGGCCGATGTCTTCCTTGCGGTCGATACGATCCTCAACCGGCAGGTAGCTGTAAAAATTCTGCGGAGCGAGCTCTGTTCCGACGCAGTTTCCGTTCTTCGTTTTGAACGGGAAGCGCAGGCAGCGACAGCGCTGTCTCATCCGAATATCGTAGAGATCTACGATGTCGGAGAGTATAAGGGACATCATTATATTGTTATGGAGTATGTCCCCGGCAAATCGCTCAAGACAATGATTCAGCAGCGCGGTGCACTGCTGACTTCAGAAGCGATCGATATCATGTTGCAGCTGACCGGTGCAACCGCTGAAGCGCATCGCCGCGGCATTATTCATCGTGATATCAAACCGCAGAACGTGATTGTGAAGTCTGACGGCTCAATCAAGATGCTTGATTTCGGCATTGCGCTTGCGAAGGGATCCATGCAGCTGACGCAGGCGAACAATGTAATGGGATCGGTGCATTATCTTGCACCGGAACTGGCCAGAGGGCAGTCCGCCAGTCCGCAGTCGGATATCTATGCACTTGGCATCTGTCTGTTTGAAATGCTGACAGGGGATGTTCCGTTCAAAGCGGAGCAGGCTGTTCAGGTTGCTCTGATGCATATGCATAATGAAATGCCGGAAGTGCGGTCCATCAATCCGGATATTCCGCAGTCGGTTGAAAATATCGTGATTCGGGCTACTGCCAAGGATCCCGCACAGAGATATGATTCCTGCAATGAGATGCTTGAGGATCTCAGAACGTGTCTCACTTCCTCACGCAGAAATGAGCCGAAAATAAAGCTGGTTGAAAATACGCGGCTTGTGCGTAATTCAAATCAGGAAAACCGGGCGAAAAAGAACAGCGGCAAAATGCGCCGGGTAGATCCGGAACTTGCCGCAACTTCATCAGATCTCAAGCGTACCGCAGCCAATCTCCGGAAGCCTGCGCGCAAACCTGCACCTGTACAGCAGACAGCAGCACCGGTTCCGGAGCCGATACCGGAACCGGAAATAACCGAACCAAGTCCGGTCCAGGAACCGGAGGCTCCTGTGGTTCAGCAGA
Organism: Solobacterium sp.; assembly: GCA_017543025.1. The sequence goes on from JAFYGX010000087.1 coordinate 9,226, forward strand.
AAACTGCAGTCCGGAAAACAGAACCGAAACACAGGGAAGCGGATATCCGTACCAGAGACGATGGTACGAGAGTTGTGCGCCCTGCAGTGGAACGGCAGGTCAAGCCGAATCGTCTGCTTCGGTATATGCTGATTATTCTTGTGACTCTGCTTGTGATCAGTGCAGGTATTTTTGCCCTGAATGTTTCAGGTGTTCTTACACCCAAGAGCAGAACAGTGATCGTACCGGATCTTTCCGGCAGAACACTGACGGACGCAAAATCAATCTGTGCGGAAAGCGGGCTGGTGCTCGATACCTCCAATATCGAATACACACTGACCACAAATACGGAAAAAGGACAGATTATTTCTACCAGACCGGCAGCCGGAGATGAAGTGGACAGCGGCACCGGCGTCAGTGTGACCGTATCATCCGGAATCGGCATTTCCATCGGCGATTATGTCGGGGAGAATATCAATGCGGTTCTTCAGGAACTGAATGAATACAAGCTTCTGAAAGTTACAACAAAAGAAGAGAACGATACCAGTGCAGTTCCGGGCAGTATTATCCGGCAGGAGCTGATGGAACCCGGCACCATGTTCAATCCGAACAACGTCAGTGAAATTGTACTGGTTTATGCAGGGTATCCGACAATCGTGATTCCTGCGGAAATTGATGGCATGCCGCTGGAAGAAGCGGTAAGCATGCTGGAAAGCATGGGCGTCGAGGTATTCTCGTCAACACTGGATACAACCGGGCTTTCAGAAGAGGAGATTGCAAATCTGAACACAGGTGTTGTAATTCGTTCTGATCCGGCAGCCGGCTCTGAATATACCCAGCGTGAAGATAATTATGTTGTGCTTTACTATTATTGAGCGGAGTGATTCATGGAAGCACGCATTGTAAGAATACTTTCAAAAGACTATACAATCCTTCTTCCGGACGGAAGAAGGGTCAATGCAGTTGCGATGGGGAAGCTGCGAAGGAATGTGATTCCGGTTGTTGGCGATCTTGTGGAAGCCCATGAACTTGGCGGAACATGGGGAATTCAGAAAATACTGCCCCGGCGCAACTGTCTGATCAGGCCGGCGTGCGCAAATGTCGATCAGGCACTGATTGTGATGTCGGTGAAAGACCCTGATTTTTCACCGGCTCTGATCGATCGGCTTTCCGTTCTGATTACACATGCTGGAATTAAGCCTGTGCTGTGCATTACCAAATGTGATCTCGGCATTTCTGAGGAGACGGAAGATCGCATCAGGGAATATGAACAGGGGGCAATTGAAGTGATTCGAACCGGCAGGGATGAACTGAACCCCCGGGTGGAGAATCTGTTCCGGAATAAGATTACAGTTCTGACAGGCCAGAGCGGAGCCGGCAAAAGTACGCTTCTGAATGAAATCAATCCGGCGTTTCAGCTTGCGACACAGGAAATCTCCAAAGCACTCGGACGGGGCAAGCATACCACAAGGCACAGTGAGCTTCATGAAGTTGCGGGCGGTCTGGTAGCGGATACGCCGGGGTTCTCCTCACTGGATTTCTCTGCTCTGAAGGATCTGGAGATTGCGGAGTCAATTCCTGATTTCAGACCGTATATTGGTTTCTGCAGATTTAATGACTGTGTTCATGAAAATGAACCGGATTGTGCAATCAAGGCGGCACTGGCTGCCGGAAAACTATCTCAGACCAGATATCTGGATTATTTGGATATACTGAAACTGGTACGAAACCGAAAGGAGACATGGGGATGAATCTGACGCATATAACAGCGCCATCCGTTCTGTCGCTGGATTACAGCAGAATGCAGGAACAGATCAGGGAAGTTGAGGAAAGCGGAGCGCAATGGCTTCACTTTGATGTGATGGACGGACATTTTGTACCGAATCTGACATTCGGGCCGGATATACTGAAAGGCTTCCGGCAGAGTACGGATCTGTTTCTTGATGTTCATGTCATGATTGAGAAACCGCTGTTTTTCGTTGAGAAATTTCTTTCTGCCGGAGCAGACAATTATACGTTTCATTATGAGGCGGCAGAAGATGAAGAGGCGATCCGAAGACTGGCCGGTATCATTCACAGTCATGGTAAAACTGCCGGCATTTCGATAAAGCCGGATACTCCGGTAGAGGTTCTGAAACCATTTGCCGATCTGTTTGATGTATTTCTTATCATGTCAGTAGAGCCGGGATTCGGAGGCCAGAAGTTCATTCCGGCCAGCCTGGATAAGATCCGTACGCTGCGCGGATGGCTGAATGACGCCGGGCTTTCGGCTCATATTGAGGTTGACGGCGGAATCAACGAGACTACCGGCCGACTCTGTCATGAAGCCGGAGCGGATGTTCTTGTCGCAGGATCTTATATTTTCAATGATGACATCAAGAAGGCGGTGAAATCACTTGCGTGACTGTGTTGTAGTACTGAAACTTACAGATCATCTTCCGGACCTCAGGAATGTCGATTATATCGGAGCAGATAAAGGCGCACTGTTTCTGGCAAGACGAAAAATTCCGATTGTATTTTCAATCGGTGATTTTGATTCGGTTACGGATAATGAACGTGGAATGATCGAACTGTACAGCGAAGATGTGATTGCGCTGAGCACAGTGAAAAACAACAGTGACAGTGAAGCGGCTGTGGATGAAGCGATCCGCAGAGGCTACCGGATGATCTATATTGTCGGTGCTACCGGTGGCCGGATCGATCATGAGATTGTCAATATCCGACTCTGCATGAAATATCCGGACCGGATTGTGCTGCTGGATGACCGCAACTGCCTGAAAGCGCTTGGCGAAGGCCCGCACAGAATCAGCCGGAACGGATATAAATATCTGTCGATATTTGCGGAAAATGAATGCGAGATCAGTGTCAACGGATTTAAATATGAGCTGGATCATCGGGTTCTGAATGAGAAGGATCTGTATGGTCTGTCAAATGAAATCGTCGGTGAAACGGGGGAGATCTATGTTCATCGCGGGAAAGTTCTGATTGCGCAGACAAATGACTGAAAAAGCCGGTATCTGAACCGGCTTTCTTTTGCGCAACAAAAAAAGAACTTCACTTGGAAATTCTCTTTTTCGTCAACTTATGCCTGAACCGGGGCTGCAGCCTTTTTAGCTTTCTTGCCGCCCTTGAGCGTTTTCAATGCGCGAGCTGAGACTTTAATTGTCTGCGGCTTGCCGTCAACTACTACATGAACTTTCTGCAGGTTGACATTCCACTTGCGGCGAGTAGCGCGCAGGGAGTGAGAACGCCTGTTTCCCGACATCGGTTTCTTTCCGGAAATCTGACAGACTCTGGACATGACCACACCTCCATTCCTGACAATGCTTGACTAGAATAGCATGATTGATTTGTATTTGCAACAACATTTTTTTCAGTCATCGTTCTGCGGCGGTGAACGTGAAAAGGCTGAATCAGAAGACCTGCCTGCGCATCATTGAAGAAGCCAGTGATCAGGGGCATGAAACCGGAAAACATCTGTAATCCGCAATGATATAAGAAAGGATAACCGGAATCTGAAAAACCGTTTTCTGAACCGTAATACGGCAGGGAGAAGAGATCGAATCGGATGATCTGAGCTGTCTGAGACGTTCAGCTGCTTCAACCTATATTATTGATCCGGGCTGAACGGAAAACAGACACCTGCTGATTCGAGAGAGCTGAGCGATCAGAATTATTAAGATGTGTGCAGATGAGCAAACGCTGAGTTCTGAATGGCTTGCAGGCTGATGGAACAGGAAGAGGAAGATGGTTCGCTGACAGCAGAATCGGAAAAACAGCAGAGGTCTGAATAAGAGATTTTTTGAATTTCACCGGAAATCGGCAATATACATGCATTGTTCATCTTGAAACTCGGGAAAATCAGAGTAAAATCGTTTTTTGAGTAAATGGGACCTCACTTGTGATAAAATAAGTCCCGTATTTATGCAAGGAGTTTTTTATTTCGATGAACGATAAACAGATCTATGCAGCGTTAGAAATATCGGATCATGAAGTTCGCCTGATTGTAGGGGAGTTTTTTAATACCCGTTTCAATATCATCAAGGTTGAACGGATTCCCTGCACCGGAGTCAGCGGGAGCAGCGTAAATGATCCGGTAGAAGTAATAAATGCGATTCAGCGCGCATGCCAGGATGCGGAAAAGATGATCGGCGCAAAGATCAAACGGGTCATTCTCGGAATGCCGAGTCATAATATGAAGCGGTATTCGCTGAAGTCCAGTGTTCCGATTGAAGGAATTGACGGAACGGTTACGATTCAGGATGTACGCAATGCGGTTCGCCGTGCGGAACAGGTTAATATCGGAAAGAATTTTGCTCTGATTCAGACCGTGTGCGTGAAATATACGGTGAACGGTATTTCGTCACGCCGGATTCCGATTGGCGAAAAAGCAACGGAACTTACGATAGATATTGATCTGTTATGCGCTGACAGAAAAATGAGTTTTGATCTTGTGACATGTGTGGAGCAGTCGGGACTGCAGGTAATGGATCTGTATCTTGATATTTTTGCGATCGCAAAGGAAGCCGCTCTGTTTGAACAGGCGGTTGATCAGAACATTATTGTCCTGAAGATGGAGCGTTCCACAACCACACTGGGCCTGATTACGCAGGGACGCGTGAATTCCGCAATGATCCTGGATGCCGGAGTAGGAACAATTGCTTCTGCATTGATTGATAAGTATGGACTGAATACAACCGATGCATGTGAGCTTGTAAAATACAGTGCTCAGCTTGGCAAACGCGAGTACAGTGATAATCCGGTTTATATCTGGCAGGATGGGTCTGATGCAAGAAAGATCACGGAGAAGGAGCTTTGCATGTGCCTTCGTCCGATGGCA
>JAFYGX010000088.1 GCA_017543025.1 Solobacterium sp.
CAGCGTGTCCCGGATAACTTTTTGATCTATGAAGAGCTGATGGCGGAATCCGGCAGGGTGATCGATATGCTGTTTGACGAACTTGATAACCGTATGCATATAGAGTTCTACGGCGATGAACGCTTTGAAGAAGGAAAACTGGAAGGACTTCAGGAAGGTAAACTCGATCAGAAAAAATCAACGATCCGGAATATGCTGGAGGATCATTGTGATCCTGAAATGATCATGAAATACACAGACGCATCAATGGAGCTGATCGAGAAGGTCAGGACAGAGATGCAGAATACATGAACCATGCGAGTCTGATTCGGGTCAGGAAATCTGTTCAGTCGGCGGGATCGGACTGGCAGGGCTGTGAATTTCTGCTGTGATTGCAGGCTGCACGTTAACCCGTGCAGTTTTTGTTTTCCGGTATTCATAAGCGAATCGGGCAGGAAAGGTAATGAGCGGAGTGGTCAAAAGACGAACTTCCTGTGCTAGAATAGGAACACTGAGAGAAGGAAGCGGGCGTTGTGGGCAAAGACCGGAAAGCACGGGTCATCATACTCGGATGCGGATATCTTGGATACAATCTTTATAATCTGTTAGCAGATCGTTTTCATACGGAGTTATGGGGGATTGAAAGCCCCTATTCTTCCTTGGTGAAGGCAATGAAGCGCATCAATGTATTTGATGAAGCTGCGATGCGGCAGGAAGACCTGCAGGATGCGGTGATTATTGATGCGGTCGGACTGATTGCCAATAATGCAAGAGCAGAGCAGGAAGAGGAGACAATTGAAGCGCGGGTCAGGACACCTTACCGGTCATTGATGAATGCACTGAACGGGAAGAATATCCGTCAGTTTATCTTTTTTTCAAGCGGGGGTACGATTTACGGAAATACCGAACAGCCGATCAGAGAGAGCGATCCGATTGCGCCGATGAGTCTCTATGCGCGCTCCAAAGCAGCGGCTGAGAAGCTGGTTTCGGAGTCTTCTGTGCCATATCTGATCCTTCGCTTATCCAATCCGTACGGCGGCTACCAGGTTGCGGAAAAGAAGCAGGGAGTTATTCCCATTCTGATTCGCAAAGCACTGAAAGACGAGCCGTTTGAAATGTTTGTGTCACCGGATTCCGTGCGGGATTATTTCTATATCACAGATCTTGGAAATGCGATTGCAGGTCTCACTGAAAGCAGAGCGGTCAATGAGATTGTCAATATCGGAAGCGGTCAGGGTACCAGTCTTACAGACATTATCCATAAGGTAGAAGAGGCGACCGGGAAGCAGATTGAAGTTCACAGAACACATGCGGAAGTGCCGACGGTACAGTCGATCGTTCTGAACATTGAAAAAGCAAATGCATTATGCGGATATGTCCCTGAAGTAAGTCTTGCGGAGGGAATCCGAAGAGAAACTGCCCGGATCCGGGAAGAGATGGGGCTTTGAAAAAGGAGCTGATTGGAATGGCTGAATTTGATGTGCTGGTCATCGGTGCGGGGTTTGCCGGCGCCGTCAGTGCAAGAGCACTGGCCGATGCGGGGAAGCGTGTACTGATACTGGAGAAGCGTGAGCATATCGGCGGCAATGCCTATGATTATATTGATGAAAACGGCGTGCTGCGCCATGAATACGGGCCGCATATCTTTCATACCGGTTCGAAGATGGCGGTAGAGTTTCTTTCCAGGTTCACAGACTGGTTTGAATATGAACACCGGGTGCTTGGCTATGTGGAAGGGAAACTGGTTCCGGTTCCGTTCAATCTGAAGTCGATCGAGGACTCATTTGACTGTGAAAAAGCAGAGCGGCTGAAGAAGGCGCTGATCGATACCTACGGCATGGAAACGAAGGTGCCGGTGCTGGAGCTGAGAAAGCAGGAAAATGAAGAAATCAGGGAGCTGGCAGAATATATTTTTGAACATGTGTTCAAGTACTATACGATGAAACAATGGGGTACTTCGGCAGAAGAAATCGATCCTGCCGTGACCGGCAGAGTGCCGGTGCGCATCTCCTATGATGACCGGTATTTTCAGGACAGCTTTCAGAAGATGCCGTTAAACGGCTATACGGCAATGTTTGAAAAGATGCTGGACCATCCGGGTATTGAAGTCCGTCTGAATACAGACGCAATGCGGCATCTTGAACTGAGTGCAGGGAAGGTTCTGTTTGACGGAGAACCGTTTGAAGGAACAGTGATCTATACCGGTCTGGTTGATGATCTGCTTCACTATGTCAGGGGAGATCTTCCGTACCGGAGTCTTGAATTTGAAATCCGGAGTGAGAACGGCCAGTTTCAGCCGGTGGCAACAGTCAATTATCCGACTCCGGCTTCCATCCATCCATATACCCGCATTTCGGAGTATAAGCTGATGCAGAAGGATGCGCCGAAGGAGAAGACAACCATTGCGGTGGAATATCCGTATGCGTATTCGCGCACCGGAACGAAGGGGAATGTTCCGTATTATCCGGTCTTTACCGATGAAAGCAAAGCGCAGTATGAAGCTTATGCGGCGCTGCTGAAGCCGTACAGGAATCTGTATCTGCTTGGCCGGCTTGCGGAATACCGGTATTACAACATGGATGCCGCAACAGATGCGGCGCTGGCTTTGGTAAAACAGCTGCTGGAGAAGGAATGAAGCGGAAAATACGTATCGCATTTGCCGATCAGAAACGGGGATTCAACCCGCAGGAAAACGAATATACGGCGCTTTTGAGAAAGCATTATGATCTGGAGATTACTGATCAGGATCCGGAGTATCTGATCTATTCGGTATTTGGCAGCGATCATCTGAAGTACGACTGTGTCCGGATCTTCTATACGGGTGAATGCATCACGCCGAATTTCAACGAATGCGATTATGCGGCGGGATTTGATCGGATTGAATACGGAGACCGGTATATCCGGTTTCCGTATTATCTCTATCATGGCTATGAAGCAGAATACTGTTCTCTGAAGCAGCGGCCGGTTTTTACAGAAGCGGATCTTGCGCAGAAGAAAGGGTTCTGCAGTTTCGTGGTTTCCAATTGTTTTGCCCAGGATAAACGAACCGAACTGTTTTACAAGCTCAGTGAATATCAGCCGGTTGCCAGCGGCGGCCGGTATCTCAACAATATCGGCGGCGCGGTAAAGGACAAGCTAGCGTTTGCGAAGCAGTACAAATTTGCGGTTGCCTGTGAGAATTCCTGTTACCCGGGTTATACCACAGAGAAGATCGTTGATGCCTTTGCGGCAGGAGCGATTCCGATCTATTACGGCGATCCGGACTGTGCGAAAGACTTTAATCCGAAGGCGTTCATTCAGTGCGCGGATTACCGCGATTTCGATGAAGTTCTTGAACGGGTGAAAGAGATCGATCAGAATGACGAACTGTATCTTTCGATTCAAAATGAACCGCCGGTGCTGGAATGGAAGGACCCGGATGCGTTTGAGAAGTTTCTCTGTGAGATTATCGACCGGAAGAAAGAAGAAGCGTTCCGCCGGCCGGTGTCCATGTATACGACCGCGTATGAGAATATGATCCGGCGGCATCAGTTTTTTGAAAAGAATGTATACCGGCCCGCAAAAATGGTGAAAAACCAGCTGGCACGTATGAAGAACGGAACGTTTCTTACCGCAAAGAGAACG
>JAFYGX010000089.1 GCA_017543025.1 Solobacterium sp.
CCATGACACCGATTCGATCCGTACTGATCCGGATATTGCGGCGTTTCTTGAAACTGCCCGCAGTACGCTGGGAAGAAACGGCAGATTTGTGATCCGCCTTTCCGGCATACCGCAGGAAAACAGCGTTCTTGCGGAAGGAAACAATAAAAAAAACTGCACTCAATGCATGGAGGACTTCGAACGGCTGCTTGTCCGGAAAGGATATACGGAGTGCGAGCATGCATGGGAACCGCTGCACGAAGAGGATTACGGCGAGATGGATTACCGGTCTGACAGCGGCGGAGTTTCCCGCTTAATCGTTACCCTGTACCACTGCCGGATCTGCGGAAGTCTGAAAAAAGAATGGCAGGGCGATTTCTGCGGTGATCCGCAGGAGTATCTGCAGATCACGGAAGCTGACCGTCTGCTGGCAGATCAGAAAGAGACAGCTCTGCAGAAGTCATCCGGAATAAAGATCAGAAACCAGTGGGAACCCCTCTGATATGAACGGACATGCGACGTGATTCATACTCAGAAAAAACACTTTTATTCGTCACACATTCTTCACATTCAGGTAATAGGATTTCTGCTGGAGGAGTGATTTATGAATGATGTAAAAAAGAAGTTCTTTATTTCTGCCGTCTGCGCAGCACTTTCTGTTGTGATGACCGCGTGCGGATCTTCTGCCGCCGCTGTGAAGGAAACAGAAACACCGGAAGCAGCTGCAGGTACCAGTACCGCAGATGCAGGCACTGCTCTTTCGAAAATTGACCAAACGAAGTGGCTGTATAACAGCGAAGATGATGTCTATTATCAGACGGGCATCTCCTACTGCGCAAACCCGGCAGATGCGAACTATGAAACACTGGCTGTATTTGTGCCAGGCGCTTATATGAACGCAGCGGATAACGGGGACGGAACATATACCTGTGAAATTGACGCGTCATCCGAAATAAACGGATATACCGCATTGACTGCACCGATCGTGATGCCGATCAATACGCCCGGGTATTCCGCGCAGTCTGCTCTGACAGACTATACTTCTGTTTCCGAATATATGAATGCCGGATTTGTATATGTACATGCAGGGTGCCGCGGAAGAGATGCAGGCGCGCCGGCCGGTGTTACAGACCTCAAAGCTGCAGTCAGGTATATCCGCTATTGCGACAGCGAAGTGCCGGGTGATGCGGAACGCATCTTTACCTTTGGCATGTCGGGCGGAGGCGCACAGTCCGCAGTGATGGGAGCTTCTGGAGACAGCGATCTGTATGAACCCTATCTTACTGCGATTGGTGCAGTGGAGGGCGTCTCTGACGCAGTCCTCGGTTCCATGTGCTGGTGTCCGATTACAAATCTTGATACCGCAGATGAAGCATATGAATGGATGATGGGAACCACCAGAACCAATCTGTCAGAAGAAGAACAGAAGATTTCAGACAGGCTTGCGGAAGCATTTGCACAATACATCAACTCTGCGGGAATTAAGGATTCTGAAGGCAACACATTGACGCTCGAAGAATCGGCGAACGGAATCTATCAGGCAGGATCATATTATGAGTATATGAAGTCTGTAATCGAAGGCTCCCTGAACAACTTTTTTGCCGATACATCGTTCCCTTATGATGCCTCTGCTTCCTCTTCCGGCGGAATGGGAAGAATACATGACGGCGGTTTCAGACCTTCCGGCGAAAAACCGGATGGTGCGCCAGGAGATGGAACTATGCCTTCCGGTGAAGCGCCAAACGGTGAATTCCCCGGCAGAAACAGCGAAACTGATTCAAATGATGTAAGTTTTGAGGAAATTGATGATATTGAACGAAATGATACCGCCTCTTCCGGATTATCTCTTTCCGGAACGTATGAGACTGCACAGGATTATATTGATGCACTGAATGCGAACGGTACATGGGTAACCTACGATTCCTCCTCGAATACAGCAGTCATTACCGATATCGCCTCCTTTGTGAAGAATCTGAAAAACGCCTCAAAAAATCTCGGCGCATTCGATCAGCTGGATGCAGGTCAGGGTGAAAACACGCTATTTGGATATGGAGACGGAACCGGTGCCCACTTTGATTCTGTTCTTTCTGAAATACTCGCAGATCTTGGCAGCACCTATGCTGAGTCTTATGCCGCAGATCTTGCGAAGACAGACAGTGCCGGCAATACGGCTGATGTACGGCTGAATATGTATACGCCGCTGTACTACCTGCTCGAAAGTGAGGAAGGCTTTGGCACAAGCACTCCTGCAAAATACTGGCGGATCCGTACAGGAATCAATCAGAGCGACTGTGCGTTATCTTCGGAAATGAATCTTGCGCTTGCCCTCAGCAGCAGCTCATCTGTAACGGACGTTGACTTTGAAACTGTATGGGGCCAGGGTCATACACAGGCAGAAAGAAAAGGAACTTCAACCGAAAATTTCATCAGCTGGGTAAAAAGCTGTACAGAATAAGCGAGGCTGCACCAACTGAATTACAGAACAGCCTCTGAAAGAGACTCCGATAAACAGGTGATGCGTCACCTGTTTTGATTTGCGGCAGAACATCGGCTTCCCGGATCTCAGCTTTTACAGTAAATGCGCCGATAATCGCACTGTTATGCGGTTTCCGGCGCATTGTCTGTTTTCCCACCCAAAGCTGATTCAACGTGAGATCACGTCTGGCTGAGCGGCGCTCATTTCTTCTGCCGCCCCGCCAGTCTGAGAAATTTTGCGGCGTTCATCTGCTCATTGGTCACATAGTTCCCGTTCAGGAAAAGCGCATAGGTCGTAACAGGGGTCGGGGCATTCTGTGCCGCTTCCCTGGTATCCAGGTGTATCGCATGGAAGGGAATGCCATGTTCCTCTGCGGCAGCTTGCACGATCGGAACATACTTGCCGTTGAACGGACACTGGTTTGTGTAAAAGAGCACATAACCATCTTCACTGATATACGGATTCCTGGCACATTCCCTGAAACAGGGCTTTCCGGCAGTCCCATCAAACGGCAGATACCAGAGCTGAATACCGTTCGATGCTTCATCTGAAACTTCAAATCCCTTGTGCTTCAGATAGCCGGGATCAGCCAGAAACGGTTTTTTTCTGGCCGAAGAAAGAATGCAGAGGCCGTTTTTTCCGCTGGTTTTACTGTCGCGGATGCATGCATCCAGAAGGTCGCTGGAATAACCGTGTCCCTTCAGGGAACCGGATACCCACAGGCAGTCTATATACATGTATCCTTCCGCAATGATCGGATTCCATGCGTATTCGGCCGGTATGTATTCGATGAAACATTTGCCGCGTTCCCTGCTTTTCAGAAACACCAGCCCTTCCCTCAGGCGCTCCCTGAGCCATGCCTTCTTGGAGGAAACCTGTATATCACTGCTGTTTGAGATTGCACAGCAGATATGTTCCCGTTCCAGATTGTCTTCAGTCAGCTGAATATATTCCATCTGTTTCCCTTTCTGTCGCCTCATACAGAGGCTTTCTGAACATCCTGTGATTCCGTTTTTTTCCGGTCTGCAGATTTTGATTCGTCATACACTTTTTTCAGCAGATGGCAGGTATTGCTGTAATTTCGTTCTCTGCTTTTTTCCAGCAGGAATGTAATGTCCTCCCTGACTTCTTTTCGGAAAAACAGATCTGAAAGCCATGGCGCATAACGTGTTCCTTTACCGTCTTCCAGTTCTTCACGGTTTTCTAACGCTTCAGATCAAGCACGACCGGTACGGATTTATAGCCGACCCCCATCCGGTCAATCCCCATATCAATCAGTTTCAGAAAATGTTCGCGGGTACGGATACAGCCGGAGCCCTTGATTTTTACTTTTCCGCCGGTTTCTTCCATCATGACGGAAATAATTTCCGGCGTAGCGCCGTGTGCTTCAAATCCGGTCAGAAATCCGGTACTGGTTTTCACGAAATCAACGCCAGCCGCGATCCCGCAGCGACATGCCTGACGGACCTGTTCTTCATTCAGTGCATCGGTTTCAAAAATCACCTTCACTGGCACATTCTTTTCATGGCATACATCCACAACGGCTTTGATGTCTTCCGTAACAGCGTCATATTTGCCGCTTCTGATCCATCCGAAATTCGCTACGACGTCAAGTTCTCCGATCACATCGGCATACCGGTCCACCAGTATCTTTGCCTGTTTAACTTTTGATTCCGTAGAACTTGCCCCGAACGGGAAATCACAGACCGGGCAGAGTTTTGTCTTACTGCCTTCCACATAAGGTTTGCAGAGATCCATGTATGCAGGATTGATGCAGATGGTGGCACATCCGAGTTCCACTCCGTCTTTTGTCAGTTCAATGATCTGCTCTTCCGTAAATTCCGGTTTGAGGACAGAGTAATCGATGTAAGCCGCAAGTTCGCTCACGCTCATTTCAGATGCTTTCTTTTCTGGTTTCATTATTCAGATTCCTTTCAGTTACTGCGTTATATTTACAGTATCACAAACCTCCCTTATGCACATGAAAACCAGATCTCTCCGGTTCAGCGATTACGATTCTCCTTTTTCTGCCGCATCACAATTACAGTCAGAACAACTGCGATCACCACAGAAGGAAGCAGATACATCACCGCATTCCTTCTCTGATATTCAGAATCCGACGGATCATCGGTTTCATGTTCTTCTTCGGCAAGACAGACCGTCTGTTCAGTTATTCCGCTGTTCATCTGCGCATGCACGCAATTCATTGCCGGAGCTTCCGCCAGCTGTATGCACAGCAGTAATGCGCTCAGTTTTCTGATTAATCTCATCATTCTCCTCCTGTCTTTTTCTATATTTTCCGCTCTGTTCTGTTTCCGGCGCAAGCAGTTTTTTTCTGCAGAAGTACTGCATAAGGTCCGGCATCGGCAGCTATTGAATTCCCGCACTGGTTCTCCGACGTCCGGAGTCAGCCATAATAATGCATTCTCTCTGGCAGCTCATTTTCTTCTGAGCCCTTTCATATATCAGGTTCTCATTGACACAGGTTCTCATTGACTTCATAAAAAAAACCGCCGGACCAGCAGTCTCAGCGGCATCTTCTTCAGCTGTACAGCCGGATCAGTTTCCGGTATAGAATTCCGTAGTTGTCTCGTTTGCCTGTATCAGAACCGAACTCTGATGAAACGTACGGATCATATCTTCAGCTGCTTTATGGACTTCATCAATCGTTGTATCACTCAGATAAACCACCAGCGTATACTCCTGATAAATCTTGCCTTCATCTTCCCAGCCGCCTCTGGCTTCCGAGATTGTGTAACCGCCGAAATGGCTGATCAGAATCTTTTCAAGCTCTGCTTTCGCTTCCGCTTCCGTGAATACCGGCTCGTTGGAATCCATGTCATTCGTACCAAGATACAGTACATACTGAATATCTTTTTCTGCTTTCTGCTCGCTCGGTTTCAGCGTCTGAAACAGATTGAACAGCGACAGACAAAGTGCCGCTGCAGCTATAACCGCAACAATAATACCTGATTTTCTGCTCATTACAGGGCCCTCCCAGCTCCTCCGATGTTCTTCATGCATCATATGATCGCATGCAGATACATTATATCGTTATTTTCCGATTTTCATCTTCCGGCCTGCGGTTTTATCTGTACCGGTGCAGTCTGCTGTACTTCCTGTTTATTTTGCGGCGCTGTTTTCCCGTCTTTTCCAGACGATCTTTTTCACTATGGAAATGATGATTGCGAATACCACCGCTCCGGCAATCACGCATAACGCCCTGAATTCATCAGTACCAGGCATCGCTCCAAACACATTATTCATACTGTTTTCTCTCTCCCCTGAGCATCCTGTTCAGCCCTTCCCAGCCGCATGAACTACAGCGGAACACTCCATACGGATGAATGCTCCGCAGGATCCTGTCAATCTGGTCAACAGCTGATATTATACCTCTGATTTAAGATATTATGAAGTGTACTTGTCGGCAGACTAAGATGATTCATACAGCTGATATCCGATCAGCTTCCATGCCCGTAAGCCAGATGCTCTTACCTGCATCAAAGACGCACCATCTGATAGCCGATTCCGATATGCGTACGAATCAGCTCTTCTTCTCCTTCACACCGCAGTTTTCTTCGCAATGCATTCATGTATACACGGAGCGAGATGATATCCGTTTCGATCTCTTTGCCCCAGACATTACTGATGATATAGGAATGGGTCAGAACCTTTCCGGCATTCTGCGCCAGCAGACACAGAAGCCGGTATTCCTGAGGGGTCAGATGAATCTCTTTCTCATCAACCCATACCAGGTTTGACGCATAGTCAATCTTCAGCTTGCCGTTCGTAAATACCGGGCTTTCATTCGCATAGCTTTCAATAAACCGCATCCGACGCTGCGCCGCCCGGATTCTGGCAAGCAGTTCATCAATGGAAAACGGTTTTGTCAGATAGTCGTCCGCCCCGGCATCCAGCGCGCTGATTTTGTCACTGTCTTCTGTACGCGCACTGATAATGATGATGATTGCGGAAGACCACGTCCGCACGGTTTCAATCACCTGAATTCCATCCATATCCGGAAGTCCGAGATCCAGCAGAATCAGAGAAGGCTGTCTGGAAACACACTCTGCGATCCCTTCCTTTCCGGTAGCCGCACTGTAATGCACAAACCCGTTCAGCTTCAGAGTTGTGGAAATCAGCCCCGAAATTGAACGGTCGTCTTCGATCACAAGAATTCCGAATTCATTCTTCATATACAACCGCCTTTCCTTTCAGTGAAAAGCAGAATACCGCACCATGCGGAACATTATCATTCACCCTGATTTGACCGCCATGCGCATGCAGAATCATCTGACAGAGATTCAGCCCGAGTCCGAGACTCCGATAACTGTCATCCGGCGAATGACTGCCGGTAAAGTAAAGATCAAACACATACGGCTTATCTTCCGCCGCAATCCCCGGTCCGTTATCTTCCACCGACACCGTCACATCGTCTCCCTCCAGTTTCTGCCGGATCACGATCTTCGATCCCGGCGGAGTGTATTTTACTGCGTTGTTCAGCAGATTGATCAGCACCTGAATAATCAGTTTCGCATCCATTTCCGCATACAGATCATCGTTTTCGCTCTGCAGTTCAATTGTATGATCCGGGTGCGGCATCACATGTCTCATCGCCTCACAGATCACATCATATACATTTTCCATGGAACGAGAGAGCACTGCCTTGCTTTCCAGCTTTGTCATTGCCAGAATGTTCTCCATCTGTGTGCTCAGCCACATCGAATCTTCTGCCATATCACGGTAAATCCGCTTTTTCTCTTCCTGGCTCAGCTGTGCCTCATTGCTTTCAAGCGTCGATGCATTTCCGTAAATCGCCGTCAGGGGCGTTCGAAGGTCATGTGAAATCGATCTCAGCAAACCTGCCCTCAGACGTTCATTCTCTGCTTCTATCTCTGCCGCACGCTGTTTCGCACGGATCTGTTCTGTTTCAAGCGCCATCGTAAACTCCCGGAGAATCGACAGCAGAATTGAATTTTCAAACTCACTGAACCGGGTATTCTCCATATCGATTCCGATCGTGCCATATTTTTCCACACCGGAGAAAATACAGTAATACCGGCAGCAGCATTCCGGAAAATTCGATGTAAACGCACCGGCATGATGGCAGTTTTCAAACGTCCATGCGATCGCCTGTTTTTCATTCCGGTAAGCAGAATAATCCTGTTTCGTTCCGGTCAGAGAACAGATGTATGGATTATCTGATGCATTCCCTTCATAGAACAGAATATTGCGGTTCAGCAGCTTCGCCAGCTGCAGGCATGTAATGCGTACCGTCTCCATATGCCCGGTTGCCTGCTCCAGCTGATTCGAAGTATCGAGCAGAATCTTTGCCTGATAGGCATTTTCCGCAGACTGGCGGGCAATCGTCTTCATCCGGATTGTCACAGAACCCGTGATCAGTGCAGCAATGATTGTCACAAAATACGTCATCATATAGCCGGTGTCATACACCAGCAGAGTGAACCGCGGGTCAATAAACAGAAAATTGAACAGCAGAATATAAAGAACCGCCGCAAAAATCCCGTAAATACGTCTGGAGGTAACAAGGGATGCAATCATCACCGCAAGGATATAAATCGTAATGATATTGGCATTGGAGAACCGCGAACGATCAAACCATACCGACAGCATAGTTGCGATTGTCATGATCAGAATTACCAGAATGATATCCCGCGGTACAAATACCAGCTGGGTATCCGGCGTTTCGATCTGCGGTATGGAAGAAGCCCTGCGGTCCGGAATGATATGAATGTCCACGTCCGGAAGGTATTCCGCCAGCCGGGCAGAAACAGGTCTTCCAGCAGAAAGAAGCGGGGAGGAGATACTGTTCCCGATGAACAGATCACTCACATGAACCCGCCTCGCATATTCTGCTATCGTAAGGGGAATATCATTGCTGGAAAGGATATGAATTTCAAACCCCGCCGCCTTGGCCGCATCGATTGTTTCCTGCAGTGCCGCCCGCTGCGAAGCGGATTCTTTTCCGTTTCCGACATACAGCGCATAAGCTGTTTCCTGTCCTCCCCTCAGCATTTTCTCCGCTGCCTGTATCACGCGGATATTGCTTGGCGAAGAAGAAAGACAGACCATTACCGTAATCGTTCGTTTCTGTTGTTCTGTCCGGTCAGTCATCGTTTTAAGACCTTCCATCTGTTTTCTGAATCAGACCGTTTCCTGTCATTTCACGGATTACCGGCTCCATTGCATCCCGATAATAGATATCGATATATTTCAGCTGATTTGAAATCATGTAAATCCGGATGTCTTCATCTGTATACAGCGGATCACTCAGCTGTACTGCTGTATGGATATGATTCATCTGATCTGCATTTACAGGAAGCGTTTTTCTGCCGCTATTCAGTATAGCAAAATCTGCCGCATGTCTCTGAAGTTCATCAATCACTTCCTGTTCATATCCGGCAAGCAGGATGCACTGTTCCGGATCAAAGTAGTTTTTCATCTGATGCAGCACCATCGGATCATCTGACACTACCCGATATGTCCGCTTCTGAGACGTCTCTGTATCAAGCAGATCAAACAGCCGGCCGATTGACCAATAGCCGATCACAAACACAAACAGCAGACATCCGATGATCAGCAGGATCTCGTACATGGCGCTTCCTCCTATACGCAGAACAGCTTCTGCAATGTCTCCTGCAGACCAAGCACCAGCATCATCTGCCCGGGCCGAAGAACTGTGAAATTATTGACGTTCATATCCACCTTCCCGTTCTGCAGGCCGAGAATATTGATCTGATACCGTTTCCGGACATCCAGTTCTCCCACTGTCTTGTTTTCCCATTGCGGAGGGACTGCCACTTCAAAAATACAGTACCCGTCCTTCAGCTCGATGAAATTGGAAATACTGTCAGAACTGCAGCGGATCGCAGTCCACGTGCCCAGCTGCCGCTCCGGAAATACCACTGCAGACGCCCCATTGCGCAGCAGAAACTTTTCCTGCTTTCCGCTGGTCGCCCGGGAGATGATCTTCTTTGCGCCATATTCTTCCAGCATCGCAGTCGTCTCAAGCGAACTCAGAAAATCATCACCAATAGCGACAATACAGACATCAAAATCCGATACACCGATCGTTTTCATGAATTCCCCGTCGGTGCTGTCACCAATCTGCGCATCCGTCACGTACGGCAGGATATGGTTGATTCTTCCCTCATCCTTATCGATTGCCATGATCTGGTGTCCCATTTCATTCAGTTTCATTGCCGTATAGCGTCCATAGCGTCCGGCACCGATTATCAGTACGTTTTTCATAAGCTTCCTTTCTATCCGACCGTTATCTTCTCAGATGGATAACGGGCAGGTTTCCGTATATCATTGCCAAGCATTGCATAAGCTACTGTGATTCCTCCGGTTCGACCAAGGAACATGAATGCGATCAGAACCAGTTTTGACAGCGGATGAAGACCGGGAGTGATCCCTGTTGTAAGTCCTACGGTGCCTAATGCGGATGCGCATTCAAACATGACAGGCATCACGGGAAGACCTTCCCGTAATGTAATCAGAACTGTTCCGGCAAACAGCAGACCAAGATAGATCATCAGAAGCGTAAATGCATTCTGTACAATACCGCTGTCGATCTTTCGCTTGAACCCGACAACCTCGTGTCCTTTCTTCAGACTGCAGCTCGTTGCCGAGGCCAGGACGAATACCGTTGTCACTTTCAGTCCTCCGGCTGTCGAACCAGGCGCACCACCCGTAAGCATCAGTATCACTGTGATCAGCTGGCCGGTTTCTGAAATCCGATCGTACGGTACGGTATTAAAGCCTGCGGTACGCGGTGTTACCGATTGAAACAGCGATGCCAGTATTCGCTCTTTCCAGGGAAGAAACCGGAATTCAAACAGGATGAAATACAGAAACGATACCGTGATCAGAATCAGTGTGACAGTCAGGATGATCTTTGTCTGAAGCCTGAGCCGGCTGAAGGTAAATCGGTTATCCATCAGGTCCTGCCAGGTAAGATAACCAAGTCCTCCGATAATGATCAGAATCATGATGATGACATTCAGCCATACCGCTCCGGTATAGGCGGTCAGAGAAGAATACGGTTCTCTGATCCCCATCAGATCAAACCCCGCATTACAGAAGGCTGATACAGAATGGAATACCGCATAGCATGCGCCGCGAAGAACACCGAACTGACCCGCAAAAAACGGAAACAACAGCAGTGCTCCGGCAGCTTCCATCAGAAGCGTGACCTTCAGAAAGAATTTTGTGAATTTCACAATCCCTCCGATATGCAGCGCAGATACCGCTCCCTGCATGGTAAGACGCTGAAAGATTCCGATCTGCTTTCCGCTCACCAGCATGGCAAGAATGATCATTGTCACCACGCCTGCTCCGCCGATCTGAATCAGGATGAGAATCACAATCTTCCCGAACACCGACCACTGTATTGCAGTGTCATACACGACAAGGCCTGTCACGCAGGCAGCTGAAGCAGAAGTAAACAGTGCATTAAGAAACGGAACTCCCTGATGATTGGAGGAAGCAATCGGCAGCGATAGCAGCAGTGCTCCGATCAGAATCAACGCCCCAAACCCCAGCAATATCGTCTGAAATGAATTCAGATGCTTTTGTACAAATCGATTCACATCCACGGTTTTGTTCTCCTGATTTTTATATAATCCTCATCGGATTAAAACAGGATTAAGGATTTCCTTTCTGCCGTTAAAAAGACGTTAAGAACCCTGTTCTGCGCGCAGAAAAAAGACAGTACCACAGCACTGTCTCGGGATGATTACTCTCTGCCGATGAACCGCATCGCATCCGCTTCCGACAATTCTTCCAGCCTGCAGATCAGGTCTGATTCAGCGGTTAGTCCATTTATCTGATCCGCGATCTTCAGACTATAGTCATAGTGCCACTTTCCGTTATTCCAGATCCAGAAATTCAGCTTGCCGTCTCCTTTTGCGATGACATTCCGATCTGACAGCAGATAATAATACAGTTCCTCTTCCGCCATCCTGCATCTCCCTTCTGAACTGAACTTACCGGAACGGATCCGCAGAAAATATGCCATCTGCTTTTTTCTCCTTTATGGTTTCGATTACAGTTCACACGGGGGGGTTAATCCAGCCGAATGAAAACGATATCCTTGAGCGGTCTTATAAGCTGCTCCAGTATACACGACTTTCACATAATCATCCGCTTCATATTTTGTAAGTGTTCCGTCTTCGATAATAAATATCTGTTCCATATCAGTGCTCCTTCGAAAGATGAACAGCAGAACTCAACGTGCGATTTATCTACTTTTTCTGCTGTCATTCCGGGCATAACGCCGTCAAATCGCAATTCGAATTATGCAGTGCAGCTTCCTTCAATGAAAATCTGCGCGGGAATCCCGTGACTTCAGTCATGGGAGGAAGGCGCTTTTTCCATCTCTCCATTGTCATATCTGCACTTTACACGATGTGATTTCGCACTTCTAAGACACCCGACTATGTGGACAATTTCGGCTGAAAGCAACGGATTTTCGAGGTTTTCCACATAAAATCGATCCTGGCAGTCATTTTGAGTTCCTATTTTCCGAGTGATCCGCAATGCGGTCCAGAATTCTGGCAGACTCCGTAAAAAAGTGCGGCAATTACACCGCACTGATATCGACAAATATCCTGATAAAGGGTTTGAGGGGCACGCATCTGAAAAATACCTTTATGTGACAGCTCAGAATTTCTAAACGTATAATCTGAAGATTCAAGAGACAAAGCTGTCTGAAAAGGAATGATAATCTATCATTTCTGAAAGCGTAAACGCAGCTGATGCAGGCAGGCACTTCCGAATATGATCGTGTACGCAGTAATGATGTACACAGCCACTTCTCTATTCTATTCCGATATCAGGTTTCTGGATTTTATGAATATCTGTTTCTGATCTGTCCTGTTTCAGAACTGTTCCGGTCAGCAGACTGACATCCTTTTCCGTGATCGTTCTGTTAATCCGTCACAATACGGTGAACTCTATCGAACAGCCAGCTGTGAGTAATCCGTGTCTTACAGATCCGCTGACCTCGCTCTGCTGTTTCCGTTCTATCTCCTTCAGCCGGAACATGCCGTCAACACAATTCACTTTCCTTCAGAGATACCAGATAGAACTTTACCTGTTTTGTCCGGGATATCGGGTAAATTGTCGCTTCCAGATTCGTACGCGATCCGTTCTTTTTCCGATAGGGTGCGCTGGACTTATAGCCGGGGTGGGCATCCGCAATCTCAAAGTTTTTCCGGATATCGGATTCCGTTTCTGCCGCAGAAGCCGGTTTCTCTTTCCGAACGCACCAGATATCTGCTCCGTTTCAGAATCGTTGAACGAGGTCCGTATTCCCGTTTCCGGCAATGATCTGCCGATGTTGTTTGAATACATTATCCGCATCGAAGCGTATCGTTTACAATGATCGTATGAAGATACCGCATCGCATTAACGTAACGCAGGAGAATACTGTATTACCTTAATCCTCAGAACCGGATTCTTCCGGTTCACTGACGGCAATACCGTACTGCTCATCGTGCGGGCAAAGGAGTAAATCATATGGCCTGGGCAACAATCCGATTTCGATCAGAAGCTCTGAACATGCCGGTGGAGGCGGAAGTTCTGATTCCGCAGCCTGGTTATAAATCACTTGTTCAGTGCAGCAATTTCAAAGTAATCATTCTTCTGCACGGCGCAAACAACGACCGGACAGAATGGCTGCTGAAAAGTCAGATCTATGACATGACCCGGGAACTCCCGGTGCTTGTGTTCATGCCTTCCGGCAAGAACAGCTTCTACGTGAACACCTGGAACGGATATCGTTACATGGACTATATTGCAGAAGAGATTCCGCAGTTTATCCGGACTCATTTCCGGGTTTCTGAACAGAAGGAAGACTGGCTGATTGCCGGCGAATCCATGGGCGGTTACGGCGCTGTGGTATGCGGTATGACGCACCCGGACAACTTCGGAAATATCGCAGAATTCAGCGGCGCACTGGATCTCAGGGACATTCAGGCGAATCTGCCCGAAGTGAATATGGACCATCTGTTCGGAACAGACTGGGATGCCACCTTGAACAGCCGGCTCAATCCGTTCTGGATCTATGACAAGCTGCCGCCGGAAGACAGACCGAAGATTTTTCTCTGCTGCGGCAATGAAGACCGGCTGATTGATGTGAACCGCAGATTTTACTCCTGCATTGAATCCCTGTATGATGTCACCGCAAAATGGGGGATCGGCGCACATGAGTTTCAGTACTGGAACGAACGGCTGAAAGATATGTTTGTATGGTTCTGCGGCTCAGAACTGAGAGATGGTTCCATGATGGGGAGGAACGGACATGATTTCTGTTAAGCTGAACCTGTTTTCCAATGTACTGAGCATGCACAATGACTGCCGCGTTCTGATACCGGACGGCCTGAAGAACGGCGAACAGATCCCTGTACTGTGGCTATGCCATGGCGGCTCCGGCGATGAGCATGAATGGCTGTATTATTCCTCAATTGCAACTATTCCGGATGAGAGAAAGCTCGCAGTTGTGATTGTCAACGCAAACGATTCCTGTTTTACTGATATGGCTTACGGACTGCGCTATGCATCCTATATTGGTAATGAACTTCCAGACATTCTGTTTCAGATGTTTCCGCATTTCTCTTCCGAACGGAATGACAATTACATCAGCGGTCTGTCCAACGGCGGTTACGGATGTCTGCTGATCGGACTAACTTATCCCGAACGGTTCGGTGCAATCGGAGCGTTTTCAGCCGGTGACAAGGCAGATGCAGTGTTTGCGGAGTCCGAATCAGATCGCATTACGCCGCGCATCCGGATGTTCGGTCAGAATGATATTCGCAATACCCCTTACAGTATTCGGTTTCTTGCCCGAAAAGTCTCGGAAGAAGGTACTCTGAAGCCTAAAATCTATCATGCATGCGGCAGTGAAGACCCCTGGCTGAACCTGAACCTTCTGGTAAAAGAAACTATGGAATCACTCAATGATCCTTCATTCGCCTATGAATATGACCAGATTGAAGGGCTCGGGCATGAATGGAGTTTCTGGAACGAGGAAATCCGAAGATTTCTGAATTATATTGACCGGACAGTCCGGTAACGCACACAGATTTACTACAGATGGAGATAAAACATGATCAGTCAGGCATTCAATCCGTTTCTGCCGCTCAATGTCTATATTCCGGACGGCGAACCGCATGTATTCGGCAGCCGTGTGTATCTGTTCGGTTCTCATGACAGAGAAGCCGGAACCACGTTCTGCTCTGAACCATATGAAGTATGGTCAGCTCCGGTGGATGATCTGAAACACTGGACCTGCCCGGGTATCAGCTATGACCCGAAACAGGACCCGCTTTATGACCCGGTACTCCGCAATGCGGCTTATGCGCCGGATGCAGTTCAGGGAAATGACGGCCGGTTCTACCTGTATTACTGCCTTTCTGGTGACCGCGGCAAAGGCGGTTACAGCAACCCGATCGGCGTTGCGGTATGTGACAGACCGGATGGAAGATATGAATATCTCGGCGTTGTAAAAAACCCGGATGGATCTCCGTTTCTGACCTATGTGAATTTTGATCCCGCACTCATCAATGACAGCGGTACTATCCGTTTATATTCCGGAACCTGGTATCCGCATGCCGAAACTCGGAAGAGTCCGGATGACGAAGAACTGAACCGGCTTGAGGCAGCCCGTTTCGGCAAATCAGAAGCGCATATCCGCGAATTATGCAAAGCAGGCGACTCCATTTACGGACCGTTCCATATGACGCTTGCGGATGACATGCTTACACTGACTTCCGAACCGGTTCGGGTAATACCTCTGATCCGGACAGGAACGCCATTCGAAACCGCACCGGACGGACATGGACACGGATTCTTTGAAGGAAGTTCGATCCGCAGAATCAACGACCGTTATTATTTCATCTATTCTTCCAGAAACAACCATGAGCTGTGCTACGCCGTAAGCAGATACCCGGACCGGGATTTTGTTTACGGAGGCACCATCGTTTCCAACGGTGACATCGGATACCACGGCAGAAAACCGGAAGACCGGCTGAATATTACCGGAACGACACACGGCAGTATTGAATGCATCAGCGGTCAGTGGTATGTGTTCTACCACCGGCTTACCCATAAATCCGATTACAGCCGTCAGGCATGCGCAGAACCGATCACAATTGAAGCGGACGGCTCCATTCCTCAGACTGAGATTACCAGCTGCGGCCTGAACGGTGGTCCCCTGAAAGGAACCGGTACATATCCGGCTGTCATCTGCTGCAATCTCACCAACGGCCATATGCCCCACAGCTCCAACAAACTGCAGACCGACCGCATTCCATATGCAGGAAGCCGGAATCACAGGCAGATGGTCTGCGATATCGGAAACGGCACCATGATCGGCTATAAATACTTTGATCTGCAATGCCCGAAACAGCTCGTGCTGCAGTACATGGGAGATGCCGAAGGCGTGATTGAAGTACGCACCGCACTCAGCGGGCCGGTTATCGGCAGCGCAGCGATTCATCCTTCTCAGACATGGAACGAACTGCGCATGAAGCTCGCCCCTGTTTCCGGTATTCTTCCTCTGTACTTCCTTTTTTACGGAGAAGGATACTGGGATTTTACGGATTTCACACTTATCTGATTTCCGCTGTCTGCTGAATTCAAAATAAAAACTGTGCCGGGCTGACATACGTTCAGATTCCAGACACAGCTCCATGTTCCGTTTTCCCGGAACCGGACAGCACTGACAGCGGCTTGAAACCGCGGAGCGGTTAACTGGTTTCAACAGCACACGGAATCCTGCAATTCCGTTTCAGTGTGCACTGCTTCAACCAAGGCAGGAGCGCATTTCTGCGCATTCAGTGCCAATCGCATTATACCAGTTTTAGTAAACGAATTTGAATCTTGCACTTTGACTGTATAGAGAGTAACCCCTGGCTATGCAAAGCATTTGAAACTGCATAAGGATTTCAGCTGATCGCTTCCATCTGAAAACGATTCAAAGAACTCGTCCAATGTTTCCGTTAATACATCCAGTGATGAGAAGTAACGATTATGAGTCTTTTCCCGACGAGTTATTCTCCAAACTTGTTCGATCGGGTTGAGATCCGGTGAGTACGGGGGCATGCTCAAAAACACCATTGAATCACGAATGTCCTGATATTCTTCCAGTTCTTCTTTCCAGATCAGACGTATTGCTTTTTTATGCCAGGGTGCATTATCCAATATCATCAGATATTTCATTCCTTCCGGGATCGGATTCTGTTTGATAAAATCCCGTAACGATTCAATTGTTGTTTCATAGTTGAACCAGGTTGGCTTATTCACGTACAGTGCTCCTGTTTCCGGAATCAGAAAACCACTGTAAGACAAGCTGTTATTGCCGGGCTTAGACATCACTTTGGGTTCAGAGCCTTTTGGAGCCCATTTACGCGTAATGGTTGTCTGCACCTTAAAATGCACTTCATCCTGAAATACAGGGGTAAGAGAATCGTCCTCGGATACTTCTTTCAGTTTTTTTTAAACTCTTCACGAGCAGTGTCATCCGGATTCTCAAGCGAAGGATATGTTTGCGGACGGATAAGACTGAAGTCCAGACGATGCATCAGATTCTGGCAAGCTCTAACACCGAGGACAACGTTATACTTCTTCATAATGTAGTCAGATAATGACGGCCCATCCCAGACGTTATAACCGTATTTACAGGAATCCTCTTTGATTGCATTACGAATCTCTTCTTCCTGTTCTCCAGAAAGACGTCTGGGTCTGCCTTCCTGTTTCTTTGCCATCAAAGAGCCCCAGCCTTCGTCATCAACCTTCTGAACCCAGCTCATAAGAGTTCGTTTGCTTTCGCCGCAATATTTAGACAAGGTTTCTGCACTGATACCTGAAAGTATGAGATTTACCAAAGAAACCCGGTTCACGAATTTATTATCTGCACTTTCAGACACTATAGACCGGCCTTCTTTCAGCAGAGCCTCTTTATCGGATTTAAACTTGCGAACATGCATATAAGCACCTCCGCAATTATCATATCACGCCCTCTAATTCATAATGCATTAATTTAATGCGTTTACTATATTTACCGCTGTTTCTGCATTTTATGACATTACTATAAGAAAGCATACAGGATATTTGAGATTAACCGATGGAACTGATTGAATTGCTGAAGGAACCTTCCGTATGGGAAGGGTTTGTCCAATATAAAACGGAACAGAACAACATGCATCGCAAAGAGCTGAAAGCGCTTCAGAAGTTTGTCGCGGAGCGCCGTTATGAAGCAGTTGTAGAGGACATCACTTCTTCCATGTCGCTTTCCACTCCCGTGCTCAGCGAAGTCAACAAACATGGCACCGGCAGAAAACGAAATGTGTTCGTATTTCCGGAAGAAGAAAACTTCGTTCTGAAACTGCTGGCCTATCTGTTACGTAAGTATGACTCGCTGTTTGAAGATAATCTCTTTTCCTTCCGGGCAAACCGCGGAGTAAAAAAGGGAATTTATTCAATCCTGAAACATGTGGATATGGCCCATGCATTCACTTATAAAGCCGATGTCCATGATTACTTCATTTCCATTGATCCGGATCAGCTGATTGCACTTCTGAAAGAAACGATGCCGGAAGAGCCGCTGTTCATTCAGCTTTTTGAGCATGTTCTGAACGACCCGTATGCGATTCAGGGGAATCAGCCTGTTCGTGTACGGAAAGGCGCAATGCCCGGTATGCCGGTGTCCGGATTCTTTGCCAATCTGTATCTGTCTGAACTGGATCGTTATTTTGCAAAGCAGAATATCCCCTATCTTCGTTATTCCGATGACATAGTTGTCTTTGCGGAAACGGAAGAACAGCGCACTGCCTATGAAGCTGTCATCAGCGATATTCTCCGGCAGAAAGGACTGGAATTCAATCCGGCTAAAGTAATCCGCACCGCTCCGGGAGAACCGATTGAATTTCTCGGTTTTGAATTTCAGGGAAAAGAGATTGATATCTCCGATGTCACTCTGAAAAAACTGAAGGCAAAACTGTACCGGAAGGCGCATAAACTATACCGCTGGAAAAAGCGCACCCGACAGCCGGATGAACAGGCGGTTTCTGCATATATCCACTTTCTGAACCGGAAGTTTTATGAACATTCTAGCAGGGAAATCACCTGGGCAAGATGGTATTTCCCTTTGCTTACAAAGGATGGAAAACTGAAGGTAATCGATCAGTACGCCGCGTTATGCATGCGTTATCTCATCTCAGGCCATTACCGCAAAACGAACTACCGTCTGCGTTATAAAACCATTCAGAAGCTTGGATACCGCAGTCTTGTGAACAGCTACTGGCGGTTTCAGAACGGAGAACCCCTGAACCGGGAAGATGACAGCGAGCAGTCTTCTGATCACCCGCAGACTGCCGAACAGACCGAGACCGCTTTACCGGAATAACCGACCCGGACTCCTGCTACCTTACCGGATCAGAAGCAGCAATACATACCGCAAAAAACATGGTTTCATTGCGGCAGCCACGGCTTTTCCCGGTTTGTTTCATCAGAATTGCGGCAGCTTTCCGGCATTTATCTGAACCACTTGCGCAGAAAAATGCACCTGCAGTTACAGAAGGACATAATGTGCATGTTATGTATTCTGAGGATGACAGCAGGCCTGAAGCAGATGCGGTTTATCGGATGGAAGATGTGAATAATGCACTGTCACTGGTTAGGCGCAGTGCATTTTTTGTGCCGGAAAGTGTAATAATTCAGCGACTATTCATGTCGGATAATGCAGATAACAGACTGATATTCACGCAGGAAAAAAGTAATATGCAGATGAATGTCCGTCTGTTTTCATTTATGTTAACCGCGCAGCAGCTATCAAGGGAAAGTGTGAAATCTGTATATGCGTATTTCCGGAAAAGACGCAGGGGGGCGAAAGAAAAAAAGAACGGAATGCTTATATTTCGCATCCGTTCATCGGCCGAGCAGAATTGCCCTTCTGTTTGTGATTCCTCTGTGACCGGCAGTGCCAGTCTCCTCTTTCTGATCACTGTGCATCAGTTTTTTCCATTCCTTATTGAACAGATAATAACCGATCATGCACAGCATGCCGAAGCCAAAGGAAGCCGGGAAGCAGTACGGGATAAACGTACCGCCGATCGTATTGACAATCAGATAGGCAACCGGAATCCGCACTGCCCATAACATCATCAGATTGATCACTGTTGTATATCTGACCCGTCCGGTTCCGTTGATCATACAGGAGATGCCATTGAATACTGCATACATCCACTGGCTCAGCAGCATGACTACGACAAACCCTCCCGCATAATTCAGAACCAGTGGGTCACTGGTAAACAGACGGAGTATCGGCATGCGGATCAGAATGAAGAAGATGCCGAAGGAAAGTGTAATCGCACCGGAAATAAACGGAATACGGAACTGTCCTTCCCGCAGCCGGTCGATATGGCCGGCTCCGTAGTTCTGTCCGGAGAACGTAATTGCCGCAGAAGAGATGCCGGTAATTGCCATATTGGCGATTCCGTTCACTCTGCCGGATACCGACCAGGCAGCCATGAAGACAGAGCCCTGCGTATTGATCAGTGTCTGCAGCGCCACATGACCGAAAGAGAACAGAGAATTGTTCAGTCCGATCGGAAGACCGATGGAAAGAATTGATTTCACTTCCTTTTTCGAGAGTCCATGCGGCAGTATCGTAAATCCAAGCCCTTCATAGCGCTTCCGGATATAGAAGATACTGAAGAGCCATGCCAGCATCATCGCAATGCCGGTTGCGATCGCCACGCCGCTCACTCCCATGCCAAACCCCGCAACAAGCGTAAGATCAAGCACGATATTCGCAATGCATGAAACAACGAGGAACCAGAGTGATGCCCGGCTGTCGCCGATTCCCCGCAGGATGCCGGCATTCATGTTATACCCGATATTCCCGATCGCACTGCAGAGAACGATCCGTGTATACAGCAGTGCGCTGTTCCAGACATCTGCCGGAACATTCATCAGCTTCAGCAGAAGCGGCGCTATAAACCAGCCGATGAGGCTGATGGGAATACCGAAGAGATAGACCAGAGAAATTGCTGTTCTGCTGGCGTTCTGCATTCCTTCATAGTCCTTTGCGCCGACATACTGTGAAATCAGAATACTGACGCCTGTCCCGATGCCAAGAAAGATACATAAGAGTACTTCAACTGGCTGAGAGCTTGTGCCGACCGCTGCGAGAGCCGTATGATCACAGTAATTTCCGATTACCAGCGTATCGACTGTCGTATAGAGATACTGCAGAATATTTCCGGCAATGATCGGAAGTGCAAACAGCACAACATTTTTCATGATCGGCCCGCGGGTCATATCTATTTTCTTCATCTGTAATCCATTCCGCTTTCCGCAAGTGCACGGTAGTATCCCGCTAACGGGATCATGCTCTGAGCAAACTGCTTACTGCTCATATTGCCTACCAGCACCGCATCCTCTTCCTTTCGTTTTACGCCATGGTACCCAGGCGCATCCTCCATTGCGTTTTTGAATGTTTCAATTCCGTATTCCAGATACGTTCTGTCGCCGGTAAGATCATACGCAGCAGTCAGTGATTCCAGCAGCAGCGTATTGTTTCCAAGCCGGTTCAGGCTCGGGAGCTCCTTGTAATAGAAGATTCCCCATCCCTTCACATAGCAGTGTTCAATCAGATCGTCCACCTGCCGCAGAATCATATTCTTCAGCTCTTCGCTCGGGAATACCCGGTAATACCGCATCAGACTGCCGATTGCGACAGAGATCATAAAGCCGACTCGTACCAGCGTATTGTCCGTATACGGCGCCATCCAGTGCCCGTACGTGTCTTCCCATACCCGGAAGTCATTCACAATCCGCTCGCATTTTTCCACCCAGCTTTCATCCTGTGTTTCCACATAGAGTGCCGTCAGTGTGCGAAGCGCCCAGCCGGTCTCTCTTGCATTGGCTTCACCGACCTTTGCATAAGCCGGCGTATCAAGCAGACGCTGCACATTCATTCCGATTCCGATTGCGGTTTCCAGTCCGCGCTCATCGCCGGTAAAGTGATAATAATCGAGCAGACCTTCCACCCACTGATGTGAACATACCATTACGCCGTTGATCACATGACCTGCGGTATGTTCCCACTGCCCTCCGAGAAACATCGGATCGGTATGGTAATGGCAGACGTCCACATCCATCCAGTGACTGCAGGACGCAATCACATAGTCCAGAAACCGGCGGGTTCCGGTTCTTGCAAAGAGCAGTGCGCATGCATGCGGGTAGTCGTATTCGTTATTGCACCAGACAAGATGACCATTGCCTCTTCCCTGGGCAGTATAGTTGGAGTCATAGGAATCTCCGAAGTTCAGCATTCCGTATGCTCTTCCATGTCCGTCAGCCCGGGCGGTCAGGTTCTGCTCTACCCGGTAATCCAGCCGGTCTGCGAAGAGATCCGGCCAGACGCCTGAAGCTCTCTGCACCTCCGGAGAAACAACCGGACGATACGGCATCTGATAAACGATACTGCGGTCATTCAGCGACTCAAGCGATTCGTTCGAATCATGGAAATGAAGCAGGAATTTCTGCTCTCTTGCCATCCCACTCTGCAGGATCACTTCGCCAGCGCCTTCCGGGACCAGCATCAGATCAATTCCATTCCGGTCTGCACAGACTGCTTTTGGAAAATTCTGATGAGCCTGGAAGATTGTCGCCGCAATGCCGCTGTCTTTTCCGGTACAGTCCGCAAAGAAGGTGCCGTAGAACACTTCCGCAAAGTGCTCGTTCGCCTCTTTGATCAGCCAGTCCGCATCGATGGTTTTTGAAACCGTTTTGCCGGTTTCACTGATCAGGTAATCTGTTTTGTAATTGGAGTTCGCTGCGCAGGAGCGTACGGTTTCGTCTGCTTCCGAGTTCCGGCGGAAGCTGTAACGGAGTGATTCGATGGAAAGCGCCCTTTCATCGGTATTGATGATGCGGCACGAAACTTCAGCCCATGGTTTGCCTGCCCAAACCGTAATCCGGAATTCGAACCCGGTATTTCTGCCCGAATGTTCTGCACGATATACGCCCCTGTTTTTTACAATTACTGCAACCGGGCCTTCTTCCACCGTTTCCCACTGTTCCAGCCGGAGCACTCCGCTGCCGATGGCTCCGTTTTCCTTCAGAACAGGGCCTTCAAACTGGCTTCCCTGATAAACGGTATCCCCTGCTGTGATCTGTTCAAAGAGACGGTCTGTTCCATGCTTCAGATCAATGATCAGCGCATCTTTTCCCTCCGCACCGTTCGCAATGCGAAGCCCGGTTTCTGTTTTCTCAACTGTTACTGCAGAGAAGAAAACGGAGGAAGAGTCATTACTGTTCAGCTCACATTCGACCTTCATTTCCTGATTGGCCGGGATATCCGTCAGAAAGCGCAGGAAGAGAAACCGGATCGACCCGTCTTTATAACGGGATGTCACCTTTGTCTGCAGCGGCAGCTTTCTGTCTCTGTCATACAGCGCAATATGATCTGCTGTATAAAGTGTTCCTTCCGCAAGCGGAAAGCCGATGAAGCACGGTTCATCCCTGCGGGCATAACGGTAAAGCTTATCAATTGTGAACTGAATCATACTTATTTCACTCCTTTTTCTCTGAATGCACGTTATATCTGATTTCTCTTATTCGTTTACGAAGTCTTTCCGCATCGGGCTGAAGATATCCAGCAGAATCCCGTCTTCCAGACATACACAGCCGTGTTCAATCCCGTTCTTTTTCAGCATGGTATCGCCGGCTGTCACAATGCGTGTTTCAGTTCCGATCGTGAATTCAAACTTTCCGGATACCACATAGGTAATCTGTGTATGAGGGTGCGAATGCCTTGCGCCGACTGCACCCTTCTTAAACGTATTTTCAACAACCATGAGCTCATCGGTATAGCTCTTGACTCTGCGTATCACGCCCTCTGCTGCTTCTGTTCCTTCTGCTTCGCCGGCCGCAAGCCAGATCTGATCTTTTGTTACTGCCATAAATGTTGTCCTGTTCTCCTTTCTTCAGGCACATGCCTGTTTTTTCTTACATCTGCAGTTTACATCACAGAAAATAAGACTTCCTTCTTTTTTATGCGGATTCTATTTGCCGAATCTTTGATATTATGATCTCAGAATCAAAAAGGAGGTCCTTTATGCCGTTGCAGATGCCAGAAGAAGCTTTGCTTACCATTCAGAAACGTGATCTTCCCCCATCTTTCTGCATGCCGCAGATGGAACTCGCATCACATTACAGCCTCGGCTATCTGGTCAGCGGTGACCGCAGAGTCATCACTCCCTACCAGCAGTTTGATTTTCACAGCGGAGATGTGACCGTAATGCCGCCGATGCTGTATCATCGGACCTTTTCGCTCAGCAGTAAACCGTATATCAATTACCTGCTGAAAATCTCCCCGCAGCTTGCGGATCAGTTTTCCCAGGAAGTCAGTGCGGAAATCTGGCGGGAAGTCTTCGAACAGAAGATATTTTCCTTCCGGCCGGAAGACTCTGAAAAAGTACACGCCCTGCTGGATGACATGCTCGGTATTTATGAAACAAACGAAACCTATTGTGATGTTCTTCTGAAAGGACTGCTGTTCCGGCTCATCATACTGATCCGTGACGCCAATACCCGACCGGACGCAATCCGCTTTCCGGATAAACTCTCCGAAGAAATCATGGAAACCATGTATTTCATTGAGCAGAACTGCAGCGAGGATATCCGTCTGGCTGATGCGGCAAAAACAGCCGGGTTTTCCGAGGGGCATCTCTCCCGCCTGTTTGTATCGCAGGTTGGTGTTCCATTTTCGGAATATCTGGTCAACGTCCGTCTGCGTCATGTGAAAGAATTATTGCTTAATACGGATATGTCGATTGCCGAAATCGCCAATCATACCGGCTTCTCCAACTCTGATTATCTTTCTGCCTGCTTTCACCGGCATGAAGGAATGTCGCCCACTGCCTTCCGCAAAGGCGCTTCCGCTTTGACGCAAAAGAAACCGATTCTGTAGAACAGCCGGTTTCGGACTTTCCGTGTCCGTTTCTCACAGCGGACATCAATTCATTTCTTTGCCAGGTTTTCACTGAACCAATATGACCCCTCAATGGTTTTTTCCGATTGAGAAACTGCAATGCATCTGCGTTTGATGCAAAGATCCGATATCCGATCACCTCCACGCCAGCCGTCACGGCACTCTCTGACGCTGTTTCTGCGGCATACAGTTCACACTCCTCAAGCAGATTATTCTTTATTAACATCGTCAGCTGAGCCCGATACATTTCTTCCATGCGCATCGCCTCATCTTTTTGTTTTTATGAAAAACACTGCGCAATTACTGCAGCTGAAAAAAGAAAAGGAAGAACACCTGCAGTTCAGTCTCAGCACACTGATCGGTACATTCTCCCTTTTCTGTTTTCATCTATCTGAACGGCATCCGTATTTCAGTCTTCCGGCTTTCTGCCGTTTCGGATCCATTCTTCATATCTCTCCTTCGGAAGCGGTTCACTGTACAGATAGCCCTGAATCCGTTCACAGCCAAGATTCATCACAAATTCTCTCTGTGCCTCGGTTTCCACGCCTTCCTGTATGACAGAGATATTCAGCTTCTTTGCCATCTCAATAATACTGCGTATAATGACCGCATCTTTCTCATTCAGTTCTTTATTGATAAAGGAACGATCCAGCTTGATTTCATTCACATCAAACTCCCGCAGAATGCTCAGAGAAGAGAAGCCTGTACCGAAATCATCCACGCTTGCTTTAATGCCGGCTTTCCGCAGCCTGCCAAGGAACTCTACCATAAGACTGTTTTCCAGCCTGTTTCCGGTTTCCGTAATTTCAATCACAATATGGTCTTTCATGATAGCGTAGCGATTCATCATTCTGCTGATTTTTTCAAACAGCTCCGGATCCTGCAGATCCTGGCGGGAAACATTGACCGATACCGGATAGATCGTTGTACCGTTTCTCTCCCATTCCGCGATATCTGCACATACCATATCGATGACTTCCAGATCGAGGTCGGTGATCCGGGAAGACTCTTCCAGAATCGGCACATACCTGGACGGCGGTACGATTACACCGTTTTCATACCAGCGGGCAAGACCTTCTGCTCCGACCAGTTCTCCGGTAACCGCATTTACCTTCGGCTGGTAAAACACTTTGTATTCATGATTCTGAAGTGTCCGCTCAAATTTCTGTTCAATCTGTTTCTTCCGGTCAATGCGTTCGCTCAGAACATCATCAAGAATGACCAGTGCCTTTCCGGATCGCTTCGCTTCTGCACAGGCGTCAGATGGTCCGCTGATGATCTGTTCCAGGGGTGTCGATTTCATAACCGGCATCATTCCTGCTGCACAGTAAATCCGGATCGGCTCTTCTTCGCCATACATCAGAGAAACATCAACTCCCTCGAGCAGATGCTGAAACGCTTCACTGTGTTTTCCCTTCCGGATCAGCGCCACAAAATTATCTTCCCCGAGATGTCCGAGCAGTTCGCCTTCACTCAGTTCTGAAGCGATGAGGTGAACATAGCGTCTCAGGATTTCGTCACTTTCTTTCTGGCCATATTCACGGGTAATCAGCCCGAATCCCATCAGATTGAAATAATATGCATCATAGTCTGTGATGGACTGATCCGCATATTTCTTTTCAACCTCCTGCAGATATCCGCTGGTGTTCGGAAGCCCCGTCGGTACCTGCCGTATGCTCGAGAGCTCTGCTTTGCGGGCGAGAAAACTGCTTTCGGATGCCATCATAACAAGTTCAAGCAGAGTGCGGATCTGCGCTTCACTGGCAAATGTCCGGCCGATTCTGCTGCAGGCTGTCATCGTCACGGTTCCCGGCTCATCCACCACATATGTCACAGTACAGACATTGTCTGTCGAAAACCCTTCTTCACAGTAATAGAACACTTTCTTTTCATAATATCCCGCCGGATTCACCTCACTCGATTCAACCCGCAGCTCCCCGGTAAGAATACCGAGCCCAAGGGAATCTGCGATTGAAGAGATCGCTTCTCTGAGCGGTTTTTCTTCTGAAACAGATTTATTGCTTATCTGATGAATGAATTCCTGTATTTTTTTCAGTTCTGCTGAATTCTCTGTTTTCATACGTTCACCTGACTGCTTTACTGAGCAAGTTTATTTTTACACGCAACCTCAGATGAAACAACTCCGCCAGCCGGATCAGTTCCGATTTGCCTGATGACCCTGCGGAGAACAGAGCGGGAAGTGACAGAGAACCTGACGGGAACCGAATGTTTTCATTTCCGGCACCTTCGTTCTGCACACCTCCTTTGCGAACGGACATCTTGTATGAAACAGGCAGCCGGAAGGCAGATTCGAAGGGCTTGGAATCTCACCGCTGAGAATCTCCTTCTGCTTCTCCCTCTGGTGCGGGTCCGGCACCGGGTGTGCCTGAATCAGAAAATGCGTATACGGATGCAGAGGAGTCGCAAACACCTCTTCCTTCGGACCGGTTTCGCAAATCTTTCCGAGAAACATCACGAAAATACGGTCGGAAACATGCCGCACCACAGAAAGATCATGACTGATGAACAGGCATGAGAAATGAACTTCTTCCTTCAGCCGCATCAGAAGATTCAGAATCTGATTCTGTACCGAAATATCCAGTGCAGAGACCGGCTCATCCGCGATCAGCAGCTTTGGCCTGCAGATCATGGCCATGGCCAGCATTGAAGAGAAAAACCATATTCTTTCAGGCCAGTGACTGCCATCACTGAATACTCTGACAGTTTCAACATAAAAACACCAGCCATCTCGCATGTTTTGATGGCTGGCATCGGATATTCTGACACAAATTGGCACAGAGACCCCTATATGAGGGTCAGCCGACCAGTGCACTGCACAAATGCAGTGCTGTTTTTGTTTCGATGAATCTTCTGTGCGAATCATCTACGATGGCAGATGGGAACGACTGTCTGAAATCAGCCATTCTTAACTATAATTATTTCCGGAGTGAAAGGAGAAATACAAAATGGAACGACCGGTTCGTTTTGCCGTCATCGGGTCCGGATGGCGGGCCATGTACTATCTCCGCATCGCAGCTGCTTTGCCGCATCTGTTTGAAGTCAGCGGGATACTGTGCAGAAAAGCAGAAAAGGCAGAACGCATTCATCAGGAATTCGGTGTTCCTGCAATGTTCTCAGCAGAAGAGATCTGCTCCGGCAGTCCGGAGTTCGCTGTGATCGCCGTCGACAAAGCACATATCAATGAAGTCGGTGCAGAATGGCTCGAACGCGGAATACCGGTACTCTGTGAAACCCCTGCCGCAATGGACCGAAATGCCCTGAAGCAGCTGCGTGCAATAATCCGAACCGGAAGAACACCGGTATACGCCGAACAGTATCTCCGCTATCCGGAACATATCGCAAGAATCGCGATTCTGAATTCAGGGCTGATCGGAACCCCTCATTTTCTGAACCTCTCGGCTGCCCACGGGTATCACGGGGCAAGCCTGATGCGCGCATTTCTGCAGCTTCCATCTGACATTTCCTTTACAGTAAAAGCCTGTGAATGGCGCTTCCCCACCGCCGAAACCCTGACCCGCTATGAGCGGATCACAGACGGAAGGGTCGCAGATAAAACACGTACAGCTGCGTTCTTTACCTTTGAAAACGGCAAAGCTGCCGTCTATGAATTCGATTCCGAGCAGTATCGTTCCCCGATCCGCGGGAACATCTGCAAAATACAGGGAGAACGAGGTGAAATCCTCAATACTTCCGTACGCTGGCTGAATCAGGACAATCTTCCGGAAGCCGAAGAGATCACTGCGGAAACAAGAACTGTCATTACACAGGACATAAATCCGAACTTCCATTCTTATGAAGAAATTACAGGAATAACACTTGGCAGGCGGCAGCTTTATGTACCGCCTTATGGACAATGCGATCTGTCACAGGATGAAACCGCAATTGCCTCCCTGCTGGAAGGAATGGGCGCATATGTCAGAAAAGAAGCAGATGCCCCGTATTCTCTGCAGGATGCCCTGTCAGATTCTCTGATGGCAATCGCACTGCAGGAAGCCGTTTCCACCGGCAGAGAAATACACAGCGAAGAGCTTTATCAATACTGGGAGAATATGTAATGCAGGAAGAACAGCGATCCATCTGGGCGAATCCGCCCATTACCTTTACCGCAGCGATTTTCTGCTGTGTGCTGTGGGGCAGTGCAACCCCGGCGATCAAAATCGCCTATGAACTGTTTCAGATTCCATCTGCAGATACCGCTTCCCGGCTGGTTCTGGCCGGTGCACGGTTTATGATTGCCGGCATTATGATTCTTGTTTCCGGCTCACTGATTGAAAAACGAATTCTGCTGCCAAAGAAATCTTCCCTCTGGAAGATTGTCATTCTGGCACTTGTACAGACAGTCGGTCAGTATTATTTCTTTTTTCTGTCACTGGCAAATATTCCTGGCGTACGCGGGTCCATTATCAACGGATCCGGCAATTTTCTGGCAATTCTCTTTGCGGCTTATTTGTTTCATCTTGAACGCATGACGCTCCGGAAATGGGCGGGCTGTATTGCCGGGTTTACCGGCATCCTGTTTCTGCTCGGGGGACCGGCAGTAATACTGGAAGGCGGAACAGTCACCTTTGCCGGAGAAGGGGCAATGATGATCGCAAACATCTTCTACGCGCTCTCCGGCTGTCTGATCAAAATCTTTTCACGTGACGATGATCCGATCATGCTGAGCGGAACCCAGTTTCTGCTGGGCGGTGCAATTCTCTTTCTCATCGGTTTACAGATGGGCGGAAGACTGATCTTCCATTCTGCTTCCTGTATCCTGAATCTGCTGTATCTTGGCTTCATCTCTGCCGGCGCCTATACGATCTGGGGTATTCTGCTGAAATACAATCCCGTCAGCCGGGTTTCCATTCTCGGGTTTCTCAATCCGGTCATGGGCGTTCTCCTGTCGGCGCTCTTTCTCGGAGAACATAAAGAAGCGTTTTCCTTCAACGGCCTGATCGCGCTTGTGCTGGTATCACTCGGCATTATCATTGTTAACAGCGGAAACAGTCCTTCACCGAAATCCATCCGCTGATTCCTGCCGATTTGTTTCAGATGCAGAATTGTTTTCTGCAAACCGCGCAGAAATGATGATATAAGCTTTGAAAGGAGGATAACCCTATGACTGAAAATAACAACAGCAAAGACCTCACCCTCGAAGAACTCCGGAAGATCGCTGCCGGCGGCGATGCTTATAACGGACCTCTGCAGTTTACGAAGGACGGCAAGGCAGTCTGCTATTTCTGCGGCAGCACCAACACCAGATGGGATCATAAAGGCGGATGGGGTGCACAGTGCTTCTTCTGCGAGGACTGCAAGAAGGAAATCTGGTCACTTCCTCCGGATGCAGATGTTTACTGAGCACTGCCGGTGAATCCGTATTCTGACAAACTGAGCCATCCGGTTCAGTTTTTTTATGCATTCCAGTCCCGTGAGTACTGCCTGAAACGATTCATCAATCCGCTCAGGACACAAAACAGCCCGCAAGATTCCTGCCGGCCATAAACACGATTATCCTATTTGTTTTTTGCGTCCCGCAAATCCTTGCGGATTTCGCTCTTCAGCTCTTTGAAGACACTCTGCGGGCTGACTTCATCCAGCAGCTCGACAATTTTCTGAACCTGCTCATCGCTCAGATCATCATTGCCTGTAATATTGCGGAATTTGTTGGCAACAATGTAATTTACGATGTCGTCTTCCTTATCACCATCCTGAATCATGGTCTGAACGATGGTGCTCCGCTTGGCAAACTGAATGAATTCCTTGTTGATGAGGCTGTAGGAAAGCTTTCCTGAATCGTCTGTGAAATGTTCTGTGATCTTTTTGTAGTCTTCACTGTCAACGACCACTTCTTCCTTAACTGCTTCCGACTGGTCTTCTGCCGGCTCTTCCAGAAATTCCGCCGTAACCTTGATGTTTCCGAGCTTCCGGTAAGGCATGCCGGCTGTCAGCCGGATCGCTTCTTCAAACGCTTCCTTCGGATATCCTTTTGCCGGCGTATTCGCTGCCGGAACCGGCTCTCCGGTCTTCTTACTGATTGTTGCCATACCCGGCTGAGAAACACCTGGCTTGACGATCAGAACTCCGATGTCACTGGAAGGGAGTTTCTGGCGAAAGGCCATTGCAGGAATAACAGTAAGTTTTACAACGTTGGTTCTGATCATATGAGTATTCCTCCTTTATCTGAGTTCAGTGTAACACTTCTGCTGTTCTTCTCTCCTCCTTTTTTACATGTGATCATCAGCCTGCGGCCGGCATATACTCCCCCTTTCAGAAATACTGCTCCCCAATGGGTTACTCATAGTAGAATGAGCACAGGGAGATTACATAATTATGGGACGACTGAAAGAACTGCGTATCATTGTACAGAACGAACTGACACAGATGGAACGTACGGATCAGCGGGACGCTGCCCTGATTCATCTGAACGGCGTATCGCTTGCGGCAGCTTTGCTTGCTGAAAAACGCGGTCTGAATTCCGAGCTCTGTGCGATGGCCGGCTTACTGCATGACATGGCTGCGTATCTTTCCGGCAGTTATGAAGATCATGCACATCGAGGTGCGGTATATGCCGGAAAGCTGCTGAAACAGCACGCATTAGCCAGTGATGAGGAAATCGAGCTGATCACTTCCATGATTGCGCATCACGACGATAAACATCTGACGCATACTCCGACTGATGAAGTCCTGAAAGATGCCGACGTTATCCACCATTGCTTTCAGGACCTTTCCAAACCGGTAAAGGATAAGGAAAAAGCCCGGTTCAATGCGCTGATCGATGAACTCGGCCTCGGAACAAAGCCGCAGTGAAGTTTTTTCTGCCGGTAAAAATAGCTTCTGAACCGGTATAATATTGACTTATGACAGAACTGAACGACGAAGTTGAAACCGTATCACACGGTCTGGAACTGCAGGCCGCTATCCTTCATCTCCTTGACGGACGGCACCACAATATTGTGCTGTCTGAACAGACGCTGGATCTGGAAGATCCGCAGATTGCAAAATACGTCAGGCGATATATTACACGCTGTAAAAATGACATGCGTGCCAAGCCCGGCACGTTTGCGGAAGAAAGTGAATTTGCCCGTCAGCTGGAACGTTATTTTCATCATGAAAGTGATTTGCCCGGGTTTACCGGCACCGTCTGCGAACCCCTGGCGAAGTATTTTGAACATGAAGAAGCCCGTTCGTTTGCCGTGCTTGCGGTCGACTACCGGGTTGACGATGTTCCGTATCTGGCATTCATTCTGCTGGAAGAAGTCGACACAATGACCTGCATCACCGATTCGGTGAACGGCCGTATTCTGAATACCGTAAACTTCGGTACCTTATCGCTTCCGCCTTTTTCCAGACCGATTACTTCCTTTGCGGTAATCAATCAGATTACCGGCGAAATACTCTTTGTCGACCAGACAAAATGGAATGATGGCATATCTGTGATCACAGACCATCTGCTGGATGCAGAGGCGGGTATTTCCCGCAAAGAAGTAGTGGAACACGTAAAGAACATTGCCTGTGAAGTTGCGGAAGAATTTCACGAAAACCCCACGATCCTGTTAAGCAAAGTAAAAAACTATATTTCTGATACGGTAAAGGAAGGCATGCCGCTGAGTACGGAATCGCTGGCGGAAACCGTATTTGACGATACGCCCCGGATGGCGCAGGCGTTCCGGGAAAAAGCAGAAGAAAAGACGCTTCCGAAAGTCGTTGAACTCCCGAAAGCGCCGATCGTTACCGCAATGAAAAAACAGCGGATCAGTACTGATACCGGAATTGAAGTTTCGTTTCCGGCAGAGTACTTTCAGAACAATCAGTTCATTGAATTCGTCAATCATCCTGACGGAACGATTTCCATTGAAATCAAGCAGATCAGTAAAATCACCAATAAACTGTAATGTCAGTTCCCGCAGCCGCTCACTGAAGACCGGCTGCTTTCATTTCCTCAATAATACGGATTCCGCTGGAAGTGCCCAGTCTCTCAGCGCCTGCATCAATCATTGCCTTCGCAGCCTCCCAGGTACGGATGCCTCCGGCTGCTTTTACCTTCACATCCGGCCCGCAGTACCGCTTCATCAGCCTTACATGTTCTGCGGTTGCTCCGGCAGTACCGAATCCGGTGCTCGTTTTGACAAAGTCCGGTTTTACCCGGTCTGCGATCTTCGCGGCTTCAATGATCTCTTCTTCATTCAGATAGCAGGTTTCAAAGATAACTTTGCAGCAGATGCCGACGCTACGGGCTACTGCGGTCAGCTGTTTCATCTCTTCTTCAATGTATGCATAATCATGTTCTTTCAGCTTTCCGATATTCAGCACATAATCAAATTCCTGTGCGCCGTCATTCACCGCATTCTGCGCCTCACTCACTTTTGTTGCAATCGTCATCTGGCCAAGCGGAAATCCGACTGCCGCACCTGTAAGCACATCTGTACCTTCCAGCATCTTCCGGCATATCGCAACCGGGTAAGTGTTGATCGCAACAGACCGGAAGCCATACTTCACTGCCTCATCACACAGCTTCTGAAAATCATCGGTCGTCGCATCCGCATGCAGATTGGTGTGGTCCACCATCTGCGCAACCTGTTTTACAGTATATTCCATTCTGTCTCCTTCTCCTGATCTTTCTGTTTCTAAACGCCCTGACAAAGTTCCGAACATTCCTGAATCTGTTCCGGCAAGCATCCATCTTTCTTCCTGTTACAGATCTCTGCAGAGGTGTCGTACAGCTTATCCTTTTTCCGGAACGCCTGTCTGTATCTCTATTTTTTCTTACGGCAGCGGTGATTGCAATCCTTTTCACAGCACCCCTGCACCTGCGACATGATGATATAAGCAGCTGCAGAACTTCTTTGAAAAAGACAGAACACACAGCGAAGGATGACAGGATCCGTAATATCGTCCGTCTCATCTGTATTCAGCGTTTCGTCATCCGGAAGTATCTGAAAAAGCCGGTGACAAGAGTGAAGGGGTAGTTTGTTAAAATGCAGGATGCACGTTCGGATGCGGATCACGTACCTGCGCAGCTCCTGTCTGCGAGGGAAACTCGCAGCTTTTTATTACTGTGACAATCAGGAAGCGTACGAATCTGTCGTTGAACCTGCAGAAAAATCCGGCATAGAGAATACAGCCGGTAAGGATATTGAAACCTGTCTGTATAACGGTTAGGGCAAAATGTCCATGCTCAGAAAACCGCGTGTCATGTAACACTTCTTCACAATATGCATAGGACTGCAGTCGCTATTAATCTGCAGAAGCTGCTCCGGCAAATTCATAACAGCTATGCAGTATCTCCTGCACGATCCGATTTACTCTGAAATGAAAAAACGGACATTCACTGCCCGTTTTACTGAATCACGCTTTAATCTTTCCTGATCGTTTTGGTCAGAATCAGAATATTCTTGCTGTCATCATAACGATATTCCATCTTATCCATGGATTTCTTCACAAGATAGATTCCAAGACCGCCAATCTGCCGTTCCGCAGCAGACAGGGTGACATCCGGATCGTCTTTTTTCAGCGGATTATAGGGGATACCCTGATCCACGAAGATAATCCGGACTGTTTTTCCGTCGTCAATATCTACTCCGATCGTTACTTTGCCGGTTCCAGGCGCATAGGCATACATGGAAACATTAGTAAATATTTCGTCAACCGCAAGCTCGATCTGCATCTGCACGGCAGGGGGACAATTCACATCCTCCAGCTCGTCACTTACAAAATCAACCGCAGCCGCAAGATTATCTATTTTCGCTTCCAGCACTTTTTCTTTCAAGCAGCCTCACTCCCTTCACTGGCCGGACTGTCTTCTGCCGACAGGAAAAACCTGCCCGGCAGCCGGCGAATACGTTCGCGGACCGTCCAGCCCGCAGACTCAACTATCAGTAACAGAATCTCAGCAGATATTCATGATATCTGAAAATCCGGTTACGTTGAAGATTTCCATGATCGTATCATTGACATTGATCACTCTCATCTCACCTGTCTTCATCATGTGCTTCTGGGTTGAAAGAAGTACACGAAGTCCTGCTGAGGAAATATATTCCAGTTTCGCAAAATCAAATGTCAGATCCTTGACTCCGTCAAGACTTTTCGTAAGCTCTTCTTCCAGCTGCGGCGAAGTCATGGTATCCAGACGTCCTTCCAGCGCTACGGTGAGTGA
The DNA here is from genome assembly GCA_017543025.1 of Solobacterium sp. The sequence goes on from JAFYGX010000089.1 coordinate 34,639, forward strand.
GTCTCCTTCACGTGTCGTTTTAATTTCCATTTTTTATTCCTCCGTGTTTCCTTCTATTTAAATATACAGCTCATCAAGTTCAGGCAGATATTTATTCAGCTGCCTGATGCAATGTTCGATCATCCGGTCTTTCTGATCTTCTTTTACGTGCTTTCCCGTTACTGCATAATACAGCATTCTTCCGGCACACAGAATAATCGCTTTTTTCTTTATGGTCTCTATGAGTTCCGGGGTGTCTTCAAAATACTTGTCAACAATGCAGTTATACAGTTCCCCCGTCACCTCTTTTGACAGCCCGAAGAACCGCTCCGGGTCCTGCGGATCAATCTCAGCGAATCCCACATACGGCATGTACATGCCGGCAATTTCATAGATCGTATTGCCGACGCAGAGTGTATCCATATCGATCAGCAGGCTTTCTCCATCCTGATACATGATGTTCTTAAGATGAAAATCACCATGCAGCATATGCGTATCTTCCCGGATCGCAAGAACTTTCTTTTCGAGTTCCGCATAAAGCTCTTCCGGCAGTACCTGCGAATCTTTGATCGCCTTAAGCCGCTCAACAGAAATATCCTTCCGGGGAGGAAGCACTCCCTGCTTCGGATAGGTCGAATGCACAATCTTCAGAATCTCAACGCACATTTCAGCAATCGCTTCCACGGAATACTTTCCGGATATGAGCATATTGTTGTAGTTGTCAGCGTTGAGCATTTCGAATACAGATCCGTAAAGCCCGTTATCAATCTGAACAATATCATATGAAATTGCGGTCGGCACGCCGAGTACAAATGCCGTACGGGCAAGTTCCCGCTCCCGTTCAATATCCGGTAATGCGTCCGGGTTCTTGAATACCTTCACAATCGTATCTTCATCATAACGGTACACAATGCCGTTGGCTCCCTCGCCGATGACCTCGCAGCCTTCGACGCTGAGATGCCGCACAGCCTTGCGGATATCCATCATCTCGGTAAATCCTGTTACCGAGAATATCTCATATACTTCCGGGCATACATTGATCAGAACAACATCATTGATCTTCTTTTTCACCCGCAGAACTACCCGCAGTCCGGCACTTGAAATATAAGTAAGCCCAGCGCAGTCAATTACGACAGACTCCGCCCCTTGAATCGCTTCTCTGACTTCCGCCTCCAGTAGTGTGGCATTGTTGGAGGATATCTGCCCTTTCAGAATGATTCTCAGTTTTCCGTCAGACTGTTCAAACAGTGCTTCATATCCTTTATCATTTGCTGCAGTCACACATACACCTCCTGACTTCTTACATTACCAATCTGTCACATGGTCATTATAATACACTTATCACCGCATTATCACTGCTTTTCTGACCGCAGTACCGCTATATCCAGCAGATCAACTCCCCTTGCCTCTTCAATCAGCGCAAGCTGAAGAAGTGCCTGATTCGCCGCTGACACAAGAAACCCAGCCGTGATATCGCCAAGCATGGCCATTGTAAGCATGGAACGCGGAATTCCAAGCTGGGAAAACAATGCGGAATAAGTCAGCAGACCGATTCCGGCTACCGGCGGTGTCGCCTCGATCAATACAACCGTCAGCAGAACCGCCATCACAACCCACAGCCAGGTGACTTTCACTTCACTGATCAGTGCCGCATACAGCGTAATAATAATGCATGCCGCACAGCCGGACGGCATATACAGCACAGAGCCGAGCGGTACTGCATACTCCGTCAGCTTTCTGTGAATACCAAGCTTTTTTTCACAGCAGTTGATATTATCGCCAAAGGACGCATCCACCGATGCGTTTTCAAATGCGACAAGGAATGATTTTTTCATTTTCTTCATCAGCAGCCGGGCCGGCACCTGATATTTTCTCGCTGTAAACAGCAGCCGGATGCCAAGATGCAGCAGCGTCAGAACCGCATATACCAGAATCGGTTTCCACAATCCGAGGATATGAGAAATCGATTCCCTCCAGATGCCGAGAATTAGTAATGTGACCACAAAGAACGGCGTCATGTTGCTGACCCAGTTTGCGATGGAAAGACCGATCTGAGCAGCCTGCTCGACAATTTCACGCAGTGTCTTTGTCGTATTTGAATTCGATACCAGTGTATTGCCAAGCACAATCGCAAGCAGAATCAGCTGCGGCGAATTGCCTTCGATAAACGGCGTCATGATATCATTCGGAACAATTCCGAGAAGCAGATCAAACACACTGGCAAATTCCGATTCCTCCAGTACAAACGGCTGCAGCTTCAGGCCGAGCATCAGGAACCCGAGAATACCGACCACAGCAGTTGTAACAAGGACAATCGAGAGAAACCTCCTGACAATCTTATCGCCGCTTCTTCCGAAATTCGGCAGCATTCCGATTCCGATGATTGCCGTCATAACAGACAGGAAAATGATCGGCCCCGATGCCGCATTCAGAATTCTCAGAAACATTCCTTCGATCGGGGACAGAATCCGCCGGGTAATCAGCGCCCGTACATTGTCTGAAAGAATCAGCTTCCCTGCTTCTCCGATAAATGCGCCCAGCGCAGCCGAGCCCAACAGTTCAACCGCCGGATTCAGCGACTGGTCATTCAGCTTCAGCTGAAGAATATTGGCAGATCTTCGATAGGAATACGAGGGCGTATAGGAAAGCCCGCTGTACAGATTCTCCATCCACTCCCCCAGACTGCTGTCTTTGGTCACAAGCGGATTGTACTGTTCCCCCGGCATGGTCAGCGTGATGCTGGGCTGGCGAAAGTAGATTCCGATTTCCACCCGGAGATCGGAATTCTTGCCGAAATGATCCATCCACCGCAGCATCGCTTCTTCCAGCGAAAAACGGATCCGGATCTGATTTGCGTTCTCAATTGAGATCACATTCAGAAACTGACTGATCATCTCTGAGATATTATCAATGTTCGCCGGTGTCAGCGGAACCGTAATATCCTTGTTTTCGTACTTTGGCTTAATTCCCGGAATACGCATGTTCGTTACTCTCTGCAACAGTAATATGATATTTTGTTTTTCACGGATTGTCGTCCAAAAATGCCGTTTCTTTTCTCAGCATCAATGCTGATTCTAAGCATAAGAATCAAAAAGGGCATTGCCCTTTCTGCTGTTTCTCTTTGATCCACTGCTGTGCCGTGTCAGAAAATTCCCGCTTCCTGAGTGAGATCCGTCACCACCTTTGCGGATACGGTTTTCATTCCGGTTTCCTGCAGTTCAGCTGTGATCAGCGCCAGCGACATGTCCATTGTCAGACCGCGAACCCGGCTGAAGACCAGAACTGCTTCCTCATCCATCTTCTCTGCCGATTCAAGCGTCAGTCTGGAAGAGCCGCTGCGTTCTTCTGAAATCAGCACTGCCAGCGTATGTGTTTCATACCAGTCAGAGGAACAGGTTACTGCCGGAAACGGAAATCCGAGAATCTCCGACAGCTGTGCGACTGCCTCATCCGTTTCCTCTTTCCTGCAGCATAGTTTTCCGTAAATACGGTCTTCCGTCATTGAATGAACATACGGATAATCGGACCACTGATCCAGCTTCTCCGCCTGTGTTTCCGAAATCACAGCGCTGCTTCGTCTGATATTAATTTCCGCTTTCATCTGACACATCCACCTTCTTAAATCTCGGCACTTCGTTTCCTTCGTGCATCACCAGTTCCTGAAACATTGCGGCCGGTCTTACCCATAGTTCCCGTTCGCCGTATTCTGCCCGGTAAACGACCATCGGTTCCAGCGTTTCGCTGTGCCGGGCAGTTGCGATCACTGTATATTCCTTTCCCCGGAAATGACGGTATCTTCCCGGCTGTACCGTACAGATGCTGTCTGTTTTCTTCATAGCCTGCTTGCCCACTGCACCAGCAATGCAGTCCCGGCAATCAGTACAGCTGCCACTATGATTCCGCCCATCAGGCATTGCCTTCCTTTCCGTTTTCTGAATCACTGTTTTCCGGTTTCTTTTTCAGAATGTAATGATTCACTACCTTCACTGCAATATACGCCCATGCAATGGATAAAACGATTGCCAGCGTTCCGGTTCCAAGCCCCAGCATGAGAAATGCAAAGCAGATCACCCCCGGAATATATTCCCTGTAATCCTTCATACAATTACAGAATACCGTTCTGTCTGCCGATTCTCAAGTAAGGACAGCATTTCGAAATCTATCTCTTTTTCCAGTCATTTCTGTGTATGATGTTTGTTGATGAAAAAACAGTACAGTTTACTTGCCGGCCTGTCGATTGAACTGGCATTTTCCTTTGTGGTCACGGAAACTCTGTTCCGGCTTTTTTCGTTCCAGATGCTGTTTGACGCTTCGTTTCTCCGCATTGAGCTGTTCGCGCTTTCCGCCGCCATTCTCTGCGGTTTTCTCTTCTCTCTGCTTCCAATGAAACCGGCCAGAATTCTGACCTCGCTTCTATGCATTCTGTTTTCGGTCTATGCAATCACGCAGATGCAGTTCATCAATTATTACGGTTCCTATATGTCTGTCAAAGCTTCATTTGACGGCGCCGGGCGGATCAGTGAATTTGCCGGTGAGTTCATCAACCGTATTCCCCTTCACTATTACCTTCTGCTGATTCCGCCTCTGCTTGTATGCATTGCCAATCTCAAAGTACCGTTCACCCGGAAGTGTTCTCCGCTGCAGGTTCTTGCGGCAGTGCTTCTCTTTGTCCTGGCAGAAGGCGGCGCGCTGGCTTCTGTATGGCACAGCCATTACGAAACCCTTTACCGCAATCCCTGCTTCATCACACGGGCAATCCGGGAATTCGGCTCTGGCCGTTATCTGATCCGGGATGTTCTTTCCATCGGCTCAGACAGTTCAGAAACACTGACGCTGCAGCCGGAGGAGACGCCTGCCCCGGTTTCACCTGCCTCTGAAGATCCGGAAACAGCCAAACCAGAGCCGGAAGTCACAGAAGCTCCATCAGCTCCTTCCAGACGCAATGACATTGATGATTCTTCGTGGATTTCCATGATGGAAGCGGAAGAAGATCCGGATATCAAAGAAATAGACCGCTATCTGCTCAGCCGTGATATGACTGACTACAACGACCGTACCGATATGTTTCAGGACTACAGCGTTGTCTATATCATGATTGAAGCATTTGATTATATGGCCATCGATCCAATTCTCACCCCGACGATCACAATGATGAAGGAAAACGGATGGGACTTTTCCCGTCACTACACGCCGAAATTCTCCTGTGCAACCGGTGAAAGCGAATTCGTTTCGGAAATCTCACTCGTCCCCCGCTCTGATGTATGCACGCCGAACCAGTACGCAGACAACACCTGGAACAACAGTATCTTCAGTCTGTTTGAACACGCCGGTTACTACAGCAGTGCTTATCATAACTGGAAAGATGAATTCTATGAACGCCGCACATTATATTCTCACAGCGGCTGTGAAGCCTATTACAACTTTGAAGATCTGGATTACCACCAGCTCTGGGGCTGGCAGTCCGACCTTGAAATGATGGAACTGACTATTCCGTACTGGATTGATCAGGACCGTTTCTTCTCGCTGTATGTAACCAGCAGCACACACTTCCCCTACGATCAGGAAAGCGAACTGGGAAACCGTTACATCAGTGAGATTGACAAGGTTCATCCGGACTATCCGATAGAAGTAAAACGTTATCTGTCCAAGTCAATGGAGCTGGACAAAGCGCTTGCTTATCTGATTGGACAGCTGGAAGAAGCCGGTAAAATGGACTCTACAATGATCGTTCTGTTTGCGGATCACCACCCGCTTGAGACCCCGATCAGAACACTGGCAGAATACGGCGGTCAGGAGGCAGACCGGCTGGACGGCCTGAATGAAGACCGTACACCGCTGATCTTCTATACCTCTTCCATGAAGCCGGAAGTAATGGATCGCGTCAGCAGTACGTTTGATATACTGCCGACATTGCTCAATCTGGTCGGTATTGAGTATGAACCGCGGATCTTTGCCGGCAGTGATTACTTTGACCCTGCTTCCGAACTGGTTATTTTCCCCAACGGCAGCTGGATCACTGATGACGGTGCATACTACGCCTCCACTGATACATTTGATGAAACGATCACTCCGGAAGAAGCCGAACAGCGAAACCGGGAAGTTGCCAATCTGTTCTCTGTTTCTCAGATGATCTATGACAGTGATTATTTCACCCACCGGCCTTCCATTCCATTTCCTTCCGAACGCTGAAATACAGTGCATGAACTGACCCCACTGAAACTGTGCGGTAAAAATCACAAAAAAGAGGGTAAGCATCAAGGCAGACCCTTCTGTAAAGATGCACCGGATCTTCCGAACATGATGACATATCGGGAGGTCTGGTGTTTATCTTAAAACATTTTCATTCTCAGGCAGATCGGAGGCCATGCACACATATTCGCGTCTATAAACAGAAAAACTTCTGCTCTGCTTGGCGTTCTAAACTGGCCTTGTGTTTCTTGCTTTCCGTAACTTCTGTATCAGAACGAGTATTGATCAAGGTTATTCATAAGCATTGAAAAGCAGACAGAGAAAACTATGGATCATTTTTACGATCCGCCTGTCTTAGCTGATGCCGGATGACGGGAAGACAAAAAAAGATCCGACACGCTCCTCCGAACTATGCTGCGCAGGAAGCCCTGCTGTATGTTGCCTGAGGTTCTGATCAGCGAAACCGGGAAGCTGCCATTCTGTTCTATCTAAAAATAATAAGGAAGCATCTGAGAATCACCTCAAAATGCCTCCCTGTTTTTTTGATCGCTGACTTTGAGAGCACCGTAGTTTCAGCAGTCTTCCCAAAGACCTCTTATACTTTTCTGCAGATCAGTCTCCGGTTATTTCTTTCGTTATTCCACTGTTACAGATTTCGCAAGATTACGCGGTTTATCAATATCACAGCCTTTTTCTTTCGCTGTGTAATAAGCAAACAGCTGCGTCAGAACCGCTGACGGAATCGTACAGAGCTCCGGTGCAAGTTTCGGAAGACGAATCACATATTCAAATTCATCCGCCGGCATATTCTGATCGGTAATAAGAATCACTCTTGCCCCGCGGGCAACCGTCTCCTTGATATTCGAAATTGTTTTGCCTGCGATTTCCGGCTGTGTCGCAATCGCAATAACCACCGTATCTTTCTCAATCAGCGCAATCGGCCCGTGCTTCAGCTCGCCTGCATAATAAGCATCCGCATGAACATAGGAAACTTCCTTCAGCTTCAGAGCCCCTTCCAGTGCAGTCGGGTAATCCAGCTGACGGCCAATGAAATATGCATCTCTCTGATCTGCCAGCATACGGGCATATTCCTTAACCGTATCCGCATACTTCAGCGTCTCCTCCGTTACCGCAGGAAGCCTCTTCATCTCACTGATCAGCTTTGTAATTCCCTTCACCTTTTCGCCATAGCACTGCGCAAGCTTCAGAACCAGAACCATCAGCAGCACCAGCTGAGTAGTATATGCCTTTGTACTCGCAACTGCGATCTCCGGACCTGCAGCAGTATACAGCACTGCATCCGTCTGGCGGGCAATGGACGAGCCAAGAACATTTACCACACCCACTGTGACGCATCCTTTTGCCTTTGCAAGCTTCAGAGCTGCCAGTGTATCTGCTGTTTCACCGGATTGTGATACAAAAATGCACAATGTGTGTTCATCGACGTTCGGATCACTGTAACGGAATTCCGAAGCCGCCATAACAACGCTGTTTCTGCGTGTATAGCGCTGATACAGAATATTCGCGCATATACATGCATGATAAGCCGTGCCGCAGGCAATAAATACTGTATTTGTGATTGCACTCCAGTCGACATTCAGCTCGTCAATCTTCGGAAGTACGATCTGAGTACCCTTAAATCGCCCGCGCAGTGTTTCTCTGATTACCGCGGGCTGCTCATAGATTTCCTTCAGCATGAAGGAGTCATATCCGCCTTTCTGTGCGGCCTGCACATCATATGGGAAATGGATGAACTGTGGTTCAATCCGCTTTCCCTTTGCGTCATATACCACAAGCGAATCCTTGTTCAGCACGGCCATCTGCCCGTCCTGCAGGGGAAGGATCTCTTTTGTATACTCCAGAAGAGCCGGCGCATCACTGGCACAGAAAACCCCTTCTTCCGACATGCCGAGCACCATCGGGCTTTCCTTCTTTGCGACATAGATCGTATTCGGCTCAAAGATGGAAGTCACACAGATTGCATAAGAGCCTTCCAGACGCTTTACCGTTTTCACTAACGCATCTTTCATGACCGGTTTCTGCCGGTAGTAATAATCCAGCAGCTGTACAATCACTTCGCTGTCTGTTTCAGAATGAAATATATATCCTTTTTCTTTCAGTTCTTCCTTCAGCTCCGCATAATTTTCCACAATTCCGTTATGAACGACCGAGATTGTATCATCTTCATTCATATGCGGATGAGCGTTCATATTGCTCGGAACACCATGGGTTGCCCATCTGGTATGACCGATTCCGCAGCTCTGTTCCAGATCCCGGTTGAGCAGTTTTTCCAGTTCCTTCAGTCTGCCCTTTGTCTTCCAGGTACGAAGTTTTTTCGAATTGACAAGCGTCACCCCGGCAGAGTCATACCCCCGGTATTCGAGCTTGGAAAGACCCTGCAGTAAAAACGGCAACGCCGGCTGCCTGCCTGTAAAACCTGTAATTCCACACATAAAAAAATATCCTCCTGTTTCTGCGTGCAAAAAACAGTCATGGAGGATACCGAATGGATCTGTTCAGCCGTCACCGACTGGTTTTTCCCATTGTTCAGGCCGTATCAAGCCTCCGGGTCATCCGCCGAATCTTTCGATAAATACCCGGTCCTCGTCACCTGCAGGACTCTGCAGGCCTGGCGCTAACTTCTGACTGCAGCTCCATGACGCGTCCTATTATATGCAGGTTTCGTTCTGATTACAATCAGATATGCTCTCGCATGAATGGCTCAAAATCCGTAATACCGTTCAGAACCATGCCTCAGCATAATTCGAAAACCAGCCGGCAGTTTGGTGATACTCCCTGACAGCCTCTAAACAGAAGCTTTTCGTCAGATATACCAGACCAGCACAGGCTGTATCATCCCGAACAGGTTCATGTACGGGGCAGTTCAGAAATCCGTTCTGAACGATTATGAAGGGACTGTCATCAGCGACGGAAAATCCGCATTCTTCAATTATGCATCAGGGATGTCCCGAGCACGAACAGCGCTGTCTGAGAGGCTTCAAGAAAACGGAAACAGTTCTTACCCGGGCAGGAAAGATGAGAGCGCCGCTTTATGAAGCCATACACACAGCCAATGAGGCTATAAAAACCAGCAAAGAAATACTCAGCGCTGAAGCAGTATAATAAAGACAATATTAAAGTACTGAAAAGGAATGCCCGGTTCGTTCCGGAGGATTACGGTACTGTTAAGGAACAGACGAATCAGAACCAGCGGATGTTCCCATTCTGAAAAGGAGCAGATTATGCAGACACAGAGCAAAGAGGCCATCGAAAAATATCTTAAACAGCTTCACGCGGATTATGATCCCGTTTACAGCATGCTGATGAATTATCAGTGTGCGGTGATGGAAGTGGAAACAAAATTCAACATTCTCAACAACCTGTTCTCCCTTAAGGATGAACGAAATCCTATCGAATCCATTAAATCGAGAGTGAAGTCCCTTGACAGCATTCTTCGTAAGATGGAAAGCCGTCATCTTCCGATTACGCTCGAAGCAGTGGAGGAGAACCTGAAAGATGTTGCCGGGGTTCGGGTAGTCTGCTCGTTTATTGACGATATTTACAATATTGCGGACAGCTTCCTCGCCCAGGACGATGTAACGCTGATCGATCGAAAAGATTACATTCAGAATCCGAAACCGAGCGGATACCGGAGCCTTCATCTGATTGTCAAAACACCGATCTATACGGACAAAGGAAAAAAAGACATGTTCGTGGAAGTTCAGCTGCGGACGATTGCCATGGATTTCTGGGCAAGTCTTGAACACAAGCTGCGGTACAAGAAGAATCTCAATCCCCAGACCGCCGAAGAACTGGCAGAGGAACTGAAAACCTGTGCAGAGGAAAGTGCAGTACTTGATGAAAAAATGCGCTCCATCCGGAAACGCATTGCGGCGGATTCTCCGGAATCTGATTCCTGATGCGCTTTTCTGCAGGGATTAACAGTCTGCAATGAACACTGACCGAACCCCATGAGTATCGTTGGATGTCGGTTTTATAAAGGACTGTTTTCTGTTTCTGTGAGACATAATTCTTCATTGACCGGGTCCCCCCTTCCGACTCAGTCCGGAAGGACCGCCCCTGAGCAGCTTCTCCCGGAGATTATCAAATCCTGAGAAACAGTATTCAGAAAACAGAAGAATGCTATCTTACGTCCGTTTAAAATGCAGACCAGAAAATCAGTAACAACGAAGACAAGGCAGCATTTTGAGAGGAATTCTCAAGTGCTCCTTTTTTTCATTAATTAATCCAGAACAATCGTGTCTCAAAAAGATATCATTTCAGCTATAGCTGAAACTGTTCGTTTTCTGCCTTGAAAGGAATCAGGACTTCACGTATAATAATCCTGCTGTTGAGCCGACTTAGCTCAGCTGGTAGAGCAACTCATTCGTAATGAGTAGGTCGTTGGTTCGAATCCGATAGTCGGCACCATTCAAAAACCGCATAAATATGCGGTTTTTCTTTATTTTCACTGTTTACGAAATCTCGCGAAATAAGGCAAAAAACGCCGTTTTGGGGGACATTTGGGGGACAGTCAAAAATTTTTTCCATTTCAACAACATGCATGCATCTATCCCGCATCGTCTGATTCACATCACTCAAATCACTCTGGATCTATCGAGAATCATTCACCAGAAAGAAAAAACTGCAGCGAAGAGCGGTTCCTCAGAAGATCCGCATTCGCTGCAGATATTTGCTTTTCACGGTCGCTCTGCTTTATGCCAGCTACTTCTCCGCCGGCATAGCTTCACTTGCGCTTCTCATAATCTGGTTATTCAAGAGTTCAGTTCTATCTAGAAAAAGGAAGATTATGAAATAATAGATTTCAATTTATGCATCCCATATGGGAATCAACAGGATCGATGAATGTCCGGCAGCTCGTATGGATGATTTCAACTCGTGCACCCTATACGGGATGCAACAAGTGCCGTCAGATATGCTTCGTGAGATTACACCATTTCAACTCATGCACCCCATACGGGATGCAACATTTATTGAGACTGACTCCGCGCTTATGTGGTCATTTCAACTCATGCACCCCATAGGGGATGTAACGCCCTAATCTGGAAGATGCCGATCTTTCAATACTATTTCAACTCATGCACCCCATACGGGATGCAACTGTACAGGTCTCCGTCTTCTGCAAGCGTGTCGCAATTTCAACTCATGCACCCCATACGGGATGCAACAATTGTCACGTCCGATATGTCCTGTCCTATCGATATTTCAACTCATGCACCCCATACGGGATGCAACGTCATGTACACGACTCACACGGCGACGTATGACGCATTTCAACTCATGCACCCCATACGGGATGCAACCATGTACAACTCAGCACTTGACACTCTGTTCGATATTTCAACTCATGCACTCCATACGGGATGCAACCGCAAAACCTAGAAAATGGCCCAAATAAGCTTGTTTTTGTAAGGATTTTGCGCTCGAATTATTTAAACTCGCACGTGGACACGAGCATATTTCGACAAATTGAGAATGTTTGCTTGGGGTTCGCCATCATATTATAACGATATTCGATCAAACTTTTTTTACCCCAATAGCCCCAATCTTCGCCTTTAATTATACCGAAATCATAAAATCTGATACCGTCTAATTTCTAATAACCAGAGACAATCTACTTCAAGAATTTTCACTAATCACGAACCTCAACGCTGACCCCCTCCGGAAGTTCTTCATTTGAAGGAACAGAAACAATGTAGTCATTAAAAGAACGAGGCGATTCTACTGTTTCTTTTTTGTGAATCACAATTTTCTCAAACAGCTTATGCGATGGAGCATTTCCGTTTTTGCTCTCATGTTTGAAAATAATAAGTTTGCGAACCACCATATTTCCTCTTGCAGCAGAATGGTCCTCTTCAAACATATTCATGATTGAAGTCCACAAAACTTCCAGATCAGCATCATTGAAGCCGGTTTTCTGAGCAAGATTAGCAGAGATATAGCCATCCATTCGGTAAAGACCATAGGGGATAATCCATTTATTACCCATTTCAGTTTTCTTGTTTGCATCTTTTTCTGCTGTAATGGCTACACGTGTAATAGTAATGTTCTGGGGATATACTTCATTGATACTTTTTGCAAATGTAAGCTGTACAGGACCTGTCAGCTGCCCAGCATTTCCAGGAATTTTTTTGTCATTCTGTGTAAAGGTAGTCATAACAGCTCCAAATGTGCGAATGTCAAAATAATGGCTACACATATAATTAATCACAAAAGCCTCTTTATCATTTTTATTTATCTTATCGGTTTCAAGTGCTGTAAGCGCTTTTTCGTCTTTTGAATTCAATGTTCCTAAACGATTTATATAAATATCATATCCATCCTTTGAATCATAATTCATCTGAACATAATTGCGAATCTTACGCTTGATACAAACATCCGTTACAAGACCGATGTTTGTATCAACATCTACACGCGGCATGTTGTCAGCATCCGGATCTCCATTAGGATTTCCGTTTTCAACATCGAACAGAATAGTGAATTCATAACGGTTATTGATAGGTTTTTTTTCACTGATATCAGGCATTGTTTTCGACCTCCTTATTATCCTTTTTCTTGTACAATTCCTGTTTTTGGTGATAGTAGCCAAGGCAGAATTCGCCCTGTTCAATCTGTGAAAGATGTTTTGGAAATTCCGGAATATGATTCATGATTTCTTGGATTAAGCGATCATAGTAAATCTTTGAGCTGTCATTCAATTTCTTTACATAGTACTGATTCAGTCTGAGCACTTTCGCAAAAGCGTTACCAGGTGTTGCCATTGCTGCATTGAAATGTTTTGATGAAAGATTTTCGACATTTGTTGCGTCTTTCTGAATTTTCTCCAAAACAGCAAACAGACGTCCACACTGATAGCCAATGCTTTTCGCATTAATATTGATTTCCAATCCTGTCACCTCCTTTGATGATTGGCTGTTCTTTGAAAGATACATTTTAAGCACCTGAGCTTTCCGGGTAGTCACTTTAGTAGTTTCATAGCGCGCTTTATCAGGTCCTTTCTGAATACGGTTTGTAACTTTAGATTTTTCTTTGCGCTTTTTATCAGGTCCTTTCCGAATACGGTTTAAGACTCCAGTAAAGATTTCATCAAGATAACGAGTGTTTTTAAGAACTGAAGTCAGCAGTGAGCCTTTAAGACTACGATTCGCTTTTTCTATATCTCTAACTGTTTCTTTGATAATTTCAGTTGGAGAAAGGTTTTTTGATTTTTCATCATTCAACTGCATTCTTTCATAATGCAAATTGATATTTTGAATGAACTCACCAAATGAATTTTCAAAATAAAAATCAAGTTGAATTCTTCCTTTCCTTGCTCTTAGACCGGTGATAAAGAAAGGCTCTTTCGGATCAAGTGGGAATCCATTGAAGTCCACCTTTTCTCCGCGCGAAATATCTTTTGTCAGTTTACGTAATTCGCTCTGATCAAGGGGGAGATCATTCTGCATATTACCCATGATAAGAATGTTCCCAAATTTTGAATAAGCCGGTGCAGCATTTCCAGCCCACATAACAA
>JAFYGX010000090.1 GCA_017543025.1 Solobacterium sp.
GACTAAGTTCTTTCGGGAGTTAGTTATTTCGGGATGTCTGAACTCGTTTCGGGTGTCTGGATTTATACCGTATCAACCGGAAGAAAGAAGTCTGGGTGTCAGCAGACACCTGGAAGCCCCCACTATAGCGGCGCGATCAGCGTCCGTTTAGCGGGGGAGGTTCACGGAAACCATGATCAAACAACTGCACCTCCTGTTAAAAAGCGGAACTGCAGACAGCAGAAAGAGCTGGTTCGCGGTTGGTGCATATAAGAAACTGGCGAATGAAGTAGGGGGCAAGGAAACTACTACGCCAAGGGATGTTCCGAAGAAGATGAAAGAGCTGCTTTCAGACTATAGTGACCTGGGTACAGTTACCTTCGACGATTTACTGGACTTTCATTATCGGTTTGAATCAATTCATCCTTTCCAGGATGGTAACGGCCGTGTAGGGAGATTGATTCTTTTCAAGGAATGTCTTCGAAATGAGATTGTACCTTTCATTATCGAGGACAATATGAAGATGTTTTATTACCGTGGTCTGAAGGAATGGAAAAATGAGAAAGGATATCTTCGGGATACCTGCTTGGCTGCCCAGGATCGTTTTAAGGCTTATCTTGATTATTACGGCCTGACTTAGTCCCGACGACTGTCTAAATACGAGGTTTTCCCTGCAATCGTAGTAAGATCATCTTTTGCTGATAAATATCAAAAAACACCTCAAAACCGCATATTTAAGCGCAATGGCGTCATCTTAAGAATAGTTGATGCCTTTTTCACTTCTCGATATTCCGTTTTCTTTTCGTTTACTGCGCCATGGGTGTATCAAATCACCACAAATCCAATTGGCCTTATCGTGACGTATCAGATTCTGAACCACTCAACAAAAATGATGAGTATGTCCTAGGCTCGGATGAACAGAATTGGCAGAAACAGAAAAAAAAACCGGACTGCATCATAGCCCGGCCTCTTTCAGTGAACGATCCACTGTCTGCCCACAGTACCCGTTCTGTCGGAAGAGGAGAAAAGCGAACCAGCGTCAGGAGAACATAGTGAAGTTTGAAGGAGAAGACGCTGTATGCACTTCAGTTAGCATTAGCTAACTGATATAATATTAGCGATGACTAACTTGTTTGTCAACAGAAAAACCGTATATTTTCCGGTATTGAACCTGCGCAGGTGCATCTGAATTGACAGATACCCCACGGGGGTATATTCTTCTGTCTTGGGGAAACGTATGGAACATAACAGAAACACCGGGCATACAGCCCGTACAGACGAAGTACGAAAAAATCTTCTCACCCGGCTGAAAAAAGCGGAAGGACAGATTCGCGGGATTGAAAAAATGGTGGAAGAAGACGCATACTGTCCGGATATTCTGATTCAGGTATCTGCGGTGACAAGTGCGCTCAACAGCTTTAACCGCCAGTTGCTTGAAGCTCATATAAAAGGATGTGTAGCGGAAGATCTTGCACAGGGAAAGGAAGAATCGGCAGAAGAACTGGTATCCCTGCTGAAAAAACTGATGAAATAGAAAGTGAATGATTATGGAACAGTATACAGTAACAGGAATGAGCTGTGCTGCCTGCCAGGCGAGAGTAGAAAAAGCGGTCACAGGTGTAGATGGGGTGACCTCCTGCACAGTATCTCTTCTGACAAATTCGATGGGCGTGGAAGGCAATGCTTCAGAAGAGGCGATCATCAAAGCGGTCAGAGAAGCGGGATACGGCGCAAGCAGAAAAACGAATACCTCGCTGAGTGCGGAAGAAGCTCTGAAAGATCATGAAACGCCGAAGCTGAAGAAACGTCTGATTCTTTCGGTGGGGTTTCTGCTGGTGTTAATGTATCTCACGATGGGACATCATATGCTGGGGCTTCCGATTCCGGCCGTTTTGGAACATAACGTGATTGCACTGACTGTTATACAGATGGTGCTTGCACTGATTGTGATGGGGATCAACCGGAAGTTTTTTACCAGCGGATTTTCTTCTCTGTTTCACGGAAGTCCGAATATGGATACTCTGGTTGCCCTTGGCTCGTCTGTCTCATTTGGCTGGAGCCTTTACGTTCTGTATGAGCTGATCAGTCTGCAGCGTCAGGGAGCGTCAATGGAAACGCTCATGAATCTGTATCACAATGAACTTTACTTTGAAAGTGCAGCGATGATTCCGGCATTGATTACAGTCGGGAAAATGCTGGAAGCGATGTCGAAGGGAAGAACGACGGATGCGCTGAAAGGACTGATGAAGCTGGCGCCGAAAACAGCGGTGGTGCTGCGAAACAATCAGGAAGTGACGGTGCCGATCGAAGAAGTAAAGAAGGGAGATCTCTTTGTTGTCCGCCCCGGTGAAAGCATTCCGGCAGATGGGGTGATTCGGGAAGGAACAACCTCAGTCAACGAATCGGCTCTGACCGGGGAAAGTATTCCGGTTGACAAGACAGCCGGTGATCCCGTCAGTGCGGCGACAATAAATGAAAGCGGATTTATAAGGTGTGAGGCGACTCGGGTCGGAGAAGATACCACACTGTCACAGATCATTCGGATGGTCAGCGATGCGGCTGCCACAAAGGCTCCGATTGCCCGGATTGCAGATAAAGTCAGCGGCGTCTTTGTGCCGTTTGTCATCCTTACAGCGATTCTGACAACGGCTGGCTGGATTGTATATGGGCAGACAATGTCCTTTGCCCTGGCAAGAGGCATCTCTGTGCTTGTCATATCCTGTCCGTGTGCGCTGGGACTTGCGACACCGGTAGCGATCATGGTAGGCAACGGACTGGGCGCCAGAAACGGAATCCTGTTCAAGACCAGTGAATCGCTGGAGACTGCAGGAAAAGCGCAGATTGTTGCGCTGGATAAAACCGGCACCATTACTGAGGGGACGCCGCAGGTTACAGATATCTTTCCGAATCAGATTATTGAAGAGGAACTGATCGGAAAAGCCTATGCCCTGGAATGCAGAAGCGAACATCCGCTTGCCAGAGCAATCGTAGCGAAGGCGACAGCAGGAGGGCTGGACGGCTGGGAAGCGAAGGATGTTACGGCACTGCCCGGGAATGGTCTTACCGGAATTCTGAATGGGCTTCACCTCCATGGCGGGAAAGGTTCTTATATTGAAACGCTCTGCCCGATACCGGATAAAATGAAGAAAATAGCGGAACAGCTGGCAGATGAAGGAAAGACGCCGCTCTTCTTTGAAGAGGAAGGCGTATTGCTTGGGATAATCGCTGCAGCAGATGTGATCCGGGACGACAGTTCTGAGGCAATCAGCGAACTGAAGCGTATGGGCATCAGAACCGTGATGCTTACAGGAGACAATGAACGCACCGCAAAAGCGATCGGCAAAGCTGCAGATGTGGATGCGGTGATTGCAGGCGTGCTGCCCGATGAAAAGGAATCGGTAATCCGCAGGCTGAAGGAACGCGGTACAACGCTGATGACTGGCGATGGCATCAACGATGCCCCTGCGCTTACAAGAGCGGATATCGGTCTTGCGATCGGGGCAGGAACGGATATCGCAATCGACAGTGCGGATATCGTTCTGATGAACAGCAGGCTGAAAGACGTCGGTGCGGCAGTCCGTCTGAGTCGTGCGACGCTGCGCAACATTTATGAGAACCTGTTCTGGGCGTTCTTCTACAATATTATCTGTATTCCGCTTGCGATGGGACTGTATCCCTGGAAGATGAATCCGATGGTCGGTGCGGCGGCGATGAGCCTGTCAAGCTTTACGGTATGTATGAATGCGCTTCGGCTGAATCTCTTTGATGTACATGATGCATCGGGAGACAAACCGCTGCGGAAAAAAGTGAAACTGTCAGAAGAAGATATTGTGATTGAGCGGCCGGAACGCAGGCCTGAATTGAACGAAACACCGTCTGCCGGAGTAAAGGTGCAGAAGCAGATCAGGGAGATTCTGCGGATTGATGGAATGATGTGTACGCATTGCGAGGCGGCAGTCAGAAACGCATTGCTTGCGATCGAGGGCGTAGAAGAGGTGAAGGCAGATCATACAGCCGGACAGGCTGAGGTTACATTGAGTCATATGGTACAGCCGGAAGTGATGAAGCAGGCGGTGGAAGACGCCGGCTATATATGGAAAGGTGTACAGAAGAAAGAAGAGGAAACCGGAATGAAGAAAATCATGCATGTAGAAGGGATGATGTGCCCGCATTGTGAGGCGAATGTAAAGAAAGCACTTGAAGCAATCGAAGGTGTGACATCAGCAGAAGCGGATCACGAAAAGGGGATCGCAGAAGTTGTGATGGATAAGGAAATCAGTGACGAAGTGCTGAAGGGTGCGGTTGAAGCCCGTGATTATAAGGTGACCGGAATTGAGAAGGCCTGAACCTTATCAGAGACATCGATGAAACAATGAACAGGACAGGGCGTGACAGACGTCCTGTTTTTCTGTACTGGAAGATGCGAAACAGCGATTCGCCATGTACAGCAGCTGACACAAAAGAACAGATAACCTGACTGAAAAGGGTTTCAAAGCGCGAGAGAATCGATTACACTTTCAGTGCAGGGTAATGATATGAATGATGAGTACAGAATAATCGAAACAAAAGAACGCATCACTGCGGATAATGAAAAAGCAGCGGAACAGGTACGTGAGAAGATGCGTAAAAACGGTGCGGTCTTTATCAATCTGATGGCAAGCCCGGGTGCCGGAAAGACGAGTACGCTGGTGCGGACGATCGAAGCACTCAGAGATGAATTCCGGATAGGCGTGATGGAAGCGGACGTTGACAGCGATGTGGACGCAAGGACAATGCATGATCTTGGGGTTCGGGTAATTCAGCTGCACACCGGCGGAAGCTGTCATATGGATGCGGATATGACACTGCGCGGAATCGAAGAACTTGGAATGGAAGATCTTGATGTGATTATTCTTGAAAATGTAGGCAATCTTGTCTGTCCGGCTGAGTTCGATACCGGCGCCGATGTGAACGTGATGATTCTTTCTGTGCCGGAGGGCGATGACAAGCCGCTCAAGTATCCGCTGATGTTCAGCGTCAGCGAGGTGATGCTTGTGAACAAGACCGATGTGCTGCCGGTCTTCGACTTTGATCTGAAAAAGGCAGAAGAACGTGCAAAACAGCTGAATCCGGATATCACAGTGTTTCCTGTCTCTGCGAAAACAGGAGAAGGGTATGGCGCGTGGATCAGCTGGCTGAGAAACAGGATCGGAGAATTCAGACGATGAAAGTTATAGAGCTGAACCGTTCGGTTACCGCATCCAATGATGCGGATGCAGAAGCACTGCGCAGGAAAATGAAACAACGCGGTACCCTTCTCATTAATCTGATGTCTGCCCCGGGTTCCGGGAAAACAACGCTGCTTTCGCGGACGATAAAAGATCTGGAAGGGGAGTTGAAGATTGCGGTTCTGGAAGCGGATATTGAAAGTGCGGTGGATGCAGAGAAGATTGAAGCGCTCGGAGCCAGGGCTCTGCAGGTTCATACGGGCGGAATGTGTCATATGGACGCCGGCATGACGGAAAAAGGCCTGGATGCCATGGGACTGGAGGAGATTGATCTTGCGGTGCTGGAGAATGTCGGAAATTTGATCTGCCCGGCGGAATTCGATACTGGCGCGGGAAGAAATGTGATGATCCTGTCTGTGCCGGAGGGCGATGACAAGCCGCTGAAATATCCGCTGATGTTTCAGAAAAGCGATGCCCTTGTAATCACGAAGATCGACGCCCTGCCTTATTTTGACTTCGACATGGAACGATGTGCAAAACAGGCGAGAAAACGGAACCCGGATATTGCGATATTTGCTGTGAGTGCAAAAACCGGCGAAGGAATGAAGGAATGGGAAGAATGGCTGAAGAAGGAGACTACAGCCTGGAAAGAACAATAATAAGGAGAACAGAACCGATTATGACTGCTACAAAAGACGAAATGCGGATGACGAATGTACGGGATTTCAAACAAGATCCCAATTACATTGCGCCGGACAAGGAGAAAGAAAAACTCGTTCTTCAGCTCGGTACGATGATTACAGATCGTTACCTCAAGAAGTATACCGGAACTCTGAATGTGAATGATCCGGAGTACTGGGCGCTGGACGAAGTGCTGACAAAAGAGGAAGTGAAATTCCTGCTGTCGTTTAAGAAAACAAGAACGCCATATGACCTGGAAGAGATAGCCGAGCGCAATCACATGTCTGTCGAAGAGACAAAGAAGATGCTGGATCATCTGACATGGGTCGGCGTAATTGAAACGACCCGTGAAAATCCGGACAAGCATCTTCAGTACAATGTGCCGATCTTCGTTCCGGGTTCTGCAGAGTTCATGATGATGAATGATGAACTGACTGCCCAGCATCCGAACCTTGCGACGTTCTTCAATCTGATGACACAGATGCCGCTGGAAGATGTGACCCCGATGATTCCGCTTGGAGGAGCTGGTGTCGGCATGCATGTCATTCCGGTTGAAAAGGCAATTGAAACGGAAAGCAAGTCGCTTTCCATCGAACACATCAGTCACTGGCTGAGCAAATATGACAAGTATTCTGTCGGCCAGTGTACCTGCCGGAAACAGCAGCAGATGCGCGGAGAAGGAAGCGGTGAGATCAACGGTGAATTCTGTATCGGTGTCGGTGATATGGCGGAATACTGTGTAAACCGCGGTATGGGACGTTATCTGACCTATGATGAAGTGCTTGAGATTCTGGAACGGGCAGAACGTCATGGGTTTGTACATCAGGTGACAAATATCGATGGCTCTGACAAGATCGTAGCCATCTGTAACTGTGCGCCGGGCGTATGCAATGCGCTTCGTACCTCACAGCTTTACAATACGCCGAACATGAGCCGCAGCGCATATCGTGCACATGTGGAAAAGAATAAATGCGTTGCCTGCGGAAAGTGTGTGGAAGTCTGCCCGGTTGGTGCTGCCAAGCTTGGTCAGAAACTGTGTACAAGGCATGGGGAAGTGCGTTATCCGACCACGCTTCTTCCGGATGAGACGCCATGGTCGCCGGATCACTGGAATAAGAATTATCGGGAAGACGCAAAGATCAACTGCTATGACACAGGTACTTCGCCATGTAAAACTGCATGTCCGGCACACCTTGCAGTTCAGGGATATGTCAAGATGGCAGCAGAAGGCCGTTATCTCGATGCGCTGAAGCTGATCAAGCAGGATAACCCGTTCCCGGCAGTCTGCGGTGCAATCTGCAATCGCCGGTGTGAGGATGCCTGCACGAGAGGTTCAATTGATCAGCCGATCGCAATCGATGAAATCAAGAAGTTTATCGCCGCACAGGAGCTGAAGCAGGAAAACCGGTTCATTCCGATCTGCGAAAAGGATGACGGCGGCATGTGGGGACCGAAGTACCGGATGGCTGTGATCGGTGCCGGGCCTGCCGGAATGAGCTGTGCGTATTATCTTCGTACCCGCGGTTATGATGTTACGGTATTTGAAAAGGAGAGCCGTCCGGGTGGAATGCTGATGAACGGCATCCCGAACTTCCGTCTTGAAAAGGAAGTGATTGATGCCGAGATCGATGTGCTGAAGCAGATGGGTGTAGAGTTCCGCTGCGGTGTTGAAGTCGGAAAAGATGTAACGATTCAGGATCTGCGGCATGAAGGCTATAAAGCGTTCTATATTGCCATCGGCATGCAGGGTGGCCGGATGGTCGGTGTTCCGGGAGAAGATGCGGACGGCGTTCTGACTGGCGTGGAATTCCTGCGCAGGGTAAACCTTGACAATACCATCCGCCTCAAGGGAGATGTGGTCGTAGTCGGCGGCGGAAATGTAGCGGTAGATGTTGCACGTGCGGCGAAGCGTCTGACAACCGGAAAGGTCACAATGGTATGCCTTGAGAGCAGAGAGGAAATGCCGGCAGCGACAGGTGAAGTGGCGGATGCGGAAGCAGAAGGCATCCGGGTACTCAACAGCTGGGGGCCGAAAGAGATTCTCGTCCGAAACGGAACTGTAAACGGAATCGTCTTCCGGAAATGCACCAGTGTGATGGATCAGGACAGAAAATTCAATCCGCAGTATGACGACAGCGTAACCGAGAAGCTTTCCTGCAATACGGTCCTGCTTTCAGTCGGACAGTCTGTGATTCTCGGCGACCTTCTGAACGGGACAGCCGTCGAACTGAACCGCAACGGTACAATCAAAGCGGATCCGGTAACCTTCCAGACTGCGGAACCGGATATCTTCACCGGCGGTGATGTATATCATGGCGCCCGGTTTGCGATTGATGCAATCGCGGAAGGCAAGATGGCCTGTGAATCGATGCATCGGAGTGTACATCCGGGTCAGTCACAGACGATCGCAAGAGATCTCCGTCAGTTCATTGAGCTGGATAAAAATGATATCGTGATCGAAGAATATGACAGCGCAAAGCGCCAGGTACCGGGAAGAAGAAAAGACGCTGCTATGACATTTGCGGATGATCGTCTGCCGTTTACCGAAGAACAGGTTAAAATCGAAGCAGGCCGCTGTCTTTCCTGCGGAGCGACGACCGTCGATCTCAATCGCTGTATCGGATGCGGACTCTGCACAACCCGCTGCGAATTTGATGCGATCCATCTGCACCGGGATCTGCCGGATGCTTCGAATATGGTTCGCTGCGAAGATAAGATTCTTCCGGTTGCGAAATATGCGCTTCAGCGTGAGATGAAGATCCTGTTCAGAAAGAAAAACAGGAATGCATGA
>JAFYGX010000091.1 GCA_017543025.1 Solobacterium sp.
GGAAGATCGGAACGGAACCGGTTCTCATGAACAAACCCAAGCCGTTCGATCTCCAGCTCGACGCCGGTTTCTTCTCTGACTTCCCGCTTTACAGCTTCTTCTGCGGTCTCATGAAACCGCAGACGCCCGCCGATGGAATACAGATAATCCGAACGGTCATTGCCGATCATCAGAAGTCTGCCCTGTTTCTGTATAATCGCCCCTGCCCGGATATTGATCAGACCATCACCGCACGGAACACACATATCCTGTCTGTTCACAATACTGCCTGCACGAAACTCCGCAGCTGTCTGTTCCATCTCAAGACAGTCCCATTGCTGGCCAAGTATGGAATAGCATTCAGCTTCCGCACCGGCAGACGGGTGAAATCCGGCTGAGGCATAGCAGCGGATCGCTGCCGGATTGTTCGCAAATACGCCAAGCGTCACCTTTTCTGCATGCAGGATTTCAAATGCCATCTTCAATGCCAGCCGCAGCAGTTCCCTGCCGATTCCCTGGCTGCGCCGGTTCAGATCCGTGATCACAAATCCGACCCGCAGTGTTTCCTTCCGTTCATCTGTAAACCGCAGGATCAGATGGCCTGCAGGTCCCGTTTCATCAAATGAAGTAAACGGAAAAAACCAGTCTTCCTGTTCCATCTGCCGGTAATGTCCGATCAGATCCTGCGGACTGATCGGATACTGTCCGAACCGGTCTGCACACCATTGCCGGAACATCACTTCATCTCTGATCCACGATACGATGACTTCCGCATCCATCGGCTTAAACGGTCTCAGCCTCAGCATGACTGCCTCCTCATTTTCATTCCATATGCATTCGCACTCCTGTACCGCACTCTTTCAGTTCAATGTCCTGCTGCGCAGTTTAAGCACCTTCCGGAAAATGATGCATTGCGGATACAGGGAAATTCAGAATTTTTTCCGCAAAAATGCAAATTAATGGAATAAAATCAGTTTATGCATGTATAATATCACCGGTTCTGGAAAAGAATGCACAGAATTGCTGAAGCCGTACGGATAACCCCTACCACTGATCCGTACGTTCAGGCAGAGCACGGGAAACTGTGCTCTGTTTTTTTATCTGATCCTGCTTTCCCGTCTTTACTGCAGAGACCGGTTTGCGCAAAGCAGTCTGATCATATTTGAGAAGCGTTCCGCACGTCTTATAATGGAAACAGAAATACAGAAAAAGTGCCTGCGGGCACTGGGAGAACCTTATGGCTGACAAAAAGGAACTGCCGCTCGTTCTGCTGGAAATCCTTCAGAACTATACCGATGAAAATCATATTCTGAGCACAAAGGAACTGATCCGGATAACTGAGGACAGATATGATCTGACCATGGAGCGAAGAACCCTCTATGCAAATATCGATCTTCTGAAAAAGCATGGCTATAAAATCAGCACCTGGCAGGAGAACGGACTCGGCTATTATATGGAAGAACATCAGTTCCGCAAATCCGAGATCTTCCTGCTCTGCAATGCGATTCATTCCAGTCATTATATTTCCGCATCCGAAAGCAGGAAGCTGATTGAAAAACTGCTTTCCGTACTGAGCAAATATGAAAAGAAGGAATATACCGACAAGGTGTACCTTCCAGCCCACGGAAAATCAAACAATGAGCTTCTTCTGAACAATATCGCCCTGATTTCCAACGCAATCCGTGACCGGAAACAGGCTTCATTCACCTATCTTCGCTACAATGAGAAGAAACGACTGATCCCGCGCCGTGAACTGCCATATACCGTTGAACCGCGCTATATCGTATTTCAGGACTCCCGGGCTTATCTCATCGTGACGAGCGACCATCATGAAGGCTTCGGTCATTACCGGCTGGACCGGATGAAAGATATCCGGATTCTTGCGGATTCAGAAGTACCTCCCCTTCCTTCAGACACGAACCTCGATGCATATCAGTATGCCAGAAACATGTACTATATGTTCAACGACGGAACGACAGGGGCGATCCTTCGCTGCGAAACCCGCATACTCGACCATGTGATTGACATCTTCGGCACGGACTGCAGTATTATTCCTTCCGACAGCGAACACTTCTTCATTCATCTGCAGGGAAGCGAAAAAGGAATTCTTCTGTTTGCCCAGCAGTATCTGGATGCCGCTGAGATTCTGGAGCCTGCAGAGCTGCGCAGCAGGATGACGAAAATTCTTGCGGATGCGCTGTCCCGTTATCAGTGACAGGCAGAGCCATGCCGCTGCGTACACCGCAGGCATGGTTTTTTTCTTGTGATGCGGTTCTTACAGAACAGTATCAGCTGATTGACAGGCGGAAGAAAAAAGGGGCTGTAACGGGCGACAGGGTTAAAAACAGAAATCCAGTCGGCGATACAGCCCCTTTTATATTTGAGAGAGAATACCCGGATAAGAAGCTCATGGAGTATAAAAATCATGCGAAGCTCAGGGCATTCGCATGAA
>JAFYGX010000092.1 GCA_017543025.1 Solobacterium sp.
GGCAAATGAGTATTACAGGAAATTCAAAATCGACTGCCCTTCACTCATCCAGAGGAAGAACGGTCAGCTGATACCGAAATATGAGATCGCTGATTCGTTCACCGATGAGGTGTAGTTATAGAAACGGGGCGGGAATTCAAGGTTACTGTTTTCTGAAACTGTTTCACCAGTGGAAATGAAAATGCCGGCCTGAGTCAGCCGGCACGCATGATGATTATTCAATTCGGAATTCGCCGTCGCCAACGGCCTGCATCCAGAAGGAGTAGGATGTTTCCGGTTCAAGTCCATTGCCGTAGTTATCGAAATAAATATCAGCCGTATCTCCGTTGATGACCGCAGATCCATTCCCACCAAGCGACTGGATCGTTCCGTAAATGCGGACCGTAAATACCACAGAATCCGCTTTCTCCGCAGAATAGTTCACTACGGTAAACGTATAGTTGCAGCCACCGGGATAATAATTCGCACTGTCAATCGAGTAAGATACAGAAGTATCTTCAACGATCGGTTCGTCTGTGATAAATTCCTGCAGCTCCTCTTCTGTGAGATCTCCGCTGTATGCATAAACGCCTTCCATCAGATCAGCGCATTTCAGAATCAAAGGTTTTTGATACATACCCCACCTCCATCAGATGTTGTCAGCTATAAAATAGCAGAAACGGACAGTCATATTCAAGAGATTGTCCAGTTTCTGCTTCAGTTTGCGGATCAATTAATACAATGCGATATTGTCATCGCTGCCCTGAACATAAAGTTCATCCGTAATCGACTCATGTGCCGCAAAGTTTCCCCAGTATTTCTTTGCAGTAATCTGAATGGTTCCATCGCCCTTTACGTCGATTGAATAGTTCTGGTTATTGCACGTTACGGAAGTGACATTGCCACTGTAATGCAGCAACAGGGAAACTGTTTCAGCTTCTTCAGATGAGTTATTTGTAACAGTGATTGTATACTGTCTGTTATTTGCCCATGACGCCTTCTGCTCGAGCACATAATTGGAAGAAACAGTTTCAGCAGCGCCGCTAGCCGCATAAACACCTTCCATCAGTCCGGCCTGTTTCAGTACGATTGGTTTTCTGTACATGTTCTATACCCCCCTTTTCAACGGAGAATATAATACCAGAAAATCGGAGGGCATGTGCACAAAAATCAGAAATCATGAATCAGCTGATTTACTTCAGATTCGTTCAGCACTCTCATCTTCTTTTCGTTGATTTCATAGACTCTCTGACACATCGTAAGAACGGTCGGGCGATGGGTTGTCACAATGCAGAGACGGGGATATTCATCCTGCATGATATTGCGGATCACCTTCCGTTCTGTCGCCACATCCAGTGCAGAGCTCGCCTCATCCAATAACAGAATCGGAGATTTTCTGAGCAGTGCCCGGGCAATCGCAAGCCGCTGTGCCTGACCTTCCGAGAACCCTCCGCCGCGCTCTTTCACCGGGGCATAGATTCCATCCGGCAGTTTCTGCACAAAGTCATACGCACACGCCAGCTTCAGTGCTTCCACAATCTCTTCATCTGAAGCGTCCGGTTTTACATTGCGCATGTTATCCGCGATGGTTCCGGAAAACATCGTATTGCCCTGAGGTACATACGAAAACAGGCTTCGGGTTCCGGGATCGACCCGTAAAGTCTCTCCCTCGCTTTCGAAATTGATTTCTCCGCTTTCCGCCCGCAGCAGTGCCAGCAGCAGCCGCAGCATCGTGGTTTTCCCCTCACCGCTCGGTCCAACCAGGGCGATCGTCTCATGCGGGTGTCCTTCAAATGAAGCGCCGTGAAATACTTCCGTACCGGTATGGTAGGCATAATTCAGATCCTTTACAACCAGCGAAATACCGCTGTCTCTGTGCTTTGCAAGAAACTCCATCGCCTCTTCCCGGTGGCTGTAATCTTCCCGCGGCATTTCTATGATATCCATCAGACGCTGTGCACTCGTTGTCAGGGATATCAGTGAAGGAACCATGTTGGTAAGATTGCTTACCGCACCCGTCAGCTGCGATGAAAGCCCGAGAAACATGGTCATGGTGCCATAACTGATTGCCCCGCTCCATACCCGGTAAATACCCCAGCCATAGGAGCTGTAAGTCACCAGCAATCCGATCAGCCCCATGATCAGCGACGTCACAATTGAAATACGCTGGTATTCAAGACGCATATCAATATATTCCTGCTGCAGGGACTTCAGCTTGTCCACATAGGCATGAACAAGGTCAAATGACTTGATTGTCTGCAGATTGGAAAATGTTTCCTGATTGAAGCCAGACACTTTCGCAGCCATTGCCGCATTCTTCACATTCCGCTCCTGCATGCGCGTCAGCAGTGTTTTTGACATTAACATGGAAAACGGAATACCAAGCAATGCAAATACCGCAAATGTCCAGTCGTTGTAAATCACAACCGCAAACGCACTGATAAACCGGAAGATGCTCAGCAGAAGACTCGGAATGTATCCAAGAACCCCATTGCTTACTGCACTGGCATCGCCTGACCAGCGGGCAAGCAGATCGCCGGTATGATATGTGGTTATGCTTTCCCAGTCGGTCTCCAGTATCTTTCCGAAGATATCACTTTTGATCTCCGCATCAATCCGCATGGAAATCCGGTTGGAAACATAATTTGTAATCTGACTGACCAGAATATTGGCAACCGCCATGCCGATCATCATTCCAAACGTCTTTGCCAGTTCCCCCATCCGGTAGCCAGTAATGATATCGACAAGGTCACGGCTGATAAAGCTTGAAATGATGCCCATTACCGTACCGCTCATGCCGAGCAGGGTATAGAAAATCATCGCTCCCCAGTATTTTCTGGCGTAGTTATAAATCCAGAGCGTCTGATGTTTCAGCTCATCCAGACGTCCTTCCTTAATACGCGTTACATAAAACGAGACCCGTTCTTTCAGTCTGCTCATTGAACACCCCTGTTGAGATAATGATCAATCGTTTCTTTCATCAATGCCGCAGCACTGACATTTTTTGTACACTGCAGCCGCCAGCAGGGAATCCGTTTGCCAAGATTCACCGCAAATTCGACATTTGCCTGAAGCTGTTCCTTTACATAGGACGGAGAAATCAGACGCTGTACAATCCGCATGCTTTTGCGGTCCGCTTCCAGAAGTTCAACCCTATCTTCCTTTGCCTGTTTCAGAAAGATGATTCCGCCTAAAGGTACCTGCTTCACGGTAAAGATTCCGGAAGTACCGCACCAGGGAATTCCGTATACCTGACCGTCGGCAGAAAGAAGATTCAGATCGCCATTCAGATCTTCGGTTCCGAACGCTTCCCGCCAGAAAGAGGTATGTGTGCTCTTTCCGGTACCGCTTGGCCCGGAAAACAGATATGCACGGCCACGGTAAAGAACAGATGCAGAATGGATGGCAAAGTACCCGAGCGACTGCGCCTTCAGCAGAAAGATATGACGGATCACATGAAACAGATTCTCTTTCAGCAATGCTTTTTCCTGTTCATAACGCACATATATTTCCGCATGTGTCAGTTTTTTATCAATCACAACGGAAGTAATGTTGTCAAACGAAGGAAATTCCAGATGCCAGCGTTCTGCCGTTTCATACACATTCAGTTCCCTGTTATGCAGAAGAACTGTTTCGCCGCTGTTCAGCCCGCCTCTGCCGGGAAGCACCGTCAGCTTCAGATCACAGGCGGCTCCGCCGGAAATCTGAAACGCTTCAAACGCTTTCGGCATCATGCCTTCCATCCCGCAGAAACCAAGTACAATTCCGGCAATTGACACCAGTGCATAAGGCTCTTCCTTCGGTTCCGGTTCATACAGTATGACATTTGCACTGATCAGCGTATGGATGAACTCTGAAAGATCATTTCTCGCTTCTGCGCGCTCTGCCGCATTCATCGGCTCATCCATCAGTAACAGATCCAGCAGCTGCTGTTCGTTTTCCGCCTCTGAAAGGTGATTCCAGAGAAACACCCCTGTTTCATTCAGCTGAAACGAAGCATTGTGATCTGCGATATTCTGTCCGAACGGGAGCAGGTAAGGTACCCCGTTAATCATTTCAAGTGTATAGTAAGGATTTCGTTTCATAACATCGTTCATTATAATCGTTTCCCTTTCTCAAATGGTAGAATATTCCCGTATGAATGAACAGAAATATGATGTAGAACAGCTTCTGAAACAGGGTATTCCGGTCTCTTTTCCAATCCGTGGATGGTCAATGTATCCGTTTCTTTCCGATGGCGATATGGTTACCGTTGAGCCCCTGGAAGAACATATTCCAAGCGTAAATGATGCAATTCTGTACCGGCGGATCAACGGTCCGCTGGTTCTTCACCGGCTGATGAAGATCGATCACAAAGGCTATTATTTCTGCGGAGACAATCAGACAGAGATCGAAGGCCCTCTGAACAGATCACAGCTGCTTGGCATACTGGTCTCTTATACGCATAACGGAAAACAGGTTCAGTCTGCAGATTCCTCTTATCAGTTGCTGACCTCTGTCTGGCGTCATATGAGACCCCTGCGGCCGGTTATTTCAAAGACTGTGCATAAGCTGAAGAGTCATTAAAAGCGATTTCATTTCCCGCAATCTGCTCATAGTAAAAGCTCAGAGAACATTCCCTGAGCTTTTTTATCATCTTGTTAAATATTCAGTGATTAACATTTTCCGGTGTCTTCCACAAAGACATTTGTAATCGCAAGTCCGGGGTCGGACTCAACAATCAAATCGCCAAATCCGATATTATCAGTGTGGTTATTCCAGTAGCTCATACCAACCAGAATTGTATTGGTTCCATTACCCGAAATATAATTTGCGTTATTTGCATTGCAGGACTTATATGTTACAGGTTGATTAAACGAAATATGAAGAATCTGCGCATTACTGTTATGATCAGCGCCATGATGCGCATCTACCTGAATACGGTAATCACCGCGTCCTGTTTCCGGAGTCTGATGAATACGAGCAGTAGTTGTATAACAGTCGCTTCCATCCGCAACCGCACCACTTGCTGCATATACGCCTTCGAACAATTCAGCACCCCTTAATACCACTGGCTTCTTGTACATGAGTTTTTTCTCCTTCTCTCCATTGACCTTTTACATTGTTATTAAAGCACTTTTTCCTTTTTCTTAGAATGTTCAACTTGTCCTTTATTTGTCCTTTTTTAGGATATTTTCACGAAATTCATCCCATCATTTGCGGGGTTCGAACAGATGGATCTGTTCATTCAGTTTCCCTCTTCGCCCTGCTTCCCTGAGTATCGCAACCGCACTGATTTTGCGCAATTTGCGATTGTTATTCAGAAACCGGATCAGAGTCGCTGTCCAGAGTCCCGGCCATAACGGAATATACGAGGAAAGATCGGGGTAGTTCAGCCGCATCTGATGATGAAATTCACGGACATATTCCAGCAGGCTGTTCTTTCTTAACGCCACCATCCGGCTGCTCTGATCATGGCCGAATTCTCCTCCCGCAAATACCTCATTCAGAAACGCTTCACAGAGATTTCTTTCCGTCCGGTTCTCCGGCATGCAGGATTCGCTGAGGCCCAGGAATTCCACGCAGGCAGAGCTGACCAGATCAGAAAATCCGTCAATCTTCAGTTCGCTTACCATTGCGGTATATTCCGCTTTCAGTTCTTCACTTCCATTTACATTCCAGAACACCGTCCAGTCCGTTAAGAGCTTCAAACCGAACCCTGCTCTGAGATAGTGCTGCAGCATATGCATTACGAGACTGAACGCCAGCCACGCCGGCTCCAACATCGGAAACACCGTGCCTTCAATCTCTGTCTGCACAATATGATTCAGCGCATCCCGCGAAAACTGTTCCAGTTTCTTGTTGGCCTCTTTGTTATCAAACGGTTCTGCAAATAATGTATGCACTTCAATCTCAATCCCGTCCGGGCCTTCAAAAGCCACATGATGCAGGGAATCCTGCAGCGATGCCCGTTTGCATCCGATTGTTTCAAGTGCGTGTTCTGCCCGTTCCATCTCTTCTGCTTTAATCAGAAGATCGACATCTCCTGATTTCCGGTATTCCATAACCGGATATGCTTTCGCAGCTGAGATTCCTTTCAGCACCACGGCCGTGACTCCTGCGTTCTCCAGTACATCACAGGCACGCTTCGTAAAATGGAACAGGCGCCAGAACTGGGCGATCGTCTTCTGTGTTTCACGGTCAAGAATCCTCTGCTCTTCATCCGTCACCTGCTGATCCAGCACATCATACAGAAGCGGAAGCACCTTATGGCGCCTGGCACATGCAAAGGCATCGGCATCTGCCGTCAGGGATCCCTTCGGTTCTTCTGCAATTGCCTGACGCAGAAGCCCAAGCAAGACTGTTTCCTGCTGTTCCATAGACTAAGCTCCGTCATCCCTTACCAGCATCAGCAGCTTGGGCAGGTCTTCTGAACCATTATCGACAAGGGCTGCCTGTTCTCCCAGCCGCTGTGCAAGCGATCGGTCTTCCATCAGTCTCTGTACCGCATCGGCAATCTCGGTTTCATCCACTTTTACCAACAGCGCATTTTCTTCCGGTATCACCATTTCACTGCTTCCGGGGGTATCTGTCACAACCATCGCCTTTCCGAGGATCTGTGCTTCCTGAATTGCAATGGAACGTCCTTCATACTTTGAGCTGTGAACATAAATATCACATTGCCGGTAATACGGATACGGATTCGATACCGTTCCATACAGAATAAATTCATTCTGCAGGCCAAGTGAATCAATCAGTGCTTCGAGTTTTGAACGTTCCTCCCCTTCCCCAAGCACATACCACCGGAAGTGTTTTCCGCGGTCGTTCAGAATCTTCGCTGCTCTGATACAGGTATCGATTCCCTTCCGTTCAATTAACCGCGCTACCGTTAAGATTCGTGTCCCGCTGAACCCGTCTTCAAATCCTTCTCCTTCTTCTGCCTGTTTGAGAATCCGGTTCTTATCCACAATGTTGTAGAAGATCATGGTTTTGGAAGCGTGCTCCGGATACATCTCCGTAAAGGAGTCCTGCACATCCTGGCCAACCGTAAAGATACGATCAAACGCCTCATAACAGCCTTTGTCCAGTTCTCTTGTATAACCGCTGATCCCGTAGCTCACATGCACGTAGGCCACTTTTTTCCTTGCCTTTACATACTGGGCAACATAGTAGGTCGACGCCCCTTCGAGATACGCCACTGCAAGATCATATTCCTTTTCAAACCGCGGCGCACTGTCGGCAATCGTGCGCCAGATCAGCTTTTCCGGATGCACTGTTCTTTTTTTTCGCATCACATTGTAATTTGAAAGAATATAAGGCATATTTTTCGCAAGACTTCCTACATGAAGCAGTTCCTCAAAGAGATGCCACATCAGATGCCGTTTGCCGACCTGATCCAGCACATCCTTGTCATCAAATCTGCGGTTGAGAATATGCACATAGTCCGGAATCCGGTGAATCAGATTTCCCTGACCGACCATCACATACAGATCAATCTCATATTCCTTCGGATCAAACTGTTCCAGTAAAGAGATCAGAGCCATTTCCGCTCCGCCCTGTCCTAACGTGTTGATAACAAACAGAATCGATTTCATGCCTTTGCCCCCTCCGGAACAATTCCTTTGTCTCTGTCATAAACAAGATTCGACGGCATAGCGCCTTCATGTCGCTTCAGAATATGCCCGGCGCAGAAGACATGCGCATCCAGATTCCGCTCTACCCAGCGAAGCCTTGCATATCCTGCGCTGAAACCGACAAACGCTCCGATCACCAGCCCGGTTCCATACCAGACCTCCGTGAAATGTGTGGAAAGGATCGCGCCAAGACAGGTAAACAGCGCAAATGAAGCCGTCGTGATCACTGCACCGGTAAGATCGTTGAAATAATAAAGAAACAGAATTTCCGCATACATCAGAAACAGAATGTAATAGCCAAGCGATAACATCGGGTAAATCCGCATCACGCTCCCGCCAAAGCCGAACTGCGGAAGAACGACAATGCAGAACAGAAACACGACCACCGTAATGATGAACTGGATACGGGACAGACTCAGAATCTCATCTGCCAGCTGCAGAAACATCCTCGATTTGGCATTCTCCACGTCCATGCCCCGGCCGCCGATCACCGCTTCTGAATAGGCTTTATACCGGTCATGGAAATTCATTTCAATCCGGGAGATGAATATGATTGTCGCACTGATGTTTGTAAACATCGCAAGACAGGTCGCCATATCATAGCTCTGATGCGAAACGAAGGAACGTACGACAATCAGATGCTCGGGCGTGGTCCAGAAGACAAAGTTATGAATGTAAAGCCCCAACGTATACAGAAAGTTTGCGGCAACCAGCTGCCAGTATTTCTTAAAATACCGCAGCACCGGTTTATATCGTCTGCTGTTCTGCCGGAAATAGGAACGAAGCAGCGCAAACTCGAGACTGCCGATAATGGAAAAACCAACCACAAGCGAGAACAGAATGGTATAAGTAATCTCCCAGCCGAAAATCCGGTGAAGAATCCAGGCAAGAATAAAGGAGACGGTCATCCCGATCAGGAAGAACAGCGATATCTTTGAATAGTCCTTTGTGATATTCAGATAAAGCATGGAATAAAACACCATCAGCAGCGTCAGAAACCCGCAGAATCCGGTGAACACATAGTAGAGCGGAACCAGCCCGGTCAGATATTCATGAATACAGAACGGCACCGCAAGACACAATCCCATCACTACATTCATCAGCAGCCCGACATAGAAGCACGGCATAATATCTTCATAATGCTCATCGAAGATGATATCGGAAAGATACCGTGAAAGCACTGCGTTGAACGGACTTGCGGACAGAAGGGAAAAGATGAAGATATAGAGAACTGTACTGGCAAACAGTTCGCGGGACGAATAAAGTGAATCCGAAAAACCCATTACCCACTGAATCAGGATAATGACGCCAATGACAAGAAACATCGGAGCTACAGTCATCAGGGAACTGTAGAAAAATCCATACAGATCCGTTGCGATCGTATTCTTCTCATAAATCTTTGTCAGTTTTACACCAATACCAGCCACAGATCACTCTCCTCCTTCCCATTGGAATCCGAACTCATCCGCAAAATACCGGTACAGTTCTTCATATTTCTTCTTCATATCTTCAATTCGATATCCATGAAGCACTCTCTGATACCCTGCTTCCCCATAGGCTTTCCGTTTTTCCGGATCCCGTGCAAGCTCCAGCATCGCATCTGAGATTTCCTCAGTATTCATTACATGCGCTACAATTCCGGCCGGCCCGTAATTATCATGTTCGCCATAGATCAGTCCCGAGCAGTTGCCGACATCTGTCGCAATCGCCGGAAGATGGGCCGCAAATCCTTCCAGAATTGTTAACGGCTGCCCTTCGGAAATACTGGTCAGAATTGTCATATCCATCCGTCCAAGATAATCCCGGATGTCAATTCTCCCGGTAAAAATCACCACATCCTGAATACCGAGATACTCGCACATATCCTGACATTCCGCCGCGTATTCCGGTTCTTCATTCGTCGGTCCCATCAGATACAGACGCAGCCGGTTGTCTTTCTGAAAGGCATAGTGGAATGCCTGAATCATCGTCTTGACATCCTTGATTGCCGTCACACGAAGCACTGCGCCGATATTGATCAGTCCTTCATCTTCCTTTGTTTTTCCAGGCAGATTCTGAAGCCGTTCCGTATTTACGCCATTGGGCGTCACCACAGTTTTCTCTTCCGGACAGCCAATCTCAATCTGCAGCTCCCTTGCATGTTCAAACAGACTCGTTACGATATCCGCCCGCATATAGGCAAGATTGGACATTTTCCGGAACTGTTCGATCCAGATGTTTTTATAGATACCCATAACCCATTTGGCCCGGATCAGTTCTTCTTCCCGTTCTCTTGTATAAATGCCATGCTCGGAAATCATCAGTCTGGAGTTATGAAAATGGGTGGCCATACTGCCAAGTACGCCCGCGTATCCCGTACAGACGCAATGATAGAGATCCGCCTTCGGAATCTTCGTTTTCAGGACAAGAAACAGTGGAAGATAAATGGAACGCATCGTCCAGAGGAAGTCGGAAAACACAATCTGCGGATATTCTGCATCATAGACTTCCTTTACAATCCTCAGAAAATCTTCTCCCATCAGAATCCGGTCCACGGACACATCCTTCCGCCGGAAAATATCAAATACCCGGTTCCATTCCAGATCCCGGTTGCGAATCAGACTGCGAAGTGCCTGATAATCGTCTTTTTTCAGCCGTTTTCCTCTCGCATTCCGCTTCTGTACGCGCCAGTCATCATCTGAAAGATATACTTCATATACCTGAGAGACATTTTCCGGAAGCTCATAGACGAATTTTCCGGACATGTCTCTTCCGCTGATAATCGCCAGAATTACAAAATCAATATTCGGAAACGAACGGATCATACTGTGAACCCAGCTCGATACGCCGCCCACTACATAGGGATAACACCCTTCCACAACAATACAGACTCGCATAGCAACCTCACCGATCCATCTTCACATCATCTTCCAGCAGGATTTCACAGGATGGCTCTGTAATACGTATGAGATATGCATCCTGGGCGATTTTTTCAAACGATCCGTTGCTGACTTCTGTCACTTTCCGGTTATGCAGCCTCAGAATAAACGATATCTGCTCTGTAAACTGGCTGGCACTCAGATGGATCACATTGCCATCCTGCTGGCAGGCATAGAATACGGAAAGCAGATTCCGGAGGTTCCGGTCCGTTTCCGAAGCAGTCGTATGATCAAACATATTGAAATTCTTAAAATAGGTATCAATCACGGAAAAGATCCGCTTTGATGCAATCTGCCACTGATCCTCTTCGCTTTCCGGCCAGAGAATCCGTTTCAGATCAACGGAAATACTCGCATAGCCAAGTGCGGTTTCCGCTCCCATCATCTGCAGGTCATTGCGGTAGCTGAAAGTATTGGCCATCGCCGTGCTCTGCTGAATCGTAATACGGTCATCCAGATAATCGATTAACCCCTTATCCTCATAATTTTCCGTGCAGATCGTATTCACCGAATTCCGGAACGCTTCCGGCATACTGCGAAGCGTATCCTCCGCTTCCTCTGCAGATGAATAAATGGCCGCAATCTTATAATTCGGCGCCTGAGACTCCAGAAGGTGCACATCCTTTTCCAGCTTCTGTTCGATGGTGACCGTATCGTTGTGTACAAGCGAATAGCCAAGCTCTGCTTTCTGCTCCTTCAGCTGTTCCAGATACCAGGCAAGTTTTCCGTATACCGGTTCGTTTTCATCACTGTAATCGTACTGAGGCATCAGATAAGCGGTCAGATTGAACCCGTTGCGGTCTATATCCGCCTTAAGCCCGGGATAGACGATATTCTGTTCAAACTGATTCTGTGTACGGCTGTAGATCTCCTGCATGACTTCCTGATTTTCATTAGCCAGTGAGGGGAAGTTAATGATCTGCAGCTGCTGGGAATTTACAACCGGGTAAAGGCTGAATTCACTGACATCCGCCATTACAGCACTCATTATTCCCATAGCGATCATCCGATCATGCATATAGTCTCCCTGAACCGCGTAGACTTTCGCTTTTCCCTGGCTGGCAGACCAGATCACAGGCGGAAGCTCTTCATTGTCTAGCTTCTCTCCTTCATACAGATCATCCCGGAAAATTCCCATCATAAAGGTTTCGGTCCCGGCACCTGTCCGATACCATGGCATCGTCAGCTCGAGATCCTGCCGGTCTTCCTCCGCTTCCGTCATCGGCATGAAAATCCGCTCCCCGCCCAGCAGGAATCCACCAAAAAGGTGCAGCCCGTCCACCGTTATCTCCGGCTTCACGATCTTATCGATACCAAGCAGTTTTCTTGCCTGAAAGTCTTTCTGTATCACCGATACATCCGGAAGGTCTGCCAATACAACCGTTGTCCCTTTATCCATAAAAAAACGGACAGACTTCAAAAAACCGTTTTCCTCCCAGGTTTCCTTTGTAACGACGACACATACAGTCGACGGTCCCGCATTGCTTGCGGCCTGTGCAACAGACGGGTATGATACAACTCTTCGCTTGGAATAATTCGCCCATTCCCGTACATGCTGCTCCAGGTCCGCGGATTCGGTCACAAGCGCAATTTCTTCCGCCGCATACTGAGATTCATCCCACACATCCGCTGCCGTCAGAATCGGCTCACGGTAATGATCATTGAAATCATATGTGTTGTACCGTTCCCGGATATACTGCGGCCCCTGAAACAGAATGAACAGTGCCGTCATCATTAACATGATCGAAAAGAAACGTCTTCTGCTGATCATTTTGCCTTGATCTCCCCTATCGTAATGAACCCTTTTTCCGATTCATTGCCAAGCTCTATTATATGACCCTTCGAATTGAACAGCGCAAAAGACATCCGGTAATCACCCGCTTCAATCTCATTCAGCGGTACCTCGATTTTCAGAGTATTCTCTGTCATCTTCGAATTCAGTATATCTGTATCAAAGTCGTAGGTGTTTTCTTCCCCGGTCAGTCGGATGCGTCCGTTCAGCTCGTCATACGCCGGTGCAAATCCTATATTTTCAAGTTTCAGACGAATATCGATTTTTCTGTTGATCGCATTCAATACCATTGAAGTATTGCGAAGAACAAACCGATAGCCCAGATGCGCTATCATATAGTCTTTGCCGTTCATGCCCTGAAATATGCCCGGTTCCTGAACAATGGTATCCTCCCATTTTTTCCATACAGCAGCGTCATAATCGAGATTCAGGTAGGTAACATGTGTTTTACGGAAATCATTTACCGCATTTTCAAAATCATTGAACGGGTTGTTAATAATCACTTCTCCTCCAAGAGGAACCTGTCTGCACAGTTCTCCCAGAAATCCGATTTCTTCTTCTCTTACCCATTTGTTGTAGTAACCTTTGTCTCTGTGATCTCCCCCGTATGTTCCGGTATCATAGACATTTCCCAGCATCCCGTCGTTAAAGATACCGATGCGTGCACCAAGCGGATCCTGTGACGCGTCTGCAGGATCCCCTTCATACTGTGTGATATTGCGCCAGTGCTGCGGAGTACGCACCGCAAGAAAAATCGATTCCGGTGTTTCCTTTGCCAGTTTCTTTGCCAGCAATCGCATATCCTCTTTCCCGTTGAACCGGCTTCCGTGCATCTCTCCCCAGTTTCCGATAAACAGCCCCTGAAGCGTGAAGATCGAATCCTGATAGCGTTCCAGCAGCGGTCTTACCTGTTCCATATGCGTGAAAATCGTATTGATACTGCGCGGTTCAGTGACGGACGCTTTGCCGTTCACATCATAGAAGAAGCGAAGAATCAGATGCTTATTCGTCGTTGATGCTGCAGAAAGAATGGAATTGATATTCTGAAGACCCGTTTCGCTGATCTGGCCGCCCGCATATGCCTGGATATCAAATTCCACCAGGGCAAGACGCGGATCCGGTTTCTGCGCAAACCAATCCCGTGTGATTGTTTCATAGTCCTTTTCTTCATCCGTGATATGAAACAGGTAAATATAATAACCTCCCCGATCCGGATTGCTCAATTGATCCGGTATTTCCCTTACGGCAACAGGCACAACCGCTTTCGCCCAGGTGCGATGCTGAATCAGATAGTATCCTCCCAGTACGGCAAGGATCAGAAGAATTATCAGACATCCGAAAGCGATCTTCATGTTATAACTGTTCGTTCCTTTCATAAGCAATGTACCGCAATCAATTTATTGCAAGTTCAAACAGACGCGCCGGATTCTGTTCGATCATATAGCACACAAAATCATCATCCTCGTAGTATACCGAAATGCTGTGCGGATGAAGAGAAGAGAATTTCTGTACCCACTCAAACATTCTGGAATTCATAGTCGCACGCATTTCAGGTTTCTGTGCTGCTTTAGATGCGTAATGTTTCGGAGGAAGCTCCATTTCGGCGAACTCCTGCGAGATTCTCTGACTCGTCACATCTGGGTCTATGCTATAGCCTTCCACAAATGAAAGCGGGCTGCTTTTTGTATTGTCAGCGAGCCAGTCCGGTGCAGAGAATCCATGATACTGGCTGCGTCTGATCGAGTTCTTCTCCACATACACAAACAGATACGGAGTCGGTATAGTGTAGTGTTCATCTCGTTCATTTTTCCAAAGAAAATCAAGGATTTCTTCATGATACCCATATTCATTGACCTGATACAGTTCATCCGTTGTCGAAATAACGGTGAAATGACGGTGCGGAAATTCCGTCACGATCTGTTCCGTTACATCTGCTTCTGCATTGTATCTTGTCATCTCAAGATACTGATTGGAATGATACAGATTCAAACGGAGCACCACATAGATGCATACCGCTGCACATCCAGTGCCAAGTGCGAAATTGACAGCCGAAAAAAACGAACGGCGGTTCTGCGGCAATGAAAGAATAAAATCAACAGGAATTACAAATACGGAGAGATTCAGAAGCTGAATCACACAGAGCAGACGGGAACGCGCCACAAGCTCCGGCACCCCGATCAGAGAAGAAACGAATGCAAACACATAGAAGAACGCAGTTGAAGCAAGCACCAGATAGCCGTCATATATCCCTTCATTCCCTGCTGTTCGTCTCATTATCCTGTTACGAACAGACAGCAGGCAGCGGAAAAGCACTCCAATCAGAGCCCCGACAAAAGTCGCTATTCTTATCGGGTTGGAAAGACCGGTGAAAATCGAATAATAGCCGGCTGTTTTAATTACATCCCAGTAAAAGGCAAAACGGCTCCTCAGCCAGAACGCAAACGGATCTGCCGCAGAAAGCGTACCATCTCCAGCGGAAATCAGCGATGTCCGGCTGTTTGCCGCAATGATTCGCATGGTATTAAGCCACTCATTGCCGGCAGACAGAACGGATCCCTGCACAACCGCCGCGCTGCCGTGAATGACATTCAGTCCCCAGCCGATCGATCCCTGAAGCGGAATTCCCTCCGCAAAGGCGAGTGCCATCGGAACGATCGTGATCACAAGGGAAATGAGTACAGATGCGAAGAGCGGCAGAAACCGTTTATAGTGAAATACCTTGAATGCAAATATGACCGCAATCGGCAGGCAGAGATAAAACGCCATGATCGTTCCGTAAAAATGAACCACGATCGTTTCAGAAAGCGCCGCAATAAACATTGCCAGGTTGATATCCGCATAGATTCTGATCCGCGGACGGCGCAGTCGTTTCTGCTTCTGGCTGTTCAGATAGCGAAGCAGAAATACGGGAATCAGAAACATTCCGCCAAATGAAAATTCCTGCGGCAAAGAGGTCTGCAGACGTGCATAACTCACCGCATTATTTGTATAGGGAAATTCCACAATCAGAAACAGAAGCAGCGCCAGATGAGGCGAATACTTCCAGCGGAACAGTTCTCTGAAATACAGGAAAATGGAAATAAGAATCGTAAGAACATGAACCGGGCCAACATACATCACAAGCGTATAGGTGCGAATCGGAAATACGACGGAAATCAGATACATGAAACAATGCATCGCTTCCGGATAGATACCGCGGTAAAAGATCCTTCCAATCCGAAGCCCGTAAACCCAGCTGTGATGCACATAAAGATCCGAGAATCCGAAAGAATTCATATGCAGCGTTCCATAACTGAAAAAGCACATCCCATAAATCAGAATCGGCACCAGCAGAAAACACTCCCCTTTGATTCCGTTCAGGGATTTCCACCGGTCCTGTAGCCAGTTTTTCAGAAACGAACTGATATGTCCCAGCAAATCCAGAATATAGCTTTTCGGCTT
Organism: Solobacterium sp.; assembly: GCA_017543025.1. Next base: position 15,744 of record JAFYGX010000092.1, read on the forward strand.
CATCGTGCCGGTCACCACATACCTGAAATGGTCCTTTACTTCCTTGGAAAAACGGTATTCCCGAAACAGCTGAACAAAAAAAACACCGTAAAACAGCAGAAATACCACGGCATTATGCAGAATATGGGCAAGTCCCAGAAAGATAATCACCGTGTAATATAAAAGAACGGAAACTACCGAGCAGAACGCAAACCGGTAGGTTTTCGATTTTTTTCTCAGATGTTTCCGAAACACTACCGTCGGCCACAGATACATGACCATCAGGTAAGCGATCATCACTTTGCTGTATTCCAGAATCCAGTAATTCATGAAAACGTCCTTATCATCTTCAGTGTTTCGCTGTCAACAATCACTTCGGAATGCTTCAGCGCATCCATTGTTTCAAAAAAGCGGTTCCGGTCATGAACGGTATAATACAGCTTCAGCTTGCAGGTATAGGAGCCGAGAATATCCGGGTAGGTCTTCATCAGAATGTCACACCATTCCTCACAGTGAATATAATCCTTTACATCCAGAAACCGCATTGCCATCGCCTCAAACATCTCCGGCTCCGGCACCACATATTCCCTGAGAATATTCATTACTTCTGCCATCTGCGTGACATAAGTTTCCTGTTCCATCGGAGAAAGGACTTTCTGTTTCAGAACCGAATTCAGCGAACCGATGAGCTCCCGGCAAAACAGAATAATCCGCCCCCGATTCTCCTCGTTCTCATCTTCTTCCCGCATCTCCAGGATTGTGCGGTACAGCTTCTGAACATTTACCCGGAAGGTATTCAGCGTTTCCTGAAGAACGCTTGCGGCATAATGGCTGATCTCTGTATCTTCGCTGTTCAGTGCCATTGCAATGGTATGCAGGCTTTCCCGGATGTCCCGGCGGACAAGATCCAGCATCAGTTCTCTGGTACTCGCCTTATCCGAAACTGCCATTGCCTCTTCCAGCGAGACAAAGTTTCGCTCTCTTGCCTCATCCGCTTTCCGGTATGTCTTTACACGCTCTTTTGAAAAGATGACATCTTCCAGATCGACCGGCTCATTCATAAACAGCTTGAAATACAGCCAGCCGAAGAAAAAGAATACCGGACCGACTACCGGGCATATCAGCATCACCCAGAACCGCAGCATATAGCTGCCGGCATGCTCTTTTCGGAAAAACATATTCACAATCAGATAAATCAGACTGATCAGCGTATTGATGATCAGCACCGTCAGTCCGATTCTCAGCTCACGGTTCATTCGCCCGCCTCCCGCATGACTTCCGTCTCATACCCGATTGACGCCAGACGTTTTCTGACATATTCGGCATTTTCAATATCCGTATTGGTCAGAAGGATATACAGGCGGCCGTCATCCGCCAGTCCGAGATAATCCGAATAACGCAGCTTTCCCGCCACTTTGTTTCCGGCTTCCATGACATCTTCATCGTTATGAACAACCCTGAGCAGCGTAAATACGGTCAAATGACGCTTTACTGCATTGGAGTATGCATTGTAAAGCTCGTTGAACGCATCCGCCGTCATGATCCGGGTATCAGCGATAAACCGCTGGTTATGCAGCACATCAAGGTAGCGGTTCGCACGGAGAACGGCGTTCTGAATGAGCAGCGAAATCACCTGCAGCGTATTGGCCTGGCCGAGCGTCATTTTCTCCCACGGGATCTCCCACAGCATGATGATGTTCTTCATTTCATCGCCTTCGTAAATTGCATTCGCCATTAATGGAAGGCCTTCCTTCAGCTGCCGGTTGATGAATACCTTTTTCGCCGCCAGCACATCATATAAACCTTCGAGTTCCCGGTAACGGATCGAATTACCCAGCGAAGCTGCAGTTCTGGAGGTTGCGGTAAACAGACGCGCGTAATCGTCGTTGACCACATTGTAGATCGCCACATCTTTCGTGCCCATCATCTCTTCGATCATCTCCGCCGCATAGAACAGCACTTCATCGTTGGAATACTGATCGAGTCTTGAGGTGATTTCAAACACCTTTCCGATCGAATCGTTCTGGGTTACAACCTGCATCTCCAGCGCATCCTTGATCCGGACGTTGGAGGCGTTGATATCCTTGATATCATCCAGCTGCTCACTCATGAACGCATGATCTTCCTTCGCTTCTTCCTCCATCTTGCGGAGCTTGTCCCGCATGTATCCGACCACAAGACCGAGAATGAAGAGCTGCGCAATCCAGACATAGGTGTTGTAGTCTGTAAATACTTCCAGTCCTGTCCGGCTGTACATCTGGCGGAAGCAGTAGCCTGCTGTCGCAAGAATGGCAGAGAATGTCGCCTGCTGCTGTCCATATACGATCGCAAACAGCAGCACATACAGCAGATAGAAATCCAGACGCGAAAAATACGCTGAGCCGGTCGCCCGGTTATTCAGCATGAAAAACGGAATAAATAGAATCAGATTCTCCGCAAACGGAATCACCGCTTTCACAAACCATCCGGCTTTGTCATACATCCGCTGCAGCAGATTCTTCCGTTCTTCCTCCTCAAGCAGAAACACTTCTTTATGTTCATACATGCTTGAGACAACAGTAGATACAATCGCTTCCTTGGAAGATACCCGGTTCATTCCGAATTCTTCCCGGAATCTGGTGTTGTCCAGAATCCGATGTACCTTCATGCCTCTTTGAAGATTGATCACCGTCGCTTCATCCGGTCCGAGATACGGAGCGGTTTCTTTCTTCACCAGCTGAGCAAGCTCTTCATCACTCGTGAAATTGGTGCTGGAAATATTATAGGTGTCATATTTATGGTTCGGAGCCAGCGCTGCCTGTACGATAAACTGCACTGCATCCGGCTCATATAATACAGAGTATTCCCGGCCGGCATATGCGACAATCTCCCGTCTGCGCATCTGGCCGAGCACCATTGTCGAAATGACGTCCGTCACATCATTCAGATTCCGCGGTACCGCATTGATTCCTGCAAGCCGCAGGATGATCACCTCCAGCTTATGGCTCAGGCTGTAAGCGACACAGGCTTCCTCTCCCTGGGCGATCGCAATGCCCTTGAACTGGGAAGGAGACAGCGGTTCTTCTTCATCGATCGGCTTTTCCTGCCCGACGCCGTAAACGGAATCGGAAGAAAGATAAACAAAACGCGTGCGTTTCTGCGTCGCACATGCCATGAGCAGGTTGGACACACCGCCCGTAAACTTTACGCTTTCATTCTCTTCATCCTTCCAGCGATAGTTACTGTCATATGCCCCGAGATAAATCGTCACATCCGGGTCAACCGACTCAATCACTTCCGGAAGGTTTGCAGCACTGTACAGAAAATCATAGCGCTCGAATACTTTTTCGTACCATTCATTTTTATAGCGGGATCCGGTCAGAAGAAATGTTTTATGACCTTCTTTTTTCAGGCGCTGAATCAGATGATTCATCAGCGCGTTTGATCCCCCGACAAGCAGTATGTTCATATCCCGTACCTGATTTCCAATCTATTTTAGCCCGAAAGTGCCTCATTTCTATGACTGTTTCTGCAATCCGTCCAGTTTCACTCTCAGCTTCTGTTCGGTTTCCTGCTTCAGAGCACGAATATCCGAGCAGATCTGAGGAATCAGATCGCGATCTCCTTCCGCAAGAAGCTCCGCAATCTCTTCCTCTTCTGTTCCTTCCTGCAGCAGTTTCAGTATCTCTGCCGCAGATTCATTGACGGTAAGCGGCGGGCAGTAATCCCCGCTCTGATCCCGGCGTATGATCCAGTATACTCCGCCGGCATGACGTACCAGCAATGGCTTCATCGCTTCAGCCTCCCTTTTTCAGCCGCAGATGTGACATCACAAACCGGAATTCTTCACTTCCCGCGTTCAGTCCGATCAGAATCGCTGCCGGTATGAGCATGCATATGCCGATCATCCCGCAGTACTCCGCAATCTCGTTTGGCCACTGTATTATCCGGTTCACATAATCCGTAATACCCCAGGCTGCCGCAAACATCACGGTGTACCGGAACAGCCGCAGGAAATATTCCCGTACCGGGGCGTGGAAGTATTCCCGGTACAGCACAAGCGGCTCAACCCACATGGAGATTCCCACAATACTGACCAGCGTTCCGAAAAACACCCCGGCGGTTCCCATCTTCCGGGCAAGAATAATGGAGGCAATCAGATTTACCAGTGATTCAATCATCGTTTTGTACCGGTCATGCCAGAAGAGACCAAGTGAATCACGGAAAATCAGAGAAGCCTGCCGCAGTCCGTTAAAAAAGAAATTCGTGCAAAGTATGAATGTCACCAGTTTCGGAAATACATACTCCGGTCCGAAGCTGGCAGAAACGAAAACACTTACGAGCTCATATAATGCGATCGCTGCCATTCCATACCCGACCGCTACCATAAAGAAGGTTCCGAGAAACACCTTCCGTACATGTTCACTGTTTTCCGTAGCGCCAAGATTTCCGACCGAGCCGGCAATTCCGAAGACAATCCGATCGATGATCTGCCGGATACTGCCGATAATCAAGTAGTAGTTGGAATACATGCCCACTGCGGTAATCCCGACAATTCCGGTCAGCGTCAGGTTATCGATATTATTGATTACCACCGTGCCCACTTTATGCATTAACATGGCCCGGATATTCCGGAATACCTCACTGCTCTCCTGTTCTGAAATACTGTCTTCGCCTTCCACAAACACATCCGGATAATCCCGTTTCGCATGATATGCGATCACGTAATTTCGAAGCGGCACCGCAAGCACATAAATCAGAAGATACAGATAATAATTCCGGAAGAGTGCGAGAACCGCCATCTGCACGGTGTTCTGTATCACCAGAAACAGGCTGTCGATCATATCATTAACGTAGTTTCTCTGATTTGCCAGAAAGATCATGGAGCGGTACATCATGAAATAAGAAAGGATTGTCGCGGCAAGAAACATCCCGTAAATCACAAAGATGTTCTCCACATCTCCGGTATTCTTCAGCAGCACCCGCAGGATCGGAAACATGATCAGACCGATCGCAGCCACAACCAGCGCGACAATTCTGCAGATTCTGTCATACAGCTTCATCAGCGCCCGCTGCTTCGGAATATCTCCGCGGGCAATCGGGTCATAGATCGTATAGACAAGCGCTGTACCGATTCCAAGATTCGCAGCATTCAGCGCGCCGAGAATATTCGTATAAAGACCGTTGATTCCGGCATATTCCATCGAAAGCGTATGGGTGAATACCATCCGCGCGAAAAAGCCGAACACAATGGCAATAATCTTGGATGCCATGGCAATTCCGGCATTTTTCATGGAATATCTTGTTCGATCACTCAGCTGTTGTTTCATCGTTCAAACCGGCTCTTCTCAGGAAATGCGGATTCAAGGCATTCCTGCATCCTTCGGGCGGCAGTTTCAGCATCGAAGGAATGATTGGCGTCATTAATGCATATAACGGATGCACCTTTTGTCCGAATGCACTCATAGAGTGCTTCGTTATCATCCGAAAGCTCAAAGTAGCGGAAGTTCTTCAGTATATTCTCCGGAACAAAATTTCCTTTCTGCTTCGTATATTCCCGTACGAGATACTGGTTTACATCGGTCTTTGCCCGGAAGCGGTTATGACTGACGGTCTCCATCACTTCCGGTTCCATCTCCCACAGCTCCTCAAACGCTGATTTCAGCATCGGCGATGGCCCGTGTGCCGTAAAGAAACCGGTATAGCGAGGCCATAACCGTTCCAGATTGTTATACGCAAAATACTGAAATGGATATCTGAGATTAAAATATGCTCATGGCTGCTGCTTCATGTTTTCGATCTTGTTGAAATGGCGTGCAATCACCATCGCATTATTCAGATAGATATAAGGCATCACTTCATTATCCGCATTCGCAACATCCGGCTGCAGAGCAAGCATATCAACCGGTTTGCCGTTCCGAAACCAGTCTGTTTCCTCCATTGGACGCAGCAGAATAAAGTCGTCATTGAACAGCAGAAACTGCTCGCTGAGCCCTTCGATCCTGTGAAAGTTCATCTCGATCGCATTGGAATTGAACGTCGGAAGACAATCGTGCGGCATATAATCCCGATGATCAACCAGATGCAGTTTTTCGCAGCCGGCATTCATCCACTCGGGTATCTGATTCATCGTCACAAAATGAACCGTACGAACCCATGGCATAAAGGTCTCAATTCCGCGGAACAGGTACTTCAGAATACCAAAATCGCGATATCGTTCCACACGATCATCGCCGTCTTCTCTGTACTGGTTTCTGATTTTCTGCCATTCCGGATCACTGCCGTCGACCCATGGCAGTACGATATCTATCTGCATCTCTGAAATACCCTGTTCTATATTACCACCGCCCTCCAAATGCGAGACTGTTTGTTTTGTTATGATACATGTTTCGCTTCGGCCGCAGAAACAGACAAAACAGCAGGTCATCCCTGCTGTCTCTTCAGAATCATACTTCTCAGTGTTCTCTCAGCGAAAGTAGGAAATACCGTAGGTATTGACAATCGCGTCAACCTTCTTGCCCTCTTTGCAGAGAGGGCATTCATGAGAAGGCTTACTGACATAGTCATCCAGGATTCCGTCTGTCGTAAATACCGACTGAATCGGATAACCGAAGCATTCCTTCGTCGAAGCGAAGATCGCACATACGCCTGCCACCTCGCCGCCATAGTAGCGAATCGCTTCAATGCCGCCCTGTACGGTATAACCTGTCGTTACAGACGCCGCCAGAATCAGAACATGCTTGCCGCGGATCATCGGAACAATGTTGTCACGGAACAGCAGCTGGCTTCCGGTGGTATGCTCTGGCGTCACAACATAGATCGTATTATGCGTATTGATATTGGAGAATCCGACCTTTGTCATATCACTGGCCATACATGCGCCGACCACTTCTGTTCCATCCAGACAGAGGATCGTATCGATGATTGTCGAATGCTTGAATTTTGACGCAAGCTGGCGGGCAGCTTCCCGGGCTTCCGAAAGACGATGCTTTGTAAACGTAAGGTCAACATAATAATTAATATGGCTGTGGCTGGTCGCAAAATGACCTTTCTGCATACGAAGCTTCAGTGATCCGTTCGGATTATTCATTTCCATCATTTTTACTGCCATAGATTTCCTCCATTACTCAGATGACAATATTTTATCAGATATGTTCCGGTTCCTGTGCGGTTTATTTGCGCACTGCCTCTCTTACCCGCGGAGCGATCAGAGCCACCGCCGTGATCTTGAGCGCATCTCCGATCAGAAACGGGAATACACAGGCTGAAAGCGAAGCGAGCAGTCCCATCTTCATGTACACCATAAACCATATGGTTCCAATCGCATAAAGCACGATCGTTCCGCCCGTCATGCCGAAGATCAGAAACTTCCGGTCCATGTTCCATCGATCTGCCGCATAGCCGGTAAGAAACGCCAGCGGAATATAGCCGAAGAGAAACCCTCCTGTCATTCCGAACAGAATTCCGACACCGGATGACCACCCGGCAAACACCGGAATTCCGATTGCCCCGAGCATCAGATAAACCGCAGCGCAGTTCGCCCCTTCTTTCGCACCAAGTACCGCTCCTCCAAGCATCACCGCAAAAGTCGCAAGACTGATCGGCACCAGTCCGTTCAGCGGGATGGACAGCGGCGAAAGAACAGAGATCACCGCAGTCATCAACGCACATCTTGTCAGTGTTTTTGTATCCATGATTCCTTTCCCTTCTGTTTTTTCAAACTCAATGCTTATCTTATGCCTTTCGTTTTCGAAAGAAAAGACTTCGTTCCCGTTTTCTTCACAGGGTACGAAGCCGGTAATGCATTCTCTCTTTTTTCCGACTGCCAGGAACGGTCAGATCACCTGCGTCATCCATTTTTCTGAACGGTACCGCCAGAAGAACAGCAACAGCTGAATTGCCTGCGAAAGCAGAATGGAGAACCAGACACCTGTAAGCGCAAGGTTCAGCACCATGGTAAGCACATACTGAACAGCCGGCTGAACGAGTGTTACGCCGACCGTTGAACCGATCAGGGTAAATCTCACGTCGCCCGCGCCGCGCAGGGTTCCGTTGTATACAATCTTGGCAATCTGAATCGGCATGATCAGCGCAATGAACTTCGAGATGATCCAGCCGTAGGAAACCATTTCCGCATCATTCGGGAAATACATCCGGTAAACCTGACGGCCGAAAATCAGGACAAGCGCACTGCTGATCAGTGAAATGACAAGGCCGAACTTCTGTCCCTGCGTAACATATTTTTTACAGAGATCGTAATTTTTCTCTCCCATCCCTCTGCCGACAAGCGCTACCATTGCGGACTGCAGACCATCGCCGAACGCAAAACCGAGATTCATGAAATTCATGCCGAGCAGATGCGCAGAGTAGGAGTTGACATCCAGCCGTGCCGTCATCCCCCCGGTAATCGCAAAGCCAAGACGGGTCATCAGGTTTTCGCCGAGCACGGTTCCGGTAAACGGAAGAAGTTCTTTCAGATGCGTCATGGTCGGCCGAATCTTTTCCTTCAGAATCAGCGGAATACTGACAAAAGTGTCGTCCCGCATAAGCGACCGTGTACTGATGAGCATCGCAACGATCATTCCGACAACCGTTGAAACCGCAGCACCATTGATGCCCATTGCAGGAAAGCCCCAGTTTCCGAAAATCAGCAGCCAGTTCAGAATCAGATGCACAATATTTGCTGCAACATTGGCAACCATTGCAATCTTTGTATTTCCGCAGCCGCGCTGAACCGCACAGAGATACATTGCAATCATCTGAAACAGGCTGAAGTAAATAATAATCTGAAAATACTGTATAGAATCGGAAAGTGTCGCTTCCTTTGCGCCGAACAGAACCAGAATCGGCTTAGCGGCCAGACCGCACACAATCGTCAGAGCCAGACCGGCTGTCATCAGAAAGACAAACCCTGTTACCACCAGTCCATTCGCATCCGTTCGCCGTTTTTCTCCGAGTCTTCTTGCGACAAGCGATGAAATCGCAGTATTCAGTGCAAAAAACATCGTATAGATGAAATAACGCGGCTGATTGGTGACACCGACTGCCGCAACCGAAGCTTTGCCGAATGTCGAAACCATATAGGTATCAACCATACCCGTCAGTGAAATCAGCACATTTTCCGCAACGGATGGCCAGGCTATGCGAAACGTTTCTTTTAAAATACTGTTATCTGTTTCTTCTGCCATATGAAAGGCACTCCCCCTTTAAATGATCTGTTTCATGTTCTTGTCGGAACTCTGCGGCCGGAAGATCCAATCGCATGATTCGGACACACAAGGACACAGAGATGGCAGCCAACACATTTACGGCCGTCAAGCTCCGGCATCCGGCTCTGATTCAGCCGGATTGCCTGATGTCCGCCATCCCGGCACGAGATCTCGCATCTGCCGCAGCCGATGCAGCGTTTTCTCCAGAATACAGGATACACCTTTGTATGCCGTTCCAGTTTATCAGCGGATGAAGTGAGCGAATCCAGTCCAAGACCGACAATCTCGCTGACCGGCGTATCACCGCGATCATGCAGGTACGACGCGAGCCCGCTGATCAGATCGTCAATGATGCGGACTCCGTACTGCATGACAGCTGTTGTCACCTGAAGACTGTCAGCTCCCAGCAGCAGAAATTCCACAGCATCCCGCCAGGTTTCGATGCCGCCCATGCCGCTGATATGCATGTCCTGCAGCTGCGGGTCTTTGCCCATCTCCGCAATAAACCGCAACGCAATCGGCTTCACAGCCGCACCGCTGTAACCGCCGACCACAGATCTGCCATGCACTGCCGGAGAGGATACATAGGTAAACGGATTGACATTCATAACACTGCGGATCGTATTGATCGCTGCCAGCCCGTCTGCGCCGCCGCGCTTTGCGGCAGCTGCCGCACTGTTCATCTCACGGACATTCGGGGTCAGCTTAACCAGAAGCGGTTTTTCTGTACCCATGCGCGCAAATCTGGTGAAATGCTCCACCAGCTCCGGTATCTGACCGATATCTGAGCCGAGCCCGCTTTCCATCATATTCGGGCAGGAGAAATTCAGTTCGATTACATCCGCTCCTGCGGTATCGCACATATGTGTCAGCTCTTTCCATTCCTGATCATTCTGTCCCATCACGGAAGCGATAATCACTTTATCCGGATAGTCGTGTTTCAGCCGGGACAGTACCGAAAGATTTTCCGCAAGTGAATGATCAGAAAGCTGCTCAATATTCTTGAAGCCGATAATTGTTCCGCCTGCCCCGGTCACTGCCGAATAACGGGGAGACGCCTCATAGATCGGAAAGCTGCAGATTGTTTTGAATACGGCTCCCGCCCAGCCTGCTTCAAACGCTCTGGCACACATCTCATAGGTGCCGGATACTACAGAAGAAGAAAGAAGAAACGGGTTTTCCATCGGAACACCGCAGATGGAACACTTCAGCAGCGCCGCAGGATCCGGACAGCCGGGTTCAATCTGAGGCTTCACTTCGTCATTCAACCGCTTCATCAGATCACGGATCGGAACCTCATGCGGCCGAACGCAGCTGTTTTCACATGGTGCATCGCAATCGATGCACGGAAACGGTTCTTTCAGTTTCACCGCCCCTCCTGCTTCATTCTGAAACCAGATGCTGCGAAGAATTGCGGAAGGTTCCATGTACGGACAGACCTTATCACATGGCGCATCATTGCAGAGTGCGCAGTGAATCATGTCCTGTCGCTTCAGAATTGGTTCATAAATCATATCTGTATCTCCCTGGCAGAGTTTCATCCGATTATCTGAATGCATACTGCCTGCTGATATTACTTTAACCTGCCAGTCAGAGAAAAAACATCTCAAACGCAAATAATTACCGCGATCGGTCAGTCTTCTGTCAGATTTACAACCCAGTGTTCTTTCTTCACCAGCCGGAATGAGAATGCCAGTTTGAGAAAATCTGTAAGCTGCCCGATGATATACGGCCATAGATACGGCAGGGATGTTCCATACGCAACAAAGGCAACGATCGGAATATTAACGACCCACATGAAGCCGCTGTCAAGAATCAGCGTATGCTTCATATCACCGCCCGCACGCAGTGTGAAATAGCACTGGGCGGAGCCCATATAAATCCAGAACAGACAGGCCTGTATCGCCAGCACATCACATGCGACACGTCTCGCTCCTTCCGAAACATTGCGGTAAAGAACCGGCACAAGTCCGCGGGAAAGAAAAATCATACCGCCAAACAGCACTGCGAGTCCCATGGAAAATGCGATCAGTTTATAGGCATTGTCTTTCGCCTCTTCCATTTTTCCTGCGCCAAGCGGAGTGGAAACGAGCACCGTGGTTGCGGCAGACATGCCGGCAAACAGAGTAAAAAAGAGATCGCCAACCGTTCCGGCAATCGAATAGCCGGAAAGCACATCCGCTCCCCGTGTGCCATACAGCTTGAACAGAGTCGCAAGCCCGGCTGACCAGAGCGTTTCGTTCAGCATTAACGGAGCCGCTTTGGAAAGCACTTTTTCTGCAATCGCCCGGGGAATCTCAAACAGGCGGGAAGGTTCTGTCGCAAAGGCATATTCGCCTGCCTTCAGCAGATACAGGCACATGCAAAGTTCAATCATCCGGGCAATCAGGGTTCCGAGCGCCGCCCCTCTTACCTCAAGCCGGGGAAATCCGAAATGGCCGAAAATAAAGCAGTAATTCAGAAATGCATTGGCAACGATCGAAACAATCGAACAATAAAGCGGCGCCTTCGTTTCTCCGCACGCACGCATGGAAGAATAGACCGGTACCATCACCGCCGTCGGCAGAAACGACCACGCCGCAATGGAAAGGTAACGGATTCCCTGGGCAATAATCGTCTGATCCTGCGTAAAAAAGCTCAGAATCATGCTCGGCATCAGCAATCCGGCAATTGTGAACAGGCCCATGATCAGCAGACTGAACACCAGCATCGTCCGGAATGATTCTTTCATATGTTCATGTTCTTCAGCCCCAAGATACTGGGCAATGAATACTGCTCCGGCATTCGCAAGCCCCATTGCCGCAAAATCCGCAATCATATAATAGCGATTGACGGCCGCCACACTTCCGATCGCCGCATCACCGAGCATACCGACCATCAGGTTGTCCACCAGATTCACAGAGCTCGTAATCAGGCTCTGCAGCATCATCGGAACCGCAACCACAAGGACGCGGAGATAAAAGGTTCTGTTTTCACTCAGATGTCTCATACCCGATATGATATGGAAACCGGTGTGCCGCTTCAAGAGAAAAACAATCTTTGCGGTATAATACTCTCTGAAGGAAGTAATTATTACGGAATATGTCTACCACAGAAAGAAGTCTGATTCTGCACAACCATACCGAGATCCCTCTGTACGGTCTTGATACAATTGATCTTACCGACACCACTGCAGAAAGCGCGGTACATCGTGCACTGAACGCCGGCATCCGGCATTTCGCAACTGCAGCAGAATACAGCATCGAAGCTTCACTCGGTGAAGCGCTGGAACACAGTTCTGTTCCCCGTTCCGATCTTTTTCTGACAGATGAAATCCGCGGACTCACCAACACCGATGCACTGATCCGATCCGCGCATGCGTCTTTACGGCGGCTGCGCACCGATTACGTTGATCTGCTTCTGCTGGCATGGAACGGCTCCAAAACGGAAGATGATCCGGGAAACCGCAATGTGTATGCATCCTGGAAGGGACTGGAATCCATGTACAAGACCGGCGAAGCACATGCGATCGGTATTGTGGACTTTTATCCATGGCAGGTTGAATATCTGCTTCAGGATGTGGAAATCGCCCCGATGGTCTGCTATGTCGGGCTCTATCCGGGCCATCCGGATATTGAACGGCTCGCAACTTATGCAGAGCACCGCATCACAACCATGGTTTATCTGCCGCATGAGATCGATAACGTACTGAACTCCCGGGAGCTCACGATTCTTTCGAACAAGCATCACTGCACGCCTGATGCGATCGTACTTCAGTATCTGAAGCAGAAAAACTGTGCCATTACGATTCGTGAACCTGCACTTCCAAAGACCGACTTCAGCCTTTCGGAAGAAGAAATGACATTTCTGGATGTCATGCGTGACTATCTCGCCTGAAGTCTCAAGTCAGCCGGCAATAAACCGGCTGTTTTCTTACAGCAGGAAGATTCCTTCCATCCTGTAGTTTTGCTTTTCACAGCCAGCTGCAGGTTCGTTGTGCCTGACAAAAAACGCAGTATCACTGATCCCGGGCAGGTTCTGCGCCAGGAAATACTGCGTCTTTTCTTCATTTTATTTCAGTTGGAACTCAGATTTCATGAATCCTTGAAGGATCAAATCGATTGATCTGTTCATGTGATTCCGCCGGCACCCCGACCGGAATCAGGCAGAACGGCTTCAGCGTTTCCGGTATCTGAAGCACCTCAGCAACGGCATTCATCCGTTCTTCTTCCGGTGCTACAGCAAGCCATACTGCACCATAGCCGAGACTGTCCGCCTGAAGCAGAATATTCTCACATGCGATCGCAAGATCGATCTGCTGAAACTGCGGCGCAACAAGACCTTCCGTCCGATAGCACGGAACAATCACCATCGGTGCTCCTGCAGCGCATCCGCTGTATGGCGAGCACTTGCTCAGCGCTTCGATCTTCTCCTTATCTCTTACAATATAAAACTCCCAGGGCTGCTGATTGCAGGCGGAAGGCGCTGCCATCGCTGCCCGCATCATCCATTCCGCATCGACGCTTTTAACCGGCTCCTCTTTGAATTTTCTGACACTGACTCTGTGAAAAATACTTTTCATGAACTGTTTTCTCCCCGCTAAGACACGTTATTCTGCAGCAGAAGCTTGTACTGATGATCAAGGAACAGCAGATGGTAGGACATTGCAGTTCTTGCCTCTGAAGCCTTTTTATGCCGGATTCCGTCCAGCACATTATGATAGTTTCGAACCCCGTACACAAAATCCTTCGGTGAAAGCGTTGCGGCAAAATACCGGATCCCCTGAATCATCAGCGGTGACATCCGTTCCATGACAATATTATGACTGGCCTGCGCAATCAGCTCATAGAATCTGCACTCCTCATCAAGGCACGGAATATTCTGATCCACTTTCAGTGCCATTGTTCTGAGCAGCTGTTCCATCCGTTCCAGATCCTTGTCTGTCCGATGTTCCGCCGCCATCGCAGCAACCTCCGGTTCCATCATGACCAGAATCTCCAGAATATCCTGAATGAGTTTTTCTCTGTCCTGATACAGCTCAAAACCAAACGGATCATCCGGAACGCCGTACTTTTCGGAAATATAGCTTCCGCTTCCCTGACGGATCGTCACAATATTGTGTGACTGAAGGATTCGAAGTGCTTCCCGCAGCGTATTCCTTCCGACTCCAAGCATATCCGTCATTTCTTTTTCCGTAGGCAGTTTCTGCCCGGGTTCATAACCGTTTCGCTGTATGATCTGTTTGATTTCCTCAGCTGTTGTTTCTGCCAGTGTTCTCCGTTTTGCCATACGAATTACCGCATCTTTCAACATCATTTTTACATAAACGCGTTTATTTGTGGGATGATTTTTGAGTTTTTTTCTGTTTTTTGATTTATTACCTTCAAAACCCGAAAAAATCAGCCCATCATTTATAGCGCTATTCTAAAAAAAGCAGGTCTCCCTGCTTATGAATTCATCCGTTCTTCCGCTTCCTTCTGAAGAGCAGTTTCGCCAAGCCGTTCATAGATCAAAGCAATCATTTCATACAGCATCATGACATCTTCGCTCGGCGCATCGATTTCTTTCTTTGCCATATAGGAATCCGCGAACTGCCTCATTCGTTCTTCGCATCCTTCCCGTTCCGCCAGACACTTCAGCATGACAAAATCCGGATAAACTTCTTTTTCGTTTTCCTTTTTCCAGCTTTTCAGCCAGGAATCGCACTCTTCATACCGCTTTAACCCGTTCAGGCTTTCCGCAATTGCCTGTCTTGCGGAGAAATACTGATTGCGCTCGTTGGTCATATCAAAGGTTTCAAGGATATGCCGGTTAAACGCAAGACGGTCTTCATGTTTCTTTGCAAACGCAAGAGCAACATCCGCATCAGCCAGTACATCATTCAGATCATACGGCTTATCAAAGCTGCGGTCCACTTTATCTTCTGTCGGTTTATGATCCAGCCCCAGGTCTTCTATTATCCCATCAATCATCGGCCAGATCTGGTTCGCTATCTCTGCCCATGTTTCCGGTGCTTCGGGATCTTCATTCTTCATCTGTTCATAAACTTTTTCAATCAGACCGCTTACTTCTGTCTGTTTCGCAAGAATTCTGCTTCGTTCGTGATCATCGCTCATAATTCTTTTCTAAACTCCACCTCTCTATTGTATGTATAAACGTCTCCAGTTTCAAATCCCGAAATTATTCTCTTACGGTTGTTTCATGAACAGATGGCTGATGCGGCATTGCGCCTGATGAAATGACAGACAATGCCCTTCTTCCTTTTGAAACAGCGCCTTTATTATGATTGCAGCCCTCAATCAATACATATGCCAGAGGATATAATCATGTCTGCAGTAAGCTCTTCTACTCCGGATTTCACAGGAAACAACTGCCCTGCAGCAGCTTTTCCAGGCACCAATTCAGACTTCACTCTGTGCTATTCATCTGTGCCTGAGATATGCAGAAAGGTCAGATATCTGCCTGTGATTCAACAGTATCTGACCTCATAGTTCTGATTTTTCACAAACCCGGCACCATCATGGGCAGCAGCTTACGCCGAGTACTCTCAGAGTGAATTGATTGCCGTCCGGTTAAGCTTGCATCAACGGAGTTCCTTCTCCTGCTCCGTACATTCTTCTTCTGTTTCAGCAGTGATTTCCTTGATCATGCATTCATTTCCGGTAAGAAGGTAGGTTTCCGGACTTCCGCAATGCGGGCAGATTCTGCCATATGCAACAGTTTCGTAAGTCTTTCCGCATGCTTCGCAGTATGTGACTGCAGGAAGTGTTTCAAGAATCAGTTCACTGTCCGCCAGAACCGGATGGCGGACTTTGAAGTAATCCCAGGCATCTGTAAACAGATCCGTCATGATTCCGGAAACTTCGCCAACCTGCAATGTGACAGAACCGATCTTTGTGATCTTCTGTTCTTCTGCAATGTCATCCAGCGTTTTTGCCA
>JAFYGX010000093.1 GCA_017543025.1 Solobacterium sp.
ATCATCAACTCAGATATTCTCAGTGAGGATCTCTGTGTGACAAATGGAGATTTCGAAGATAAAGATATGCAAAGATGGAACTATACGATAAAACCACATCCGGAACACCTGCGTTGGGTTGATTACAGAATGCCAGCTGTGGCTTTTACAAGTTGATACATTTATTTTCGAGGGAGTCCTTAGTGATTTCATCAAAACCGATGCCTTCCGCTTCCTTAATGATCTTTCCTTCCGGTGAAGCGGCTTCTTCAAGAATCTCTTCCGGTTCCTCGGAGAGCTCTTCCGGTTCTTCCGAAACCTCCTCCGGTACTTCCTCGGAAACTTCTTCTGAACCAATCTCTTCCGGCTGTTCCGTTTCCTCTTCCGCAAGGATCGTACTGCCGCTGAAACCGCTGAGTGAAAGCATTGCCGCAAGGGATGCCTTCAGCAGCCTGGCGCTCGCACTCGAGCTGAATCTGAATGATTTCAAAACAAACTCCTCCCTTCCCTGAATATAGTTCTATTTTCCTTCAGATCATTCATAAAAAAAAGGGGTAATTGCCGCTGAAGGAATTCTCTGAACTGCCGTTCTGCAGGAAACACATCCGATCTCAAAAATACATGCATGGGCAAAAAAATACATGCATAGAGGATAACCGAACCTTCGGATCTGCACTTACGTTTCATTCGTTCTTCCCGCTCCCAACTCCATTCGGAACACAAAAAGAGCCTGCCGTTCAGACAGACTCTTCCGTTTAATATGGTTTCACTTCTGTTTTCTGCAAAGTTACCCTTCTCCGTCTGTGCCTTCTCCCTCCGGATTGTCGATCACCGGATCATTATCGCCTCCCGTATCCGGTACAGGTTCCGGATCTGCCGGTTCAGGTGTCGGCTGCTCAGGCTCGACAGGTATTTCCGGTGCCGGTTCATCCGGTTCCGGAGTTGGCTCCGGTTCACTTTCCGGAGTTGGTTCAGGGGTCGGCTCAGGTTCGTCTTCCTGTTCATCTCCCCCTTCTGCAGCAGCTTCCGCTTCCGCGCGTTCCGCTTCTGAGCCGAAACATTGCTGGAGCGGATCCGACCAGTACCAGCCAAGTGCACTGCAGGCCGAAGGATCATGCGCTTCATTTGCGCTTGTGGTCGGAACATAACCGGAGTTCTGTACGACTGTTGCTTCGATATAGGAGACACTGCCAATCGAAGTGCCTTCCGGAACGCTCTGGTTCACAATCGTACCGTCAGCCTGTGAAGGATCTGCGATATATACCACATTCAATGCAATTCCCTGTGCATCGCAGAACGACTGCAGCGCACCGATATTGCGGCCGATGTAATTACCGATCGTTGTCGGTACATCACTCGGAATAATCGCTTCGTTATATACTTCTGCCGAGATTGTCGGCACATAGAAATCCCAGTTGACGGACCACTGCAGCGAAGGACTGTGTTCAATCGCAGCCGTTGTGCTGAGATTTCGTTCAATCGCCGCTCTTGTATCATTCAGCGATCCCTGCCATAACCGGTAAATATACAGTGACATCTGCAGACCTTCATCCCAAAGCCCGCTGGAGTAACCGGTAACGCGTGATCCCTGAAGCAGAACGATCTTCTCAATATGATCCTGGTCATAATACCGGTTGGCTTTCTGCAGCAGATAATTCATGAATCCAGTCATCTGCGATACAGAGATATTCGTCTGAATATTCTGACCCGCCGCATCTACCACCTTCAGCAGTGTATTGATATCCCTGGTCCGGATGATCTTGCGCATGATCGCTTCGATCACTTCCTGCTGATGTTCCTGGCGGGCAAAGTCACCGGTGGAAAACAGATGACGTTCTCTGGCAAACGCCAGTGCCTGTTCGCCATTCAGCGGAACATTGTCTCCCGCCGGCACCCAAACCGTGTAAGCCCCGCGCTCACTGTCTGAATTCTGCCCGACAAATTCCACCGGACTGTTCACCACAATGCCGCCTAAGGCATCAACTACCTGTACAACACCCTTGAAATTGGTATCGACATAATAGTCGATTTTCACGCCGGTCAGATTCTCAATGGTGGAGATCAGACAGTCCCGGCTGACCGAATGCGCCGCATTGAGCTTGGAAGAATTACCGCCATAGCAGGTAATCGGCACATAGGAGTCTCTGGCAATACTGGACATCGTCACCTTCATGGAAATCGGGTTCACGCTGCAGAGAATCATCGTATCAGACAGCCCGTCTGCCGTTCCGATCAGCAGAACAGTGAACGGGTCTTTGGTGAGATCCTTGTCAGAGCCGGTTGTATTCTGAACGGTAACTGTCTCTTCAAAATCAAGAATCGATGCGGTATTGGCAAGGAAATCCTTCATTCCCGCCTCATTGCCGAACATGCTCTGATAATTGGTCGGAAGTACGGCACAGTCGATCTGTCCGTTGAACAGCGCCAGCATCAGGGATGAATAATCCTGAAATTCCTGATAGGAGACCGTAAACCCCTCGCTGTCCACTCTTGCCTTGCCAAGAGACGCCGTCTGGGTTCCTTTGGCATAGCCGACCGTACGGCCGTTGAGCTGGGCAATGTCATTAATCGTCTGTGTCCCGCTGTCGGAGTAGACAACCAGACTGGTTGAAACAGATTCCGTCGTTGTCGAACCGGTAATCTTTTCCACATTCCGGTTGACCCGGATAATCGCATAGGCGCCATAGCAGCCGATCAGCACACAGATGACCGCCAGGACTGCGCCGGCGATAAAGACCGGCTTATTACGCCTGCGTATGCCGGTATAGATTGCCGCATTCATTCCGACCAGCAGAACGATGAACAGGATGTTGACCAGAACAAAGGTCGAACCGCCGAGATTTGCAAACTGCGTTGCGTTAAACAGTGTGAAGACGACGGAAAAACTCGCGATGACCGCTAGGACGGTTACCGCAATATTCGCATTGACATTCTCTGTTCTCCCGCGGGAAGAAGGTTTTCTCTGTGTCATCTGTCAGCCCTCACTTCCTGCAGGCGTCTCCGCCGTACCGGATTCTGTGCCTGCTTCTCCTGTACCGGCGGACTCACTTCCGTTTTCCGCTTCCCATGCTTCTACGGAAGGCATGTCATAGAATTCAACGATTTCAAACCGTCCGTTATGATCGACGACCTGAAACCGCATGCGGTTCGGGAAAAGGGAGGTATCAACCGGCGTATCTTCATAGGTCCACTTCACCTGAACCTGATAGCAGGGAAGCGTAACAGAAGGATCTACGCTTTCCACCGTAAAATCATCTGTCCGGAACGTTTCAGCTTCAGTGGTAATTTCCTTTACCTGAATCAGCTTGTCCCGTCCGTACTGCGCAATGAAAAGATCCATGTCGCCGTATGGATACCAGCGGTTCCATTCTTCAAACTTGGAATACTTTTCCGCAAAGATATACTGCAGGCCGCCGACTTCATAGTTGCCGTCCTTGTTCGTCCACGTAAAGTAATCGGTCACAAAATTATATACGACCGCTTCGGCAATTTCCTTTGGATCGCCGCCTTTCAGCGCATCCGTCAGCTTCTGGAAATATTCTTTTTCAATATCCGTCGGGTTGTTTCCGATGATATATACTTCATTTTTCATCGACTGCCCGGTATTCGAAGTCATCCCTTCCGAGGTGCCTTCATGATCTTTTCCGCTCGCCCGTACAACCATCACCGTATTGATCACAAGTGCGATCACCGTCATGATACTGACAAACAGAAGGATCGACAACAGCGTCTGATTGATCCTGCGGTTGCGGC
>JAFYGX010000094.1 GCA_017543025.1 Solobacterium sp.
ATCTTAGCACTGTTCTGCTGTTTTTCAATATTCTGTACTGCTTTTGTTTCCCTTCGCACCGGAGCTATAATGCGTTTATACGGCCGGTACGGCACAAAAAGGAGAATCACATGAACTTACTGAATGAACAGATCCGTGCATTTCTGGAAGAACCGGATATGATCGCTGCGCTCGCAAATGTCAGTGCATTGATTTACGATTCGGTCAGCACCCTTAACTGGGCTGGTTTCTATTTCGCAAAAAACGGCGAACTGGTACTCGGTCCGTTTCAGGGAAAACCCGCCTGCACGCACATTCCGTATGACCGCGGCGTCTGCGGTCTTACTTACACCTCGCGCAGCGCACAGCTCATAAACGATGTACATCAGTTCAGAGACCACATTGCCTGTGATTCCGCAAGCAGAAGCGAACTCTGCGTGCCTGTCCTGCTCAGAGAACGCTGCATCATGGAGATCGATCTGGATTCTCCTGTCCCCGGCCGGTTTGACGAGGAACTGAAAACAGTGATGCTGCAGGCTGCGGAAGATATCGCTTCCGCCGCTCTGAAGCACCACTGGTACGCCTGATTTTTACCGATACAGATCAAACACGGAATTCCGCTCAAAGTATTTTGTCGCCTCATCCACAGCGTTGCTGACAGGAAACAGCTGAACATGGCATCTGCCGACTGTTGTTTCACGGATGAGGTTTTTCTTTTCCAGCTCGGCACGGATCTTTTCGAAGTTCGAACTGTCCAGATCGAGATCAAGATACTTTTTCCACACCCGTTCTCCGTTCTCCAGCATGCATGCGCTCTCCACTTTGATCGGTCTTGTTTCCGTACGGTACTCTCCGAGATGCAGGCAGGTTACCTTTGTGAAATCTGCGCCGAGCAGAAGCACATGGCCTTTCAGCTCATAAAGCCTCGCCACAGGAGATTCTTCTGCCAGAGGAAAGTGCAGCGAATGCCGGTTGCAGAGCACTCTGGCATATCTGCCCCATGCCGCAAACGAGCAGGTGGGATGACTGGAAGATATCACATCTTCCCTGTGCCGGAAATTCTCCGTGATCGCACCCATACCCCAGAGATCCGTCCGTTCCGGATTATATGCCGGCATATTCTCTCTCAGCTCGTTCCATACATCGGGCACAGCCGGCGGATTTACCCAGGATGACGGATCCGTATTATCTGACGTATGCGTCGGCATGATAATCGTACCTTCTCTTCCGATCAGTTCCATCAGCGCATCTACAATCACGCGCGATCCTCCGGCCACATAACCGAAGGAGGACAGAGAAGAGTGAACCATGATATTCATATTCTGTCCGACTCCGACATATTTCAGAGCCTTTATGACAGAATCTTTTGAAACTACAGACTCTATCGCTCTGTCATCTCTGTTATCCATCATATCCCTTCCGCCGTTTCTGTTCTTCCATTGCACAATATGCTTTTGCAATCTCTGTCCCGACTGCCGCATTGTGAACGATCAGTCTGATATTCGCCGCAAGGGATTCCCCCTCTGTGATGCGGGCTGTCTCTGCCAGCAGAAACGGTGTGCATTCCTTGCCGCGGATACCCCTGCGGTTCATTTCCCTGATCGCCTGTTCGATCGCGCTGTCGATCTTCTCCTGCGGAATGGAATCTTCTTCCGGGATCGGATTGGCAATCAGGATTCCCCCGTCCAGGCCAAGTTCATACTTCGCCATCACAACCGATGCGGCTTCTTCGTAATCCCGCAGGGAACAGTCTGTTTT
Source organism: Solobacterium sp. (assembly GCA_017543025.1). Next base: position 1,738 of record JAFYGX010000094.1, read on the forward strand.
CAGTCCGCTGCTGCGGGAGTAAAATGCAGGAAATGTATCGGTCTGAAACCCGAGCACCGGAACGCCTTTTGTTTCCAGCACCTCAAGCGTCTTCGGCAGATCGAGAATTGCCTTGGCCCCTGCACAGATCACCGTAACCGGCGTTCGTCCCAGCTCTTCCAGGTCGGCTGAAATATCAAACGTTTCTCCGGCACCGCGGTGCACGCCGCCGATCCCTCCTGTCACAAAGAATTTCACGCCTGCCATATGAGCAAAGATCATGGTTGATGCGACCGTAGTCGCTCCCCAGCTTTTCGCTGCCCGGATCATGGGCAGATCACGTCTTGAAACTTTCGGAATCGCTGTTCCCCTTCTGCCGAATTCTTCGATTTCTTCCGGCGTCATTCCAATGACCCCGACGCCGTCAATGATTCCGATCGTTACCGGAACGCCGCCATGTTCTCTGATTACCTTTTCCACATGCAGCGCTGTTTCCGCATTCTTCGGATATGGCATTCCATGTGAAATAATTGTGCTCTCCAGGGCAACGACCGGCCTGTTTTCCTTCAGCGCAAGTTCCGCTTCCGGACTGAGTCTGTATCTGTCATTCATTCTGTTTTCATTTCCCCGTGATTCTTCTGCCGGCAGCTCAGTTATACAGTTTTCTGACGCCCTTTGTACTGGCAGAAAGATTTTCTGTCGCCTTATCGACTGTTTCAATCGTATAGCGTTTCGATTTCAGAAGCTGCACTGCTTCCGTCAGGCTTTTTCTGAAATCAGCCCTTGCCTTCGGTTCGGCACCGGAAAGATCCATACCCCTGCAGGATTCCACGAGCTCCTGCAGAGCGATGACTCTGCGGCCGAGTTCATGTTCTTTTCTCGTCGCATCAAACAGACGGCGAACGGTCCAGCCTGCGTTATTTTCATTGATCATGACTTTGACGCCTTCAAACGGAATTCCCTGTTCATCCAGCGCAACAATCACAGGAAGGAGTTCTTCTGCTTTGATTCCGTCAAACAGCAGAAACTGCTCATCATACTCCCTGTGTCTCCCGTCAAAATCCTCTTTTGCATCAAAAACCCGATCAAGTTCCTCGTCCAGAACATCATCGCCGATAATATATGCTGCTACGCCGATCCCTTCCAGTACATTCTGGGTTCTGTCCGCCGCTTCTTCTTCGAGTCCGTAAAGTAAAATCCGTTTCACAGCACTATTGTACTCAAAACTGTCTCGGAAGGAAAATTATCAGTCAGATGATTCGTATTTTTCAGAATCTTATTTATAATTTATTCATGTGAGCAGGAGATGAAAGAAATGAACATTTACGAGAGTGCGGAAGATTATCTGGAAGCGATCCTGATGATTCAGGAACGCAAGGGAATCGTTCATTCAATTGACATCGCCGAAGAACTCGGTTATTCCAAGGCAAGTGTCAGTGTTGCCATGAAAAAACTCCGGGAAAACGGGTTTATTTCCATGGAGAAAAACGGTGCTCTCCGGCTTCTGCCTTCAGGAAGGGAAATTGCCGAGCGCATCTATGAACGGCATAAAATCCTCACTTCGTTCTTTGTAAAGCTAGGTGTGGATGAAGATACTGCTGCCAGGGACGCATGTAAAGTCGAACACGATCTCAGTCCAGCTACATTTGATGCTCTGAAAACCTGCGCAGCGAAGCTTGAGACAAAATAATGAAATAAAAACAGAGCCAGAACAGCACCCGGGGCTGATCAGATGATCGTGAATCAGGGCTGCGTGAAGCTCTTTTTTTATCCGGAACATCCGCGGTCCTGAGCGGATGCGATATTCAGAAAACAAAAAAACCAGAGGGTTCTCATAAGATGTCCGAACCAAGTCTCTGGTATATTCTTTGTGTTTCTGTCAGGGTTTCGTACAGCCCTCACGATTCAATATGATTGCACTTCCATACCCGCCATGCATACCACGCAGCTGCAGCGGAGCAGAGAACGATCACCGCTTCCAGCAGAGCCGTGGGCATTATCCCTCCGCCATAGGCAGCGATAAAATCCACCAGCGCATGAATCATTATGGCAATCAGGTAATACTTCCGGCAGCTTTTTTTCTTCACTGCATAGAAGACCAGTACAGATAATGACAGATGCAGTGCCATCGCCGCCACGCGTTCTACCAGAGAAAGCAGGAACATATAGGGCGGAGCCGTACAGAGCTGCCGGATCATTTCTTCCAGCTGCACCAGCACATCTCCGGAAGCCGACTGCAGAATTGCGTCCGGTCCGGACGTATTCAGCGTCACAGCATAAATCAGATTGTTGATCGTGGTGACCACAAACAGATTAAACACTTCACAGCCGCCGTGCCCTGTACCGTACATCAGCGCATTCCAGTCATTTTCCTGCTCTGCTTTCAGAAACTGTGAAAAGCAGATATACCTTGCCGTTTCTTCAAACAGTCCCGCCATTACGCCGCCATAGACTGCAAAAAGCAGCGGGTTTCCCCGAATAGTCTGTCCAGCCTCAGAGCCGAGCACCAGCGAATGTACCAGCGATTCCAGCAGTAAAACCGCAAACAGAAAGGCAATCCAGCCGCCAAAAAACGCCTTGACGGAAGCATTGCGCTTTTTCTTCAGATATACAAACAGCGCCATCACACCGCCAGCTGCTGTGATGGCAGCGACTGCGATCAATATAATGCTCAGCGTACTGACACGATACTCCATAAGATTCCTCTCACCGAACACAAAGCCGCCCGGAGTAATCCGCCGCGATCAGTAATTGAACGCGTCCATGACCTCGTAAGCAAAATCTCTGGCTTCCTCCAGCTCCTCTTCCCCCGGCTTGCCTTTGTTCATCAGAAGAAACTTCCCCTTCAGCAGAAGATGCCGCGGATAGACCTGAACGCCTTTATGTTCCAGCAGATTGATCGCAAGACCAAGGTGATCATTTCCGGTAGCGCTGGTGCTGAACACCGCCGCTCCTTTAATCGCATTCACCGGCAGCTGGTCCAGATAGTCCAGCATGTCGCCGTCCGGTTTTCCCGCATAAATTCCCATTCCGACGAACAGCAGATCTGTGCCAGTAATATTGTTCGGTTCGTGAACGTCGATCGCATCGACTTCACATTCATATGCAATCGCATCGGCTATTTTTTTCGTATTGCCGCTGCGTGAAGAATAAATCACATTAATAACAGTCATAACGCCCCTGAATCAGCCTGGGTGCTCACAGAGCCCCATTAGTCAAACACTTTTTCAAGAATTCCGTTGATCTCTGCCAGAATGACCGACATCCAGATGGCAGTTCCAAACGAAGCAATTGAAGAACCAGAGCTGAAGCTGAAAGCCGCATAAAGCACGACTCCGTTGATGACAAAGGAAAACAGGCCAAGCGTCAGAACGTTGAGCGGCAGGCTCAGCACATTCAGCAGCGGCTTGATTGTCTTATTCAGAAGCGTAAGCGCAATCGAAGTCACCGCAAGCGACGCAAGATCCGCAAATCCTACAGATGCAGAAAAATAATCTATGATCCAGAGTGAAAGCATATTCAGGATCCATGTTTTAATCAGATTACTCATGTCGATTAGTTTATCACCTTTCTTTCAGATTTGAAGCATATTTACATTTTTAACAATGGGCTGTACTGTCAACGCCGCTCCGATGGCCCCGAATCATTTCGGAGGCATCATAAGCCTGCGGAGAAATCCATACAGCGGAAAAAACAGAATCACTGCCAGAACGGCCACACTGCCCCAGTCGAATATCAGCTGAACTATTTCCATTTTTTCTGCCGGCTCCTTTTCCGGTTCCCAGATAATTTCACGTTCCATCGGAGCGCTTCCAACTGCTTCCTTATCAAGGTAAAACACCACTTCCGCCGTGATCCGCTCGGGATCTGCCGACTCCCTGTTATATACGACAATCTCGGAGGAAAGCTCCGCTTCATCCGCTCTGTTTTTCATCAGAATATTGAAGCCGCTGTCTACCGAGAACACAACGTCGGCAATATGTTTTTTTCCGTCATTCACCGAAACGGTTTCCGTGCCGATATCCTCCGGCGTGATCGTAAGATTCAGCGTGCTGGCAAAGCCATATTCCAGCAGAGCTCTGATATCCCGGTAGGCCGCATCTGCTGTTTCTTCCTGCATTACGACCGCAGCGAGAGAATTCCCGTCCTGTTCCGCATATACCGCCAGAGAAAACCCGCCGGAACGGGTCGAGCCGATTTTGCCGCCCTTTACCGATTCCAGATAATAGTCTCCCTGTCTCAGCAGCGCACAGTCATTGACGATCTGTCTCTGCTGTGCCTGCATATTCGTCGCCGCCATCGCATACGCCGGTGTCCCGAAGATCTTCCGGAACTGTTCGTTGCGGATTGCTTTTCGAACCAGCTGCGCAATATCTGCCGCAGTAGAATACTGCGCTTCTGAGGCCAGACCGAACGGATTGTCAAATAAAGTGTTTTCCATTCCCATTTGTCCGGCTGTCTGATTCATCCGTTCAACAAACGAAGGAATTGAAACAGCCGTCCCCTCCGCCAGCATCGCACACGTATCATTCGCGCTCGCCAGCATCGCAGCATATTCGCAGTCCTCTGCCCTGAGAACTTCTCCCTGCTGAATCCACAGAACACCTGCTTCATGGCTGTAGCTTTGAAACGCCGTATCCGACATCGTAAGCATACTGTTCGCATCCAGCGTCTCGCAAGAGAGATACACTGCCATGATCTTCGCAAGCGAGGCCGGGTCTGCCTGTTCTGTGCTGTGTTTGTCAAACAGAACGGTTCCGCTCTGTACATCAACCAGTACTGCACGGTCAGAAGCGATATCAACCGCATAGGTTTCGGTTTCGGTTACTGCTTCTGCCTCTGCTTCCGCTGTCTCCCCGTTCTGTGCTGTTCCGGCATCCGGCTCGGCAGCAGGTGTTTCTTCCGCTGAAACCGGAGTCAGGACGATCAGAGATACAAGTACCATGCTTATCCGTTTTCTCAACTGGTGCATAAACAGCGGCATCTCTCCTTTCGTCAGACAGCCTTGTTCTGAAGTGACTGCAGAATCAATTTTAGCATTCTGCAGCGTTTCATGCGTGTGTGAAAACCATGTGATTCATTCCCGGCTGTTCAGAAACAAAAAGCGGGGACGCTCAGGCATCCCGCATACCCTTCTGTCTCCGCTTTTTTTCAGTCAGTTCTTCGTTCCGATCCGAAGCAGCCGCATTGCGTTCAGTACGCACAGCATTGCGACGCCCGTATCCGCAAAGATCGCCCACCACATACTGGCAATTCCGAACGCACTGAGGATCAGTGTCAGAATCTTGACGGATATCGCACCCCAGATATTCTCATTCACGATCCGCAGGATTGTCTTTGCCCCGCTCACCGCTTTCACAATACCGGAAGGTCTGTCATCCATGATCACAACATCCGCGGCTTCAATCGCCGCATCACTGCCAAGTCCGCCCATTGCGGCACCGATGTCTGCAGCTGCCAGCACCGGTGCATCATTCACGCCGTCACCGGCAAACAGTGTAATTCCCTCTTTCCGGTAGCGGTCGACCAGCTTCACTTTGTCTTCCGGCATACAACCGCCATAAACCTCATCAATGCCGAGCTCGTTTCCTGTGCGCTCCGCCAGCTGCGGATTATCGCCCGAAACTATAACGGTTTTCAGTCCTGCCTGCTTCAGTTTTTTCACCGCCTCCGGGGCGTCTTCCTTTATTCTGTCGCTGAGTCTGATGCACCCTTCATAAACACCATTTTTCGCCACATAGACAAGGGTATCGGGAAACTGTTCCTCGGTGCACTCCACCCCGAAATCCTTCATCATCCGGTAATTCCCGGCAAGAATATGATCCTCGCCTCTGCGGACTTCAATGCCGCGGCCGGCAATCTCGTTGACTTCGCTGATTTTCGATTCATCAATCTGCTTTCCGAAGGCATTGCGAATTCCGACTGCGATCGGGTGACTGGAGGAAGATTCCGCATATGCCGCATCTTCAATGGTCTCTTCCGGATTCGAAGCAGAAACCGTTCCGCTGACGGCAAGCACGCCTTCGGTCAGTGTTCCGGTTTTATCCATGACGGCAACCGAAGTCCGGGCAAGCGGTTCGATCATATTCGCACCTTTAACCAGTATGCCTGCCCGCGAAAGCCCGCCGATGCCGGCAAAGAATGAAAGAGGAACTGATATTACCAGCGCACATGGACAGGAAATCACCAGAAACGTGCAGGCCCGGTAGATTCCTTCATTCACATCTCCGGTCAGCAGCGAGACTGCGATGGCTGTCAGAATTGCCGAACCAACAACCGCCGGTGTATAAACACGGGAGAATCCGGTGATAAAGTTTTCTGCATCTGCTTTTTTTGTGTCCTGGTTTTCAACCATATTCAGAATGCGGGCAACCGTACTTTCCCCGTATTCCTTTGTGACTCTGATTTCCAGCAATCCATTTTCATTGACTGAACCGCTGATCACTTCATCTCCTTCATCCACGTCCCGTAGTTTCGACTCACCGGTCAGGGAAGCGGTATTCAGCGAAGAAGAGCCCTTGCTTACGACACCATCCAGCGGAATGCGCTCGCCGGGTTTTACCAGTATGATCTCTCCCGGCCTGACTTCTTCCGGTGACACCACTTCAAATACACCGTTCCGTTTTACGGTCGCCGTATCCGGAC
>JAFYGX010000095.1 GCA_017543025.1 Solobacterium sp.
AGCTGATCATTTCATTGGTTGTGATCTGGTCAGCTCTTTAGTTTCTACTGGTTCTCATTTCCGGATTAGGTGGCTCTCGCCACCGGAATCGGGGTGGCTCTGATTGCCGGAATAGGTGGCTCCGCCACACCGGAATATTCAGTTTTTTCGGATCAGCTATACAAAAGAACGATACCATCATCCTGCTGTATGCTTCAGCGAACTGGTTTCTGCTGCCTTCAATACGATAAATCGAAGTGCTCACCGATATTATAATATGCAGGAATCTGAAAGAAAAGGGGGAGAAGAACTGACGGGCTGTATGATTTCGCTATGGAAGGTGAGAGAACAGGAACAGTGATATGCACATGAAAAACCGGCGGGAAGCGCATTGTCAGAAAGAGAGTGAACAATGCGATACCCGTTCCGGTCTGGGCATGTCAGAGAATATGTGTGCTTTCCTGTTATGAGAAGCTGTTTTCGGTTCTTGCAATAATCGCTTCCTGTGCTTCCGGCATCAGCGATACAAACTGTGCGCAGTAGCCGGCCACCCGGACAATCAGATCGGAGTACTGTTCCGGGTGCGCCATTGCAGCACGGAGGGTTTCGGAAGAGATCACGTTGAACTGGTTGTGATAAATACCTTTTTTCTGTGATACCCGTAAGAAGGCGATAAATCGTGCGAGATTTTCTTCTCCTTCCAGCGAAGCGGGAGAAAACCGCATGTTCAGCAGCTGTCCTGCTGCGACCTTGTCATTCGGCAGCCGGGAGACGGAATTGATGACCGCAGTCGGACCGTTATGATCGGTACCCTGTACAGGCGAACATCCTTCATTCAGCGGTGTGCCGGCATAGCGGCCATCCGGTGTTGCACCGACCGCAAGCCCGTTCGGCACATAACTGGTGATGTTGCTGGTGGACATGGTATAGCAGCTGACCGATGGTCCTTTACCGCAGCGCAATGTCTGATAATCTCCCAGCAGCTCCAGATACGATTCAAATACATCAGCTGTGATCTGATCCACTTCTTCTTCATCATTGCCGAATTTTTCGGTTTCCATAATTGCTTTTCGAACTGCAGCGGAAGCTTCGCTCTGCCAGTTGTCCTTCATCGCTTCCAGTATTTCGTGCATGGTGTAACGATGCTGCTGAAAGACCAGTGTTTTTAGAGCCATCAGCGCATTGCCGACAACTGCCGGCCCGATATTGGACTGCGAGATCACATCATAGCGGCATCCGCCCTGTTTCAGCGTTTTTCCGAGTTTCATACTGTCGAAGATCAGCGCGCTGGCAAACGGATCTGCATCATAGATCTCCAGGCTTGCATCACAGACGGCATCGCATTCTACCGAAATATCCGTATAGAATTTCAGGAATTTCTTCCACGTATTCCAGAGGTCTTCATAAGAATCAAACGAGGATTCCGGAAGATCGCTGTCTTCATTCACTTTAAGCATGCATATTCCGGAGTTCGGATCCGTTCCGTTATAAAGCATCATTTCCAGCACTTTGCCCCAGTTGACATAGGTCATTCCGGTCGCCCGATGACCGTATTTGCCCGGCACTCCGGTTTCTACACAGCCGATCGGACAATAATCTCTTGCGTCTTCTTCCGGTATGCCAAGGTCCATCAGCCCTTTGACAGCGACTGCGTCATTGAACATGGAGGGCATGCCGCATCCGGTACGGATCAGTTTTGCACAGGCGGAAAGAAATTCGTGTGGGGTTTTTTCATGATAACGGGCGGAAAAATTCGGTTCTGCCATTGCGCAGAGATTCATCGCTTCAATACAGAGGTAAGAGAGCTCATTTGTGCCGTCTGTGCCATCCGGTTTCAGACCGCCTACCACAAGGTTGGAGTAAAGCGGATAGCCCTGAGAGAAACGGGTATGGCCATACGGACGCACCTTATTGCAGGCAGAGTTCATGAGAAACATATGGGTGATGAGTTCCAGCGCATCATCTTCAGTCAGAATTCCATTTTCTCTGTCGGTTCGGTACAGGTCATAAAGATACTGATCAAACCGCCCGTAACAGAACGAATGACCGTTGGATTCAATCATCTGCAGAACATGTACCATATAAACTGCTTCCACCCCTTCGTAGAAAGAGCGGGCCGGCTGCTCCATCATGGTCGCTGCCATGTCTGCCATACGGAGAAGTTCGTTTTTCCTTGTTTCATCAGTACACGCTTCCGCTTCCTGAGCCAGAAGGGCACTGTACCGTTTGAAGAACGAAAGAGAAGCGTTCATTACAATGGAAACAGCGGTATAAAAGTCCCTCTGAGAATCGGAAAGAGAGGGGTCAGACAGTTTTTCTTCTGCTTCATCTGCGTAAGAGCGAAGCCCTCTTGCAAGTAAGGACGGATGGTCCGGCACAATATGTCCGTCACCTGACATCGAGATGCCGCCCCGGTGCAGAATGCCCTGTTTTTCGGCAAGGCGTATTTCCTCTGTTGTAGTTCGGTTCACTTCATCTTCATGCGTATGTCCATGCCAGCAGGAATGGATGGAACGAAGATCTTCTTTTGTTGTTTCATCAATCGCAAAGACATCCCCGGTCCGATGTTCAAATTCATCCAGCTCCCGGATCACCCAGTCGATGGAGTATTCGGGAAAGACAGGGGCCGCAAAGGGTCTGCTTGCCTGATTGCCGAAAATCAGCGAATCTTCGGCAATATAGATTGTCATATGGGCAAGCGTATGGGCAAAGGCTTTTGCCTTCCGCAGAATATAAGGCTCGCCTTCAGTCTGCTGAAAGGATTCTGTATAGAACAGCGCACGCTCGCTGCAGATGGAAGCCCGGCGTTTTTCCATACGGGTGCGAAGCCGGTCAATCCGTTCATAGCGTGCGTTGTCAGAGTCTGACTGAAAAAACAGAAATGGTTTCATAATTCATACGCTCCGGTCACCTTAAAGATACAGGATTTTGCCTGTTTTCCCAAGCAGTCTGCCTGCAGAGAATGCCCGGCAGATACAGGTATGAGAAAACAGGAATCCGGACGCACAGGATGTGTGTACGGGAAAGAGGTATGAAGAATCTGCGGGTGAAGCGGTAAGATAGGGGAAAGAAGAACTGCAGGCAGAGGAAGTGTCCCTGCAGACAGGAGAAGACACTATGATTTCCGATAAGACCATGATGCGAATCAGACAGTTTACGGAAGAGAGAAACTGGGATCAGTTTCATACCCCGGTAAATCTTGCAAAGAGCATTTCCATCGAAGCCGGTGAATTGCTGGAATGTTTTCAGTGGAATGCGGAGGACTTTGACCGGAAACATGTCTGTGAAGAGCTGTCAGACGTAATGATCTACTGTATTCAGCTGGCCGATAAACTGGGAGTTGACCTGGATGAGATCATCAATCGGAAGATGGAACTGAATGAACAGAAATACCCGGCAGAAGCCGCAAAGGGAAATGCAATAAAGTACACGGATCTCAGAAAGTGAGGCTTGGGAGGACATGCTTATATATAATGGGACAAAGGCCGGATTCATGAACGATATGGTCGATCAGAAACTGACTGACGTTCTGCGGGAAACGATCTATCGCAAAATGCACCGGACAAGCAGCGCCAGTGAGGTGCAGTCGTGGGAGAACTCCCTGAAGAACATGTTTATGGTCATCGTGGATGAGGGCATACCGGCGGATGCCGGGGTTGCAATTGAATACAACATACCTCAGACCGCAAAGCGGGTGGATTTCATAGTGTCCGGGTATGATGAAAACAGGCGGGAACATGCGGTCATCATTGAACTGAAACAATGGGAGAAAATCACCCCGGTGAAAGGAATGGATGCGCTGGTGGAAACGTATACCGGAGGCGCATTGCGCAAGGTTGTGCACCCTTCCTATCAGGCATGGTCTTACGCAGCCATGATCAATGACTATAATGCGACGGTACAGAATGAGAATATCGGACTTCAGCCCTGTGCATTTCTGCATAATTATGAAGCGGCAGAGGCAGATGATCCTCTGTTTGAGGAGCAGTATCAGACCTATATCAATGATTCTCCGGTATTTTCCAAACATGAAAGCCGCAGGCTTGCGGAGTTTATCAAACGGTATGTAAGAGACGGCGACCGCGGAGAAATAATCTATAAGATTGAAGCGGGAAGAATACGTCCGTCCAGAAGCCTGCAGGATGCGATTGCGTCCATGGTGAAAGGCAACCGGGAATTCACCATGATCGATGAGCAGAAAGTTGTTTATGAAGAAATCATCGCCCTTTCACAGCAGTCGATTGATGACCACAAAAAGCGCGTCATTATTGTGAAAGGCGGGCCGGGAACCGGAAAGACCGTCGTAGCGGTGAATCTGCTGGCTGCGCTTACCAACCGGGGGCAGCTGGTGCAGTATGTCACACGAAACAGCGCTCCGCGTAATGTGTACAAGGCAAAACTGAAAGGAGAGCTGAAGAAGAGCTCCGTTGACAATCTGTTTCAGAACGCGTGGAAATATGTGGATGCCCCGGAAAACAGTATTCATACACTGCTGGTGGATGAAGCACACCGGCTGACTGAAAAATCGGGAATGTACAGCAACCTCGGCGAAAATGAAATCAAGGAACTCATTCATGCGGCTTATTGTTCCGTTTTCTTTATCGACGAATCACAGCGGGTTACATTAAAGGATATCGGTTCCGTTGCGGAGATCCGGAAGTGGGCGAATCTTGCCAATGCGGAGATCTATGAAACCGAACTGGTTTCACAGTTCCGCTGCGACGGATCAGACGGTTATCTGGCGTGGGTCGACAATGTACTGGGAATCCGGGAAACGGCAAACTATGATATGGAAGGCATTGATTACGACATTCGGATCTTTGATACGCCGCTTGAGATGCAGTCCATGGTCAGACAGAAAAACCGGCTGCGCAACCGGGCGAGAATCCTGGCCGGATACTGCTGGGAATGGCCGAAAAAGGAACGAAACAACAAAGATTACCATGATATCCGGATCGGTGACTTTGAAATGTCCTGGAATATGGAAGACGGAATCTGGGCAATCAGTGAAGACTCGCTGGAGGAAGCCGGCTGCGTCCATACCTCGCAGGGACTGGAATTCGACTATGTCGGAGTGATTATCGGCGAGGATATGCGGGTGGAAGAGAACCAGGTGATTACGGATTTCACAAAACGCGCATCCACGGATCAGTCGCTGAAGGGAATCAAAACCTGGGCGAAGAAAGATCCGGCCTATGCAAAGAAGCTGAGTGATGAGATCATCCGGAATACCTACCGCACTCTTATGACCCGCGGTATGAAAGGGTGTTATATATACTGCTGCGATAAAGCGCTGGCGGAATACCTGAAGGAACGGATTGGCAAAGGTACAGGGAAAGCCTGAATATAATAAGGATTGAAGTACGCCGGAGTTATTCCGGAGCGGAATGAAATCAGCGGGAAACGCATCTCACTGCTGTGCGGGTGCAGACGGAATGTGATACAACAGGTACGGAAGATTTCCTGATCAGAAAGAAAGAGCGGACAGATGCAGAGAAAACGGACAACAACAAGCATGAATATGACAGAAGGGCCGATTGTAAAACAGATCATCCTGTTTTCCCTTCCACTCATGCTGGGGAATATATTTCAGATGCTTTACAACACTGTTGATATGGTGGTTGTCGGCAATTATGTAGGCAAGGAAGCACTGGCTGCAGTCGGGTCAACTTCCATGATCACAAACATGGCGGTGTTTTTCTTCAACGGGTTTTCGGTCGGTGCTTCGGTTGTCATTGCCCGTCAGTTCGGCGCAGGTTCAAAAGATAAACTGCATGAAGCGATCGAGACCACCATGGCGATGACATTTCTGATCAGTCTGGTGTTTACGGCAGCCGGCGTGCTGACGGTAAAGCCGATGCTGAGGTTTATGGCGACGCCGGAAGACGTCTTTGCGGACAGTGCGGTATATGTACGGATTTACTTTCTCGGGATTGCCGGATTGCTGGTGTACAACATGGGAAGCGGAATCCTGCGTTCGGTCGGTGATACGAAGCGTCCGCTGTATTTTCTGATCCTGACGAGCATGGTGAATATCATTCTGGATCTGATTTTTGTGGTTCTCTTTAACATGGGCATAGCAGGTGCTGCGTGGGCAACGATTATCGCACAGTTCATGTCTGCCGGAATGATACTGGTGCTGCTGTCACGGACGGATGATATTTACAAGCTGACCTGGCATGATCTGAGTATCCATAAAGAACATCTGGCAAGAATCGTGGAAGTTGGTCTGCCTGCCGGCATACAGTCGGTTATCACCGCATTTTCCAATGTGTTTGTACAGTCTTATATCAATTACTTCGGCTCCGATGTCATGGCAGGCTGGAGTATATACAACAAGCTCGATCAGTTTGTGATGCTGCCGATGCAGAGCATGGCGGCAGCGGCGACCACCTTTGTCTCGCAGAATGTCGGAGCAGGAAATTCCCGCCGGGCAGAAAAAGGAACATTCCTGACGGTTGCGATGGCGCTGGCGGTAACAGGGGCAATTACAGTTGTAATCCGACTGCTCGGGTCAGAGGCAATCGGTCTGTTCTCACAGGTAGAAGCGGTGAAGCGTTACGGCATGCTGTTTATCCGGGTGAACATCTTCTTTACACTGTTTAACGTAGTCAGCCATACGCTTGCCGGTTCCTTGCGGGGAAGAGGAGATTCGCGGGGACCGATGATTATCATGCTGGGAAGTTTTGTGGCAATCCGGCAGATCTATCTCTTTATCATGACAAGATTTATTCTCAATACACCGGCATCGGTTGGATTTGGCTATCCGGTGGGATGGATGGCCTGCTGTCTTCTGGAAGTGCTTTATTATCTGAAGAAGCGGCAGAACTATTTTGATTAACAGAACACGTCGAGACGGTAGTATTGATGTCACGGGTAAAGGACTGACCGCCGAAAAAGCGCCGTATTTCCGGGCTTTTCGGGCATCGGGCCATCAGCGGCAGCGGGTGGATTTGACCGCAAAAATCGCTCTGTCAGAACATATCAACCGCTTCTGCCGGAGGGTTGAGTAGGCCATTTAGATGTCATAGGGTTGAGTGGTCGGTTTAGATGTTTTTGCGGTAGGGTTGAGTTAGTGATTTGGATAGCGCAGGGTTGAGACTGTGAGATAGATGTCAGCGCGACAACTCGGGATTTGTGAAGGAGAAGAGAATGAGAATTGCATTAGCTCAGATGAAGATGTCATCTGTTATTCGGAGCAACTATGAAAAGTCGC
>JAFYGX010000096.1 GCA_017543025.1 Solobacterium sp.
ACTTTCACGGATCTCAGAAGCCATCATCCATAGCCTGCCCTTCGGGCACCGCATGGGTGTGGTAATTCACCTGATTACAGTGCGAGATCACCGTCTTTCACCCAGCCAAGCTTCCGGCATACTGTATTGATCAATGGGGCAAGAATTGCCGGAAGAACAAACGAGATCAGAATCAGTCCGATCCAATCCACGGCTGTCGGCGTAATTGCGAAAGCCCCGCGGGCAACCGCTGCTTCGCTTGGCGCAAGCCATCCGGTCCAGACACCAATCTGGCCGCAGAAGCCACAGGTTCCCATGCCGGAATTGATCGGAGCCCCGTTCATCTGAAGATGAAACAGACAGGTCGCAACAGGTCCGGTAATCGCAGAGGTCACGATCGGTGCGATCCAGACCCGCGGGTTCTTTATGATATTCGGCATTTGCAGCATCGAGGTTCCGATGCCCTGGCTGATGAGACCGCCCCATTTGTTTTCTTTAAACGACATAACCGCAAAGCCGACCATCTGCGCGCAGCATCCGGCAACTGCCGCTCCGCCCGCAAGCCCGGTCAGCCCGAGCACAGAACAGATTGCCGCAGAAGAAATCGGAAGTGTGAGCGCAATTCCAACCAGTACCGATACTGCGATGCCCATCCAGAACGGCTGAAGCTTTGTGGCTTCATCGATCAGAATGCCAAATGATGCGGCTGCGGTACCGATTGGCGGGGCAATCAGTTTTGCGAGCGCAACTCCAATGAAAATCGTTACTGCAGGGGTCACAATGATATCCACCTTCGTTTCTTTGGATACCGCCTTTCCACATTCCGCTGCGATGATTGCGATGATCAAAACTGCTAATGGTCCGCCGGCCCCGCCCTCCGCGTTTGCGGCCCAGCCTACAGCAGCCAGTGAAAACAGCACCATCGGATCTGCTTTGAGTGCATACCCGATCGCCACTGCCATGGCTGGACCGGATACACTCATTGCGTAACTGCCGATATCTGTAAGAAATGCCCAGCCGAACTGCTGGCCGAGTGTTTTTAAAATTGTTCCGATCAGCAGGGAACAGAACAGACCCTGTGCCATGGCGCCAAGCGCATCAATGCCATAGCGTTTTGCGGAGAATACTATATTCTTACGCGCAAGAAATTTTTTTGCATCACTCACATCGAAATCCCCCTTATTTCTGATACTTATCTACCATTATTGTTGTCAATGTACCAAAGTACAAACATTCCATCCTGTTTTTTGCGGTAAATATCGTTGAAAAAAACAGTATATTCAGATGAGCAGAGCTGCTGTAATGTAATGAGAACTGACTGAAAAAAGGGTATCACATCACATGCGATACTCTTTGTCTGTTTACTGTGCCTTGTGCTCAAGCTGTGTCAGATAGCTGACTGCGGAGAGCGCTGCGGTATTGCCCTGGCCGGCAGACTTGATGTACTGGTACGGAAGACCAGCGATATCACCGGCAACGAAACATCCCGGAATCGAGGTCGACATATCAATGCCTGCCTTGACGTGCGGTCCGTCCGTCTCAAGACCCGGAACCAGTTTCCCCGGCGCAACTGCCTCACGGAGAATAAAGACGCCGTCGGTCTCGATCTCCTGTTTGTCGGTCTTCAGCTTTTCCACCTTGGAAGTACCGAGGATCTCCACCGGAGTCTCATGAATCACTTCAATGCGTTCATTGACATGCACTTCATCCTTGTACAGCGGAATGTAGTAAACCTTTGCGGCATACTCACTCAGAAAATCCGCTTCCGCTTCTTCTTTCGCGGAGCTTGCGATCACAACCGCGGTCTTTCCTTTGTACAGCGCCGCATCGCAGGTTGCGCAGTAGCTGACGCCGCGGCCGAGCAGTTCATCCTCATTCGGATACGGTTTTGCGGCAACGACGCCGGTCGCCAGAATGACGCTCTTTGCCTCATACATGTTGGATGCGCCCTGAATCGCAAAGGTCTCACCCATCGCATAGACAGCGGTGATCTGTTCTTCCGTGATTTCAATTCCCATCTTTGCAATGTGATCGAGGAATGCCTTCTGCATTGCCTCTCCGCTTACTTCCGGAAGGCCGAGGTAATTCAGAATCGTGTGTGCCTTCGCCACCTTGACCGAAGAATTCCTGGAGCCGAACAGGATAAAATTTTTATTTCGTACTTTCGCAGTGATTGCGGCTTCCAGTCCTGCAGGACCGGTTCCGATAATCGCAATATCATAAACCATAACAATTGTTCCTCCGCTGATATTGTAACCGCAGATATACAGAAAACAGTCACAGATGCACGTTTTCAGGTACACTCCTGTGCAAAGTGTTCAGTACCCCGCGGCAGGAATCACGCTATAATAAAATTATCAATGAAGAAATCCAGACAATCAAAAGCTGTCGTCGGCGGAATGAAACTTCAGAATGCCGGAATTGTTTTTATCATTTTTGCGGCAGTTTTGATTGCGCTTCTTTCCTATACCGTTTTCAGGGTATCGTCGTTTTATTCCGAGTTTACCCGGACAAGCCACACCTACGCAGAACTTGAAAATGCGTCGGAATCCTACCAGGATGCCGCAGCTTTTCTGACGTCCAATGCACGGGACTTTGTCTCGACCGGAAGACGCTTTTATCTCGATGAATACTTCCGCGAGCTGTATGAGACAAGACGTTGTGAGACCGCACGTACCCAGCTGCGGAAAAACGGCAGCCCGAAGATTGTCGCACTCTGTGATGAGGCAGAACGGCTTTCTCTTTCCCAGCAGAATCAGGATCTCTATGCCATGTGTCTGTTCATCGATTCCCTCGGAATGAAACGCTCGGACTTCCATTCCGACTTTGATTCGGTTGAACTCAGCGCAGCGGATGCCCTGCTTTCCGCCGCCGCAAAACAGCGGAAGGCACAGAACCTGATCTATTCCGAGTCGTATGAGGCGGAGATGCAGGAGCTCGGCAGAATCCTTGAACAGTGCCAGGACTCCATCGTACAGACCGGCATCGTGTATCAGCGCACCTCTTCCCAGCGCCTCCAGGGCCTGATGCGTCTTCAGAGCCTACTCATCGGCATCAACATTGCGCTGATGTGCGCAATCCTGTATATCGGGTATTACCTGATTCTCAAGCCCCAGCACAACATCGTCCAACATATGACCGATCATGAGGAGCTTCCGCTGGAAGGCGTGCATGAGCTTCGCTACATCGCATCCACCTACAACAGTATTTATGAAGAGAACCGCAGTATCCGCGATCAGCTTTCCTTTGAGGCGACGCATGACAAACTGACCGGTCTCTATAACCGCAGGGAATTTGACCGCCGCAGAA
>JAFYGX010000097.1 GCA_017543025.1 Solobacterium sp.
GAAGTCATGATCAATAAGAGGTCAGACAATAATAATTTCGCTGATAACCATTGGATGATTTTGTCTGCCGCCGGACTGCTGCAGAGTGCTGGAGAAAGACAGTCGGAGATTGGAAGGCTGTGCCGTTCGGCTGCAGAAGATGTGATGCATTCGATCAGCACTGATCAGACAGGCTTTGAAACGTTCGGCGGCGGGCGGATCACTGGCTTTGCAGCCGTCTGTAGCCGTATATTCGGAGCTGCGGCAGAAAGGAAATAACAATGCTGTTTAAGGGAATCGGCAGAACTTTTTCTACGGAAAACGATCAGCAATACGAAACGATTGGAGCATTCTGGGATGAGCTTGCGGCGAAGTATGGCCGGGTGAACCTGCAGGGGCTTGGTTATGGCTGGAAGGAACAATCCATTGAGTATGTCATTGGCTTAATCGACGGGGAGATCGGCGGAGCGGACCGAACCGTGACACTGCCGGATACGGGCTGGTTTACGGTTCAGGGAAGGACAGCGGATCTTGGAAGCATATATGAAAAGATTTATCAGGAAGGAAGACTGGAATATGAGATTGAACGCTTTACCGACAGCGGTGAGTGTATGATCATGTATTGCCGATCAACCGGCCGGAACAGGTGAGGAGGCCTGAAAGGAATGTTCAATGCGGATATGATTGCTCCTTGCGGACTGGACTGCAGCATCTGCAGGCGTGCACTAGGAAAGACCGGCCGCTGTGCAGGATGCCGCGGTCCAAACGACAGCAAGCCGGAGTTCTGTTCAGAGAAATGCGGCATTATTCTGTGCGAAAAGAGAACGCTGAAAGGGTATTCGTTCTGCGATGAGTGCCCGGATTACCCCTGCGCTGATGTCATGGAAAAGGAGATCCGGTACGGATCGCAGTACCCGCTCCGCGAATCCCCGCTGGAGAATCTGCGGTTCATCCGGGAGGCGGGGATGGCCGCTTTTCTGGAGCAGGAGCGGAAGCAGTGGACCTGTTCTGCCTGCGGAGGCGTCATCTGTGTCCACACCGGTGTGTGCGGCGGCTGCGGCCGGCAGTATGCCGGTTCAATGAAGCACTGATGCAAAGAGGAAGATTGGAATGCAGGAGATCACATTTGCAAAAGGAGACGAACAGCATATGAAGGATTGCAGGGATGCACTCTGCCAATCGGCGCTCGGCGAAAGATACTTTTCATCGCCGGGGAGTGCGGAAAATGCGATCCTTGAAGGGATCCGGCAAGAGAATCTGCATGTGGCGCTCATCGGTGAAGAATGCGTGGGCTTTGCATATATCATTCCCAAAGGAGCGTTTCACAGTTTTCCATATCTGCACATCATCGCCGTGAAGGAAGAATACAGGAACAGGGGGATCGGCAGGGCTCTGCTGAATTATTCTGAAAAGATTGCGTATGAAATGGCAGACAGGTTTTTCCTTGTTGTCGCAGATTATAATCCGGACGCAATGCGGTTCTATGAAAGAAACGGCTATCAGCAAGTCGGAAAGATTCCAGACCTGTACCGTCCCGGAGTCACAGAATACATGATGGCAAAAGACCTGAAAAAGTGATTGAGTCTCAGAATGAGACCGAGGTTTGGCTGGAAGAAAGTAAAAGATGAAACTGAAAAACGTACTGATTGTTCGATAAATCGGGGTGCAGACAAATTGATTCTGAGAAACCGGAAAGAGGTGAGGTGAAGAAGTTGAAGATTCTGAAGAAGATCGGCAAAGCCGTTGCCGTGTTGTTTCTGGTATTGATACTTGGACTGGCAGTTCTGGATATTTATCTGATAAAAAAACCGGAAGTACAGGCAAAAAGAAAAATAGATGGGATTGATGAATTTGCCTGCGAAATCAATGAACTTACAATACGTGAGAATGCAAAAGTCATCGGGCTGGGTGAGGCAACGCATGGAAATGCGGAATTTCAGGAGCTCAAGCTCGAAGTTCTGAACATGCTGACGGATAAATACAATGTTGACTGCTTTGCCATGGAGATGGATTACGGTGAAGGTATGATCATCAATGATTACATCAATGGTCATTCAGGAATGTCAATTGATGAGGTGATGTGCCGGATCAACTTTACGATCTACAGAACAGCGGAAATCAGAAACCTGATTGAATGGATGAAAGAATACAATGGCTCTCATAGTGAAAAGCTTTCCTTCTATGGATTTGATCTGCAGAATCCGGATGTGGATCTGAATCTGATTCTGGATTTTGTGGAAGAGAATTCCATAGAAGAAGGTGCCGGTC
>JAFYGX010000098.1 GCA_017543025.1 Solobacterium sp.
CCGGCGCACTCAGAGAAGATGTTAAACAGATCATTTTTGACATATGTGCAGAGCATCATTGGTATGTCAGACGGATGGAGACCGATAAAGATCACATACACATTCTTCTTCAATGTAGTCCAAATGATTCTGTCTCAAATATAGTTTCTGTTATCAAACAATACAGCACACACCGCATGTGGGGAAAGCACAGTAAGATTCTCGGCCAGCATTACTGGAAACATAAGTGTACATGGTCAGGTGGATACTTAGCTGCTTCAGTTGGAAACGCTTCGCAGGAAGCAATCAAACACTATATTGAAAACCAAGGATAATTGTAAACCGCCCCGTAAAGAGGCGATGCTTCCCTATGAAACAGGTGAAGAATCTGAAATAGTTTATCACTGTCCCGCATACAGGACAGTGAATTCTGCGATCTGCGCTAGAATTCTTTCTGTAAACGGAGGACGCAGTGATGGACTACAGGGATAAATTCATGATGAATGCAGGAATTCTGATCCTGGCATATGCTTACGCGGTGAGCGGATATCCTTATGCCGGTCTCTTATGCGGAGTGTTCAGCGTAATGCTTGCCATCCTGACGCATTCCATGCGCCGCATGATGCGGAACATGCCGCTGATCAGTGCCGGTACGCTGATTCAGTCAACACTGATCTTCGTTTCCTTTCCGCTGAGCGAACGATACGTGCTGGTATTGCTTGCCTTCTGCAATACCGCCGTATCGGTGCTCTGGATGGAAAGCTCACTGAAAGCGATCCGGCCCGGCATGCGGTATATACTCTGGGCGTATCCGGTCTTTCTAATGCTTGCCAGTCTGCTTCCGCAGAGTGCGATGTGCTGGTTCAGCGGGGAAGTCAGAGAGCGGACCAGTGCCATTGTGCTGGTCAGTCTCATCTTTCTTCCGCTGATTCTGGCGTATATCCGAAAACAGGAGCGGATGATTTCCGTGGGAATGAAGCGCAGAAGAGATTATAATTTCCTTGATTATGACAGAATGGCTCGTAAAACGGTTTGTGAAAAACAGTGATGAAATCCACCGCACTGAGGTGCGGTTTTCCTATGCCCGGCTGTCTGCGCTCACCGGTGTCGCATGCAATCTTCTGCTAGCGGCAGTCAAGCTCGGGGCCGGAGCTGTTTCCGGTTCTTCTGCGGTTACAGCGGATGCGGTCAACAATCTTTCCGACTGCATCTCCTGTATTCTGACGCTGTTCGGCAGCCGGATGGCCGCCAGGCCGGCAGATGAAAAACATCCGTTCGGGCACGGACGTCTTGAATATCTGATATCGCTTGCGGCGGCGGGAATGATCTTTCTTGCGGCGGCTGAGCTTCTGAAAAAAGGCATTCAGCAGATCATGAATCCTTCTGCGGTAAGTGTGACGCCTTCAGTGCTTGTGATCATGGCCGCAACGATTCTTGTAAAGATCTGGATGTACCGCTTTAATCTGAAGCTTGGACGAAAACTGGATCATACGGGGATGATTGCGGCGGCAGAAGACTCCCGGAACGATGTGATTACGACTTCGCTGACGATCTTTTCCCTCTGGCTGAGCAGAACGATGCCGTCCGTTCCGTGGGATGGAATCATGACTGTGATTGTTTCGGTCTATATCATCAGAGAAGGCATTGAGCTGGCAGGTGAGATCGTTACGAAGCTGATCAGCAGTGAGGTTCCGGATGAACTGAAAGAACAGATCCTGAATGAGATTCACAATTCCAAAGATGTCTTCGGTACGCATGATCTGATCATTCATGATTACGGGCCGGGCGCCCGGATGGGTACGGTGCATGTTGAGCTGCCCGGCAATCTGAGTCTGAAGGAAGCGCATGAAATCATTGATGCCCTGGAGAAGAAGATCGAAGAACGCTATCATGTGCAGATGACGATCCATCCGGATCCGGCGGAGCTGGAGGAAAACAGCCTGAAGTGGAAACAGGAAACCGAACGCTGTCTGAAGGAAATCACAGAGGATGCGGCGATCCATGACTTCCATCTCGAACAGACTGACGGAAAGACCGTTTTGAGCATGGATATCCATCTTCCGTATCAGTGCGGCTTTACCAATGAAGAACTTCGCAGACGGCTGCTCTGCAGTCTGAAACAGACGATGCCTGCTGGACAGGAAACCGGACTGGAACTGGAACTGAAGTTTGACAGAGGGTATTTCAGTGAACGGATCGGCTAAACCGGCGGTACAGCGGCTGCGGGGCAATGTTGCACTGGTTCTGACGGCAATGATCTGGGGCTGTGCATTTGCGGCGCAGTCGGCTGCGGCTGATTCGATCGGACCGTGGCTGTTCAACGGCATCCGCTTTCTGATGGGCGGTGCCGAAGTACTGCTGCTGTCTCCCTTTCTGCATCAGATTACTGGAATTCAGGCGCGTAAACCGGATCGGAGGCTGTTTGCGGCAGGGAGTTGTGCCGGAGCTGTCCTGGCGTTTGCAAGTGTGCTGCAGCAGGCGGGTATCCGGTATACTACGGCCGGCAAAGCCGGATTTCTGACATCGCTGTATGTGATACTGGTGCCGCTGGCAGAGGCATTCCTGCTGAGGAAGCGTTTGCCGCAGACTGCATTTCCTGCGGCACTGACTGCGGCGGCCGCATTGTTTCTGCTGTCAGGAGCTGAGACCGGAACGATCAGCAGAGGGGATCTGCTGGAGATTCTCTGTGCCTGTGCCTTTGCCGGTCATATTCTGATCATTGATCGGGTTTCGGATTCTGTTGATCCGATTTATTTTTCCGCGGTGCAGTTTCTGGCGGCAGGTGTGATTTCAATGGCTGGTGCAGTGCTGCTTGAACCGTTTTCCTGGAGCGGTATTCAGAAAGCCATGATTCCGCTGCTTTATGCGGGTCTTGCCTCAGCCGGGCTTGGCTATACGCTGCAGGTGATCGGACAGAGGGATGCGGATCCATCGGCGGTCAGTGTGATACTGAGTCTGGAGTCGGTCTTCTCAGTGCTGTTTGGCTATCTCCTTCTGCATGAAGTGCTGAGCATAAGGGAACTGGCAGGCTGTGCGCTGATGTTTGCGGCTGTGCTGCTGTCACAGCGAAAAGCGAAAGGCGAGAGATAAGACAATCAATGAACAGAAAACAGATGAAAAAGGGAAGCGCGGGCTTCCCTTTTGTCTGTGTCTGAAGAATGAACCGGTCAGTCGACGATCTCTGCTTCAACCGGACCTTCGGAGTTCTCCGTACGTGCGGGCACGGATGCCTGGACCATCATACTGACGATCCGGCGGGCGTATTCTGCCGGGTCTTCGATCGGAAGTCCTTCAATCAGACGCGCCTGTTCATACAGAATATCCGCATAATCACTGATTACAGCCGGGTTGCTGGCGAAGACGCTGCGCAGTTTCTCGAAGATCGGGTGATTCGGGTTGATCTCAAGGATCTTGGTTGCCTTCATGCCGCGGTTCATCGGGTCCTGTGACAGAACCTTTTCCATTTCAATCGACATGCCCTGATCTGCGACGATGCATACCGGATCGTCTGTAAGACGGGAAGAGATGCGGACTTCGCTGACGCGGTCGCCGAGCGATTCCTTCATTGCCGCAAGCAGATCTTTGTTGGCTTCTGCCTTTTCTTCCTTTACCTTCTTTTCCTCTTCACTGTCGAGGTCAAGACCGGCTTCTGTAATGGAACGGAAGTTCTTCTCACTGTAGTTCATCATCATCCGGATGACGAATTCATCGATGGAATCGGTGAAGTAGAGAATCTCATATCCCTTGTTCTTCACTTTCGCAAGAACCGGAAGCTTTTCGATCTCTTCAATGGAAGAGCCGGAGACATAGTAGATCTCTTTCTGATCCTCTTTCATCCGTTCGACATATTCTTTGAGCGTGGTGTATTTTCCCTCACTGGAAGAGCGGAACAGCAGCAGATCCTGCAGCTTGTCCTTTTCCATGCCATAGGACTTGTAAATGCTGTACTTGAGGTTGAGACCGAAGTTTTCGAAGAACTTCTCATATTCTTCCCGTTCTGTTTCCAGCATGTCTTCCAGTGCTTTTGTGATCTTCTTGTCGATCGACTTTGCCAGGGCTTTGACCTGACGGTCCTGCTGAAGAATTTCACGGGAAATATTCAGGTTGAGATCATCGCTGTCTACGAGACCCTTTACAAATCTGTAACATTCCGGCAGAAGGTCTTTTGCGTTATCCAGAATGAAGACGCCTTTTGAGTAGAGCTTCAGACCGGATTCATAATCCGTGTTGTAGAAATTGAACGGCGTCTTGCCCGGAAGGTAGAGCAGGGCAGTGTAGGAAATGTTTCCTTCCACGTTGTAGTGGATTACTTTCTGAGGGTTTTCCCAGTCGGAGAAGTTTCCCTTGTAGAACTCGTCATAATCTTCCTTGGATATGTCATTGCGGTTCTTTTTCCAGAGCGGAATCATCGAGTTCAGCGTCTCTTCTTCGAATGTATCGATGGTTTTGTTTTCATCCGTCGGATCGGGAATCGACTTCTTCACGTCCATTTTGATCGGATAGCGGACATAGTCGCTGTATTTGCGCACCAGATTACGGATTGTATATTCTTCCAGGAACTCGGAGAATTTTTCGTCTTCCGTATCCTCCTTGAGTTCCAGGGTGATTCTGGTTCCGGGCTGCTCCCGTTCGATTTCTGTTATCGTATAGCCGTCTTCACCGGAAGATTCCCAGCGATAGGCCTTGTCACTGCCTGCAGGCTTTGTCTCAACGATTACATTTTTTGCGACCATGAAGGCGCTGTAGAAACCGACACCGAACTGACCGATCAGATCAACCTTGGATTCATCCTTTTCCAGGGCTTCACGGAATTCGGCAGAGCCGGATTTTGCGATGGTACCGAGATTCTTTTCGAGCTCTTCTTCGCTCATACCGATACCGGTATCTTCAATGACGAGCTTCCGCTCATCCGGATAGGCGTAGATTTTGATCCAGAGATCTTTTTTTGCGGCGTTTTTTGCCGGGTCTGTCAGACCTTCATAATACCGTTTGTCCAGTGCGTCACTGGCGTTGGAGATCAGTTCCCGCAGGAAGATCTCACGGTTGGTGTAAATGGAGTTGATCATCAGCTCCAGCAGGCGCTTGGACTCTGCTTTAAACTGTTTTTTTGCCATACTTGTTACCTCCGTTGATTTCTGTAAATAGTTTAGCACTCTTGAGTGCTGACTGCTAAAATATACCACTCGTCTCAAAGATGTTCAAGTGGGATTTGATTCCGCACGCAAAAGTTTCGGATTTATGAGGGAGGTTCGGATTGCGGGGAAAGAGCGGGTATAATTGCAGAAGAACAGAACGCAAAGGAAGGTAAGGAAGCCTATGATCAGAGAAGTGAATACAGCCTTGATCCAGGATGCGGTCGAAGCGATCTGCAGCAGGATTGCGTTTGACTACAGCCCGGATATCCGCACTGCAATAACAGACGGAAGAGAAGCGGAAACGGAGTTCCGTTCGAAGGAAGCGATGAAAATGCTGGAAGAAAATGCGGAAATCGCTTCCAGGGAGCGGATTCCGATCTGTCAGGATACCGGACTTGTAACGGTATGGGTCCATGCGGGCGTGGATGTGCATTTTAACGGAGATGTAAGGGCAGCTGTCAATGAAGGGGTGCGTCAGGCCTACAGCCGCTGTCATCTGCGTGCTTCAGTGGTAAAAGATCCGTTATATGAGCGGGTCAATACGAAAGACAATACGCCTGCGGTTGTCTATTTCGATCTGAACCCGGGCGATCGGGTGAAGATTGAACTGACCGCAAAAGGGTTTGGCTCAGAGAATATGAGCCGGATCGGCATGTGCAAGCCGGCGGAAGGAGAAGAAGGCGTAATCCGCTTTGTGCTGGAGACAATCAAGCTGGCCGGACCGAATGCCTGTCCGCCGATGATCGTCGGCGTCGGGCTTGGCGGTACATTTGATTACAGTGCATATCTCGCCAAACGGGCATTGCTTGCGCGCGTAGATGAGCGGAATGCGGATCCGCGGTATGCGAAGCTTGAAGAAACACTGATCCGGAAAGCAAATGAGCTGAAAATCGGGCCGATGGGCCTGCATGGAGAAACGACGGTGCTGGGCATCCGGGTGCTTGCGGCACCGACACATATTGCCGGTATGCCTTGTGCGGTGAATATCTGCTGTCACGCATGCCGTCACGGGGGGGCGGAATTATGAGAACACTTGTACTGCCAGAAGATAATGATCAGCTGACGACGCTGAACGCCGGGGAGCTGGTACATCTCAGCGGAACGGTATATACCGCAAGGGATGCGGCGCATAAGCGGATGGCCGCACTGCTTGCGGAAGGGAAGCCGCTGCCGTTCCGGCTGGAAGGAGCGGGAATTTATTATGTCGGGCCAACGCCGGGATATGGTGATCGGGTGATCGGCTCGGCCGGTCCGACGACCAGCAGCCGGATGGACAGCTATACGCCGCAGCTGCTGGATCTTGGTCTGAAGGTCATGATCGGAAAAGGCAGACGGAATGAGGCGGTAAAAGATGCGATCGTTCGAAACGGAGCAGTTTATTTTGTGGCATGCGGCGGAGCAGGAGCGCTTCTGTCGCATTGCATTACCGGGGCGGAACCTGTCGCATTTGAGGATCTGCTTGCGGAAGCAGTTGTAAAACTAACCCTGAAAGACTTTCCGGTGTTTGTCGGAATTGATGCGCGGGGAACTGATATTTATGAAATGAGAGATGCATGTAAGTATTAATAAATAATCGACAACGCATCAGCCGTCATACAGAAACAGATACTCGTTTCAGAAGAATCGGTTCTCTCTGTCCGCATGCGCTTCATCAGGAAAAGAGACGCGTTTCAAAAAAAGTGGTAATAACAAAAACAGACGCAGGACTGCCTGCGTCATTTTTCGCTTTGCATTCTGTGAATACATGTCGCAATATCAATTGGATTCTCTGCGGTACAGACGAACCGCAAAGGAAGCGGTAATCTGCAGCGAACCAATTCTGTTCAGCCGTTCGATACCGTCTGTACTGGTATGATACGCATACGGCGTCATCTGAAACAGGGCGTGAAGCGCGGTACGATCCGCGGTAAAGGTGTTTCGGATCATCGTGCATGATTCTTCTTTCAGAGGGAGCGCAGGAGGGGTGACGGTATTCTGATACGGCGTATCATAAAGCACCTGCTTGAGTTCAAAGAGATGATCTTCTGCCGGCTGTACAAACACAAAACGTCCGCCTGGTTTCAGAATGCGATGGATCTCATCGGCAGCGGCCGGCGCAAAACAGGTCATCGCCGCATCACACGATTCATCCGGGAGCGGCAGGTGAAAGATGCTTGCGATCACATAAGAGGCGGAAGGGTCATGCTTTGCGGCATAGTTGACAGCTGGCCTGGAAAGATCAAATCCGTATTTTTCCTCTCCGGGGCAGGCAGAAGTGTAATAGCCTTCGCCGCAGCCAAGATCGGCAAATACCTGTACCGGTTCTGATTCCAGCATCTGCCGGATCGTTTCTCTGAGAAATGCATAAGCGCCGGTGCTGAGAAATGCGGTGCGGGCTTTTACCATTTCCGCATTATCGCCGGGGTCTTTCTTCTGCGGGCCAAGCAGATTCAGATAACCGCTTTTTGCATAGTCAAAGCAGTGACGGTTCTCACATACGGCAGAACGACCGGTTCTGCTGAGCGGTTTTCCGCAGTTCGGACAGATCAGTTTCATGGCTTCATCATAGCAGAGAAATCTGAAAATACGCAGTTTTCACATA
>JAFYGX010000099.1 GCA_017543025.1 Solobacterium sp.
TCCGTGCGGTCATCATCCCTTGACCGCTCCGGACATGCCTTCGACGTAGAAGCGCTGCATGAAGATAAAGAGGATCGCGATCGGAATCGAGATCACGACCGCGCCAGCCGCGAAGCAGGTATACCACTGATAGATATACTCCTTCTGCAGCATGTTCCAAAGGCCGATGGCTACCGTGAACTGATCGGAGTTGGCACGGCATAATACCTTGGCGAAGATAAAGTCGACCCATGGTGCGATAAAGGAAGTCATGACGGTGTAGATGATGATCGGCTTGGCAAGTGGCATCGTGATCTTGGTGAATACCTGCCAGTTCGTCGCACCGTCGATCACCGCAGCTTCATCGATCGAGCGGGGAATCGTATCGAGATACCCTTTTGCGATCTGGAAGCCAAGACCCGCACAGGCGGAATAGACAATGATAAGACCGATGCGGATCGCGGATCCTTCTGTAAGACCCATCGCCTTTAAGATGAAGTACTGGGCGATCATCGTCATAAAGCCCGGGAAGAGTCCAAGGATCATGGCGAGGTTCATGTACGGCTTACGGAACTTGAAGCGCATCCGGCTCAGAGAATACGCAACCGACAGGACGAAGAAGGTGCTGATGATGCAGCAGACGATCGCGATGATCAGCGTATTCATGAACATCTTCGGGAAATTAAGCACGTTCCGATCCGTAAAGAGCTTGATGTAGTTGTTCAGCGTATAGCCCTGGGGAAGGAAGGTGTTCGTGTAAGCACCCGGCTCCGCCCTAAAGCTTGTCAGTACGATCCAGAAGATCGGAAGCAGCCAGATGAAGGCAAGCACCGCAAGCAGGATGTGGACCAGAAGATTCACGATGCGCTTGCGAAGACTTGGTTTGTTATACTTCTCGTTATTCATCACATGAACGCCTCCTCATTCTTGTAGGAACTGGAATTGCGGTAGGTAATCAGGGTCACGATCGTAAGGATCACGAAGGTCATGATTCCGATGACCGCACCAAGGTTGTAGTACTGCTGGTCGATCGTCAGCTTGTAGAGCCACGTGACTAAAAGATCGGTCTGACCTGCGGTATCTCCGACATACGTCGGTCCGCCTCCCGAAAGCAGGTAGATGACATTGAAGTTGTTGATGTTTCCGACAAAGCTTGCGATGAGATACGGGGTCGTGACAAACAGCATGTACGGAAGCGTAATGCTGAAGAAGGTCTTGACCGGACCTGCACCGTCCACTTTGGCCGCTTCATAGAGCTCAAGCGGAATGTTCTGCAGAATACCCGTGACCTGAAGCATCGTATACGGAATACCGACCCAGAGGTTGATCACGATGATCGTGATCCGAGCGAGCATCGCATTCGTCCAGAACGGAATCGGTGTCGTAATAAGACCGAGGTTCTTGAGCAGCACATTCACCGCGCCCGAAGGCTGCAGCATGATGTTCATGATCATGAGCGTGACAAACTGGGGAACCGCGATCGAAAGCACGAAGCAGAACCGCCAGAAACCCTTGGCCTTGGTGTCCTTGCGGTTGATGATCAGAGCCAGGATCATGCCGAGGATGTAGTTCAGGAACGTTGCGAAGAACGCCCAGACTACCGTCCACGCCAGGACATGCCAGAACTGACGGCCGATATTGCCGTTCATGTTCAGGACACGGCCGAACTGATGGAGACCGTCCCAGTCAAACAGCATCAGATGCTCGTCTTCCTTGGAATAGGTCGTAAAGGCCATCGAGATCATGTATACAAGCGGAACGATGTTAAAGATGAGAATGCCAAGGCACGGCAGCGTCATCAGGGTGATATGAAGGTTTCCGTCAAACAGTGCCGCGATGTCTTCTTTGAGACTGCGCACATGTTCGCCCCTCTCGATCATCTTCTGAAGCTTATAGGAATGACGCATCTGCAGAACCCAGAGCACAATGATCGCCGCAATGACAAACAGCGTAATGACCCCGGCAAGCAGGATCTGCTGGGAGTTATCGCCCACAGTGTACTCATAGATCTGCTTGGCTTCATTCCAGACCTTGCCCTGCGCTTCGGTGCCTAGACTCGGCATCATAGAAAGATTATGAAAGCCGGTATTGATCATGTAGAAAAAGAAGGCAATCTCACACAGAAGAACCATGATTCCCTTGATTACCTGCCTGTGCATGATCATACCGATGCCCATCACAAGCGCGGAAAGCCGGGTCCAGAGGTCTCCTTTTTTCAGTGCATTGCCGATACTGATTGTTTCATCCATAAATGATTAGTCCCTTAATAACAGTCAGAGTGACGGAACGAATACGGCCGGACTGCTGGAGTCCGACCGCAGCCATTCCTGAAATGATGGTTGTGTTACTGAACCGCAGAGGTGTTCATGGCCTCGTTCATGGATTCTGTCTTTTCTGCCGCATTGTCATGCGTAACAGTTCCTGCAACGAGTTCCTTGCCCATGGACTCTGCCGGTCCCCAGTAGTTGCCCATATCAGCCTGGAGCGGCTGAACGATGGAAGCGTATCCCATGGTATTCATCTGTGCCTTTGCGAGAGCGTCATCACCGACGTTGATATTGGAATCGGTCGGGATGATGTTGCGCAGATCATAGTGATCCTGCTGAGCGGATGTGCTTCCGAGGTATGCCGCAAGTGCAACTGCAACTTCCGGATGCTCGCTGTAGAGCGCGGTTGCCGGGTTGACGCCGATTGCCTTGGAGCCTGCGAAGGACTTCATCTGCTTTCCATCCATGATGGTCGGTGCCGGTGCGATGCCGAGGTTATCGCCATAGGCATCCTGTGCCTTCTGGTAATCCCAGGTTCCGGAGAAGAATGCCGCAGCATCTGCGTTGTTGGAAACATCACCGTTGGAGAAGTTCGGGTTCGCCGCGAGATCAACGAGGTAGTTGGTAACTTCAACTGCCTTATCTCCGCTGAAGTCGATACCAGCAGCAGCGTCATTGCCGTCTGCGCCGAACAGTGTGCAGCCGTTGGCTACATACATTGCGGCAATGTACCAGGAGTTTTCAAGCGGGAATGCGACCTTGCCCTTTTCGAGCATTGCATCAAGAGACTTGACATCGTCTTCGGTGAATACGCTCTTGTCGTAGTACATGAACCAGGTATTGGCGGTAAACGGTACACCATAGACAGAGCCGTCATACATTACGGTATTAACGGTCGTCTCGGAGTTGTTTGCCTTGATCGCATCAACGGTCTTTCCGCCGAGTTCAGCGATTCCGCCAGCCTTCAGCAGATCAGGGATCTGGTCGTTCGCAAACATGTAGACATCTGCGGCAGCGCTCGGGTCAGTGGAGACGTTGGTCTTCGCATCACCTTCGGAGCAGACACCATAGTTGAATGTGAGTTCCCAGTCAGGATGTTCTGCAGCGAACTTCTCGCATTCGGTCTGGAGCCACTTGCCGTTGTCATCGGACTGATCTTCCTGCGGTCCCCAGACGGTTACGGTCGCAACGACCTTCTCGTCGGAAGTGCCCTCATCAGAGCCGCCGGATGTGGATGTGCTTCCGCTGGACGATGAGGATCCGCCGCATCCGGCGAGCATCGCAACGGCAAGCAGTGATGCACAAATCTTTTTGAAATTCATACCTTTCCTTCCTTAGTAAAAACAATGATTTCAAATGATTTATTGAATCAGCTGTAAGCGTTTTCGGAAATATCTCTGTAATCGTTTCCGGAAACGTTTACAGCTGATAAATTCAGTTTATATAAGCGCTTTCATCATGTCAACCTGTCTCTTGTGAAATAAATAACAGTTGTCTATTTTGTCATTTTCTTTGCCGGCTTCGGAAAATACATCCGATTCCCTTTGGATCATGTGAGCGGTCTCGGAAAAGCTGTAGACGCTTAACCGAGCCGTTTTCTTTTTGTGTTTTTGACATTTGCCCCCTAACGACCGGGGCAAATTTACTGAAATTTGCTATTGACATATTTCTGAAAATCGCGGCCTCGCTTCGCTCGGCCTTGTGGTAGAAGCCGAGGAGGTTTCTACCATGTTGTTACATATTTCATCTGCTTCTGATTACGAAGAATTCCTGCACGATGAGAAAAACAATTTATCTTTTTCTGATCGCAAACGTCTTGAACAGAATCAACGACTTCGTCCTGCCTTATGGAGGTTCCGCAAAATGGACCCTGCTCTTGCTTTGGATATCATCCTTCCGCTTTACTCACAGGTTGCCGGTCGTCCAGCCTTTGATCCCGCCATTCTTCTCCGCTCTTTTCTTCTCATGCAGCGTTTTGATTTTTCTTCGGTGGACAACTGGGTTGCCGAAGCACGCTCCGATCCATGCATTCAGTACATCATATCTTTAGAGATTATTATTAATACAAAAATTTCTGAACACAACGCACAAAAAAACGCCCCCAAGCCGGGAGCGCTGTATGATTCCTACATTTTAACTTCTATCTCAAGACCAGATTTGAACTCAAAGACCAGCCGATCATCGTATACCGTGATCTTCTCGATAAGCTTCCGAACAAGTGCCTCATCATACTCTGTGATGCCACCCTCCTGCTTATCCAGGAACGAACCGAGGTATTCCACCTGCTGTTGCAGTGCAATGTTCTGCGCGTCTTCCAGAAGGAGCTTCTGTTTCTGATCACGCAGCCGCTCAATCTCGTCACCGATCGTATCAAATTCCTGTCGGGCATCTGCTTTCTTAATCACTTCAGTCTGCAGCTTTCCAAGTTGGTTATCGATTTCTGCAATCGCAGCTCTGTTAGAGGAACCTACAACCTTTGCGACATTCTGCTTCAACACCTCCAGCATCTCATCCTTTTCCCCGATGAGCTGGTTCACCGCTTCAACAACCGCTGCGTGAAGATCTTTCTCAAAAATGGTGCGGGATTGACAGTTGATATCGTTCTTTCTTTTCTGAAGCCGGCTGACGCACCGCCATACCGGTACATGTTCTCCTTTCAGAAGCCACTGCGTTCTCTGATAAATATCACCGCAGTGCCCGCAGTAAACCATGCTGGATAAAGCGTATTTCCCGCTGTACACACTTTTGCGGCCGGTACCGGTTTTCAGGTTTGCCCTGCGCACCATTTCTTCCTGTACCATTCTGTAAACGTGCCGAGGAATGATGGCTTCATGATCGTCTTCCACATAGTACTGAGGAGCGATGCCGTTATTAACCACTCGCTTCTTTTTCAGAAAATCGGTTGTTACGGTCTTCTGAAGCAGTGCATCCCCTATGTACTTCTCGTTCATCAGGATCTTCCTGAGCGTACTGGCACGCCAGAGTTCACTGCCGGCGGCAGTCTTTATCCCATCAGCGGTTAACCCTTTTCCAATCTCATAGTAGCTTTTCCCTTCCAGGAATTCCCGGTAGATCCGCTTTACTACCTCAGCCTGTTCCGGGTTGATGATCAGATTACCTTCCTCATCCTTATCGTATCCCAGAAACCTGTTTGTACATACCTGTACCTTTCCTTCCTGGTATCGGTACTGCAGACCAAGCCGAACATTCTGTGAAAGGCTCTGACTCTCCTGTTGTGCAAGGCTTGCCATGATGGTGAGCAGAACCTCGCCCTTTGATTCCATTGTATTGATGTTCTCTTTCTCAAAAAATACCGGAATGTTCTTATCCTTCAGTTCGCGGATGTACTGCAGACAGTCCAGCGTGTTTCTGGCAAACCGGCTGATCGACTTCGTGATAACCATCTCTATTTTCCCGCCCATGCAGTCTTCGATCAGACGGTTGAACTCTTCACGCTTTTTGGTGTTAGTCCCGGAAATGCCTTCGTCTGCATAAATTCCTGCCAGCTGCCATCCGGGATGATTCGTAATGTATTCAGTGTAATGCTTCACCTGAGCCTCATAGCTGGTGGCCTGCTCTTCCGACTCCGTAGAGACCCGGCAGTATGCCGCAACCTTCAGTTTTGGTGCTTCTTCGGGTCGTGGACCCGTAACTTTATTCTTATTGGGCGGTATCACTCTTACTGTCGCCATTTCACCCCTCCTCTTCTATCAAACTGTAAATGTATTCAACTTCCAGGAACGGATCGTCGAATCGACGTGATCGTTTGTTCATACGTAATCTGGTGGCGGGAAGCTTAGCCGCAGCGTGTGTTTTCTGACGGTCCTTCCTGCCCAGGCTTTCTGCACGTTTATCCCTCTCCGCCCGTATTGCATCCTGCGTTTCCTCTGTCAGGATTTGCGGGTAGAAGTCATCACCAAGATAATGCCTGTTCAGCATCATTCTCATTACGCCTGTATGGGCCATCTCAAACCCAGCTTCCTTTGCCGCAGAGGTAAGTCCCATCCCGGAAAGATATCCTTCACAGA
>JAFYGX010000100.1 GCA_017543025.1 Solobacterium sp.
GTTCCGGCAGAAATGCGATGGTGCTGGAGATCAGTGCCACTCCCTATATCTTTACCTTCAAATTATATGACTGGGGCCGCGTTGGCCTGGACGGAAAGCCGCGGCCGATCAATATTGAACACGGTTCGCATGTGATTCAGTGGGACCGTGATACAAAATGGGTGAAGGAAAATCTTGTAAATCAGTTTGAAACGATCTATTCGTGCAGCGACTATGAGATTGAGCACACCGGTCTTCATGAGCTGGAATTCATTGAAACCAGACGTTATACGATCCGCACGCAGGTCGAAATCGATCTTTCCGGTGCGCTCAGTGTATGCAATCTGATCGATGGCAAAGCGGCAGTTCTGGAGAGCGAAGACAATCTGTTCGAACCGTTTGAAGTGCATTATGCAGAGACATTTATCCTTCCGGCAAAGGCAGGACGCGTCCGTGTCAGAGCTCTGAACGGGCCGGTGAAACTGATCCGTGCGTTTGTACGCGGCTCGCTCTGCCTGGAGTAATGCATGCGTCCCGTCTGCGCAGGCTGATGCTGTGGGGCACAGCTGTACGCTTGCAGGGAAGATTGCGGAAGGGATAGAATAGCGGACGGGGGAGATCGAAAATGAAACAGTTTTATGGCTCAGCAGCGTTCTTCTATTTACTGCTGATCGGATTTGCGGCTTATTCCGTTTACTATCTGTGGAAGGTATTCCTGTTTG
The DNA here is from genome assembly GCA_017543025.1 of Solobacterium sp. The sequence goes on from JAFYGX010000100.1 coordinate 702, forward strand.
TAAAAGGAAACCTTGATGCACGGAAGAGATATAAGGAAAAATACGGAACGGAAGGAATGCGGAATGTCAATCAGTTCTGGGGCTGGGGAGCGCTTTATACGGCGATGATCCTTTACTGCATCTATGCCGGAGCGACGATTCAGTCGACGGATGAACAGGCAGCGTGGTTTCGCATGGCATTCCTGTTTGTCGGACTGATTCTGTTCGGCCAGATGTTTGTGATGATTGTCAAACGCAGCGCGGTGATCGGCAGGGATGCGTTTGTGTTTGAAGATGCGGTCATTCCCTGGCGGAATGTTCTGAGCATGGATCCGAAACAGAAAGGACTGCAGCGCATCGTAGAAATGCAGACAGCACAGGGAAAATATATTCTTTCCCGTGAAATGGGGCTTGTCTTCCATGATGCTTATGAAGCATGGCGGAAGGCAAAGAAAGAAAAGAAGGGGAAGAAATAATGTCAGAAAGCACAAAACGGGTATCCGGCCGGCAGACAGCCGGACAGGCAGTTATAAAGTTTCTCCGCGGCAAAGGCGCAACAGATGAAGCGCATGCGGTCGGCTATGATGAACTGAAGAACATCAGGCTTACGACGCAGGTGCTCGCCTATACCATTGCCAATATGATGGAAGAAAAAGTGATCATCCGGACAGAAGATGACAGGTATTATTTCAGCGAAGCAGGATGGGCGAAACTGGAGCGGAAAGTGCTTGGTTCCTATTCGATTCTGTTCATTATTCCGCTGATCGGCGCGCTGATCGTCTGGCTTGTGACAAGAGCAATCGGGTGAGCCGGCCGGCATGGAAACGGATGGGAAAACATTCACGAAATCTTCACATATTTCAGGACAGGAATATTGCGTTTGGCCACAAGAACGAATACAATGAAATCATTAAGGCAAGGCAATAGTATAAGAGAATTCTATTGTTATAGAGGAGAGAAAATGAGATATGTAGTAATGGTTAGTCACGGTGAATTTGCACCGGGACTTCGGTCAGCAGTATTTATGATGACCGGACCGAAGGATGAAGTGCTCTGCACAAATCTTCGCGCGGATATGAGCGCAGACCAGTTCCAGGAGAATTTCCGTGAGCTCGTTGCACCGATCAAGGACACGGATGAGGTGATTCTCTGCTGTGACATTCTCGGCGGATCACCGATGACAAAGTCTCTGGAAGTTCTGTCAGAACGCGGGCTGCTTGACAGTGCCATCGTTCTTACAGGCATGAATATGCCGATGGTTATGACTGCAGTGATCATGAAGGATACACTGGATGACAGAACCATGCTGAAGGAAACAATCCTCAGCGAAGCGAAGAATGCAGTTTCGGAATTCCAGGCAGTCTCTTCCGGCGATGATGCTGACGACGATATCTGAGGCAGAGTTAATTTCAGAAGTAACACAGAACGTGTAATCATAGTTAAGGAGGAAAATAATTACATCTTATGATCACATTTATGCGTGTTGACGACCGTATCATTCATGGTCAGATTATCACCCGCTGGTCCAAGGAATATCCTTGCGACGGCATCATTGCTGTAAACGATAAAGCAGCTACAACACCGGTTCTGAAGCAGAGTTTTGTCGCTTCCACTGAAAAGAAGGTATTTATCTGGACAATGGAGCACTTCCTCGCAAACGCTCAGAAGGTATTTGACAGCCCGAAGCACTACTTCCTGATCACAAAGAACCCGATCGACATGGCAACAATCCTCGTTGATAACGGATTTGTTCCGAACAATGTCAAGGAACTCATCATCGGACCGTGCAACGATCGTCCGGGAACTGTGAAGCTCGGCAACAACCAGTCGATCACACAGGAAGAAGCTGACGCACTCGAAAAGATTTACAAGAAGGGCTACACGATCACATTTGCGCTCGTTCGTGAAACAGCGATCGGTGACTGGTCCAAGTTCCGCGGCCAGTTCGGCTACAACGGCTGATCCGCAGAAATTACCCGGGAAAGGGTATCAGATCTGTTCAGAACCGGAATAGTGTTTGGGGAGAAACACCCGGTTTTGATAAATGTCATTAAAAACAACATTATTTACTGAAAGGGGTTTGGATTTTATGGCTATTTCATGGTTCCAGGCTGCACTTCTCGGTATCATGTCTGTATGCGCAGCATCTACCATTGCAGCTCTTGGTACAACAGTCGGTAACTACACTCTGAACCGTCCTCTGATTGCTTCCCTGTTCGTCGGCCTGATTATGGGCGATGTCAAGGGATGCATCCAGATTGCGATTCCGATGCAGGTTATCTACATTGCATTAGTTACTCCCGGAGGAACTGTTGCGGCAGACCTTCGTGCAGTATCTTACATTGGTATTCCTCTTGCATATGTTACAGCTAAGAGCCAGGGACTTGATCTCTCCGGCGCTGAAGCAAGCGGCATTGCAGGTGCTATGGGCGCTCTCGTAGGAACTGTCGGAACCGTTCAGTTCTACGGTACTGCGGTTATGAACCTCATCTGGCAGCACATTGGATGGGCTGAACTCGATAAGGGCAACTTCAAGATCCTGACTGCAGTTGAAACATGGATGCCGATCATCTCGCATCTGTGCATTTCCTTCATTCCGGTTATGCTGATCAACCACTACGGATCTCAGGCTGTTTACACATTCCGTGAAGCACTCCCGATGGATTCCTGGTACATGAAGGCTCTCTTCACAGTTGGTTCCATGCTGCCGGCAGTCGGAATGGGCATCCTGCTCAACTCCGTTGTAACAAAACCGACCGACCTGATTTACTTCGTCTTCGGTTTCACACTTGCTAGATCCATGGGTCTGACACTGATCGCTGCTACCTGCGTCGCTGCAGTATTCGCTCTCATCAACTTCCAGATGAAGATGAATGCGCTCGAGGCAAAGAAGGGCGGAGCAGTTGCTATGGATGAAGAAGAGGAGGATATTTAACAATGGCTGAAAAGAAGATCAAGAAGGCAACGTTAAATAAGTCCTTCTGGCGTTGGTTCTATGGTAACCTCACATGCTTCACACAGGAGCATATGCAGACATTCGGTTACATGTGGTCCATGCTGCCGATCATCCAGGAACTCTACAGTTCCAAAGAAGAACAGCAGGAAAAGCTTCATACTTATTCCCCGTTCTTCAACACTGAGCCGCAGATCGGTTCTATCGTAGTCGGCATCACTGCCGGTCTCGAAGAAGCTCGTGCAAACGGCGCAGAAGATATCGATGATGAAATGATCAATGGTATCCGTGCTGGTCTCATGGGCCCGCTCGCTGGTATCGGTGACTCCCTCATCGTTGGTACTTATATTCCGATCCTCCTCGGTATCGCGCTTGGTTTCTCCAACGGCGGTTCCGTTGCTGGTATCCTGTTCTACATCATCGTCTGGAATGCGACTTCCATCTGGTTCCAGAGAACAATTTACATGAAGGGTTATTCCCTCGGCGGAAACGCTGTCGAAGTTATCGTCGGTGACCGTGCGACAGCTCTTCGTGAATCTGCAGTTCTCCTTGGTCAGGTTATCGTCGGTGCGATGTCCGCATCTTGGGTTAACATCACCACTTCTCTGAAGTTCGGTGAGGTTTCCCTCCAGAACAACCTGGATGGTGCATACCCGGGCGTCGTGACAATGCTGTTTGTCCTGATGTGCTGGTATCTCATGTCCAAGAAGAAGATGTCCGCAGTCAAGGTTATGGGCCTCATGCTCATCATCGCGGTTGTCGGTGTTCTCATCGGCGTCTTCGACCCGGGACTGTCCTACGAATAATTCCGAACAGAATTATCGTTTGCTCTGCAGTTCAAAGCTCTGCTTATTCTCCCAAAGCAGAGCTTTTTTTGTTAAACTTTACCCTGTATAAGGAGTTTTTATTATGGCGAAAATCACTAGTCAGGAGCGCGAGGAAATCAAGCTTCAGATTCAGGAAGAAAGTATTCTGCTGACCCGGGTAAAACGATATGTCCAGTACAGCGTACTCATTGTTCTCATATGTGCTGCGTTTCTGCTGACGTTTCTCAAAGACAGCACATCCCCATGGCGGATTGTCGTGATTGTGATTGCTGTGATTGCAGGAGTATTTGCACTCTTCAGTATTATTGCCTATTACCGCGGACGTAAGCATGTGCTGAACAGAATCAATTATCTGGATGCGAATAAGTGAGCTGAGCTGCCGTTTAAGGCAGCTTTTATTATGAAAACGGAAAAGGCATGACGAGTTCATGCCGGGAATGGGATATGATGAAGGAAAGAACAGATCGGAGGTAAGAACTGTATGACAATGCTTGAAACCAGGATCGATTCCGTCAGTATTTTTCGCAGCGGTGCGGAAGTAATACGAAAGGGAAAAGTGGAACTGCCGGCCGGGAAAACAGTAATTGAGATTACCGGCATTTCTTCCGGAACAGATCGTAATACTGTACGGCTGCTTGTTAGCGAGCCGTTTGTATGCAGAAGATTTCGGTTTTTGAGTGAAGAGGAAACGGACGAACGTAGAAAAGAATCAGAGGCGCTTCGCAAACAGATCGGTCTTCTGAATAAGGAAAATGAGATCCGGGCGATACAGATGAATCTCTGGCAGGCGAATGGTGATTTCACGTCGCATACGAGTGCAGATCCTGCATCTGTAGCAGGATATATCAACGCTCTTCCGCAGCGTCTGATTGATCTGAACAATGCGGTCATCGAAGCATCCGGCAAGATTGAACAGCTTCAGAAGGAACTGAATAAAGCAGTTCAGAGAGAAAGCGGGCCAGTGCTATCTGCAGAAGTGGAAGCAGAAACTGCCGGCACCTGTTATGTAGAGGTCCGCTACCGGGAACCTTCTGCCTGGTGGACGCCCTTTCATGAAATACATACCGACGGGTCTTTGTCTCTTGAACTTCGGATGCGCGCTGAGATTCATCAGACGACCGGAGAAGAATGGAATGATGTTGAAGTGTCATTGCTGAGCGGGAATCCGAATGCCGGCGATGAGCTGCCGGAAGTAAATCCTGTCTATCTTGATTTTCGGCCGTCTCCGTCGCCATATATGATGGCAGGCAATGCGATGGGGATGGCAAGAATGGCGCAGCCGATGAATATGTATATGGAGGAAGCGGCTGAAGCACCGGTTATGAAACGGGCGGAAGAGAATATGGCGGTTGTGAATGAAGAAGAAACCATGAGCGAATATGTTCTTTCAGAGCGCAAAACAATTCCTTCCGACAATGCCGGCATCATTGCCGATCTGCTTGTGACTTCGATCCCGGCGGATTATCGGATTGCCGCAGCACCGCGAAAAGATTCGCATGCATATTTCACAGCCGAAATCAGAACATCTGAGCTTCCGCCGCGTCTCATCAACGATGCACAGATCTATCTGAAAGGGGTCTATTCCGGAAAAACGGACCTTGACCCGGATTATGAAAAGGAAGAGACAGTACTTTCTCTCGGAAGGGAAGAACGGGTAAAAGTCACTTCCAGACAGGTGAAGAAAAAGACTTCGAATGTTCTTCTGAAAGGGCAGAAAGTTACGGAATATGTGTATGAGACAAAGATCACCAATCAGACGGACAAGGAGATCAATGTCCGGATTACGGATCAGATACCTGTTTCCCGTGATAAGGCAATCGTTGTTGAACCGACGGATCTGTCCGGTGCACAGCTGAAGGAAGAAACGGGTATTCTCACCTGGGGTCTTCGGATCGGACCGAAAGAAGCAAAGACTTTGAGCCTTGGATATAAGGTGTTCTTCCCGAAGGATAAGACGGTCCGGGAAACGAACTGAAGCGAACAAAGACCGTGCGACCCGCCAGAAGTGGACTTACTCCAACCAGTTTCGGATCGTTCATCTGAAAACGCAGGCTGTGAGCCGATGACAGCTCCTGCCTGCGTTTCTTTCTGCATTTTATTTGCGCAGCTTGTCAACAAACTGATTAAATTCCTTTTCAGAATATTCTTTTGGCTTATCTTCAGCCAGTTCTTTATGATAACCTTCGTTATAACGGACAAGCATTTTCTGATACAGCTCTTCGTTATCGGTATCGAAGAAGGTTCCGCCGAACAGCGCTTCCGGATGTGCGTTCAGCACCTCTTCGCTTAACGGTCTCGCTCCCTGACTTTCGACCCATTTTCCATTCGGCCCGACTACCCGCAGATCATCATTGGTATGCGGTTTGTCCGGAAGGTATTTGCGGATCATCATATGAGTGACCATTTCTTCCGGGTACCATGAGAGTTTGAACTTGTCGCTGCAGTAGGCAAACTTTTCACTCAGCATCTGAGCAGTTTCCCTGGTGAGAATAAACCAGGGACTGCCAATTGCGATTTTATCGTCCAGTTTCCGGTGAAGACCGATCAGGCTGAGAAAATCAGCGGCAACTTTCGTATTCCACCGTACCCACCGGTTCGTCGGAAACGCAAGCATATTTGTATATGTATAATACTTGACGGTCTTTGGCCGGAGGGCAGGGTCTTCGTCCTCTGTACGGTCTATATAATAGTGGTCACCCGGGTGTTCCGTCAGATAGGCTTCAATCTCACCTCTGGTCTTTACCGGCAGCATTCCTTCTGTCAGGTTGATGAAATAATCGAATTCCACATCATCCAGTGAGAGAGCATCACCCATCTGCAGCAGTGTGCCGCGGGCGAGCGACATGTCTCCTTCCTGGCAGAACTCGAGCCGTCTTGAGATATGAACACGCCGGCTGCCGGCAAAGGCAATGGTCACTTCGTCTCTTGCCTTGTCATCCGAAACCATGATGAAACAGTGATCACCCTGTTTTACAAGCTGGCGGCAAACCGGAACAATGTCGTAATACTTTCTTCCGGAATACATCAGATAAGCAAATTTCATATGACATATTATAGCATCCGCACTGAATCAGTGCTTGTCGAATACAGGAACGGATTCGTATAATAAGAAAAGAAACCATTCAGTACGGAGGATAATGTAAAACGATATGAGTGAGTATTGCGTAGGTGTCGATATCGGCGGCACGACCGTTAAAATCGGTATTTTCAAAACGAACGGCGATCTGGTTGAAAAATGGGAGATTCCGACAAGAAAAGAAGACAGCGGAAAGAACATTATCAGTGATGTCGCTGCTTCAATCGCAGTGAAGCTGAATGAACATAATTTTACAAATGAAGATGTACGCGGCATCGGACTTGGCGTTCCCGGCCCGGTAGAACCGGATGGGCATGTGAGCGTATGCGTCAACCTCGGCTGGCGGGATCTGTTTCCGGCGCGTGAACTTTCTGCCTTGATGGGCGGTAAGATTCCGTGTGAAGTCGGAAATGATGCGAATGTCGCGGCACTTGGTGAAATGTGGCGCGGCGGCGGACAGGGACATGAAACAATCGTTGCGGTGACGCTTGGAACCGGTGTCGGCGGCGGTATTATCGTTGACGGGAAAATTGTCAGCGGAGCCCATGGTCTTGGCGGTGAAATCGGTCACATGCATGTCCGTGACAATGAATTTGAATACTGCAACTGCGGCGGAAGAGGCTGTGTGGAACAGGCAGCCAGTGCCACGGGTATTGTAAGAGAGGCAAAGCGTGTGCTTGCGGCAAGTGAGGAACCTTCCTCCATGCGTCCGTTCGGTGACAAGCTTTCCTGCCGTAATGTCTGCTTCTGTGCGGAAAACGGTGACAAGCTGGCGCTGGAAGCTCTTCACACCAGTATGGAATATCTTGCACGCGGTCTGGCGATCGTCTCCTATGTCGTGGATCCGGAAGTATTCGTGGTCGGCGGCGGCGTATCCAAAGCAGGCCAGTTTCTGATCGATATGATTAAGGAACATTATCTGAGATGGACACCGCTTTCCGAAAACCGTCCGGATATCGTGCTTGCGACGCTTGGAAATGATGCGGGCATCTATGGCTGTGCCCGGATGGTGCTCCGGTAAAAAAGTGCATCTGTCTGAGAAAGCTGCAATCTGGTCTGCGTAAGGCAGGCCTTTTTTCTGAGAATCAGAAGGACTGGCTTTTTAAAATCCGTTCGCGCTGATAGAATACAGGTATGATTCGCGTACAGACAAAACTGATTCTGAGTGCAGTGACCGGGTTTGCCGGGGTTGTGGCTGCCGGTCTGCCGTATCGGACCGTAGTTACAGAATATACACTCTGTGATCCTCGGATCGTGACTCCTCTGAAGATCGTGATTCTTTCGGATTACCATAATGATCGCTCGGATCAGGGAACTGAAGCGCTGGGGAAGCGGGTTCGGGAAATGAATCCGGATATGATTCTGATGCCGGGAGATATGGCGGAAGAACACAACCACCAGGAGCGGACGTTTCTTCTGCTCAGAGAGCTTGCAGGAATTCCGATGTTTTACTGTACCGGCAATCATGAAGAATTCCGCTGGGATCTGACACAGCTGAAAGAAAGATTCCGGGAACATGGGGTTACCGTGCTGGATGAGAAGAGCTGCGTGTTTCACTGCGGGGATACTGCACTTGAGATCGGAGGTATTTCCTGCCGTCTTGAGATGGAACATTTTACGCCGGAGGAAATCAATGATCTGTTTCATACGGACCATTATCGGATACTGCTGTCACACAAACCGAACTGGCATGAACTGTACCGGCAGCTGGATTGCGACCTTGTGGTATGCGGTCATGCGCATGGCGGCCAGTGGCATGTACCGGTGGTGAATATTCCCATTGCGGCCCCGAGCCAGGGGTTATTCCCGAAGAATACGGAAGGGATTCATGAGCTCGGCCGGGTGAGTATGCTGATCAGCAGGGGACTTGTACGTCATTATCACGGTATTCCAAGGCTGTTCAATGATCCGGAAATTGTTGTTCTGCATCTTTATCCGGACGCAACAGAAATTCGCTGAAATTTCGAAAAAAAGATTGCATTTAATGATTGACGTGCCGGGACCTCCGTGATATATTGATTTAGCGCTAAAAAGCGTATGGAGGTTTAGCTCAGTTGGGAGAGCATCTGCCTTACAAGCAGAGGGTCAGCGGTTCGAGCCCGTTAACCTCCACCATGCCGACTTGGCTCAATTGGCAGAGCAATTGATTTGTAATCAATAGGTTGTAGGTTCGATTCCTATAGTCGGCACCAGCTAGATGGAGACGTAGCGAAGTGGCTAAACGCGGCAGACTGTAAATCTGCTCCCTCCGGGTTCGGTGGTTCGAAACCACCCGTCTCCACCATCTTACGGATTCCGCATCAACCCAGATGCGATCGATAACGAGTGGCTCTTGCCATGCGCGGATGACTCGGTAGCTCAGGTGGTAGAGCAACTGACTTTTAATCAGTGGGTCGAGAGTTCGAGTCTCTTCCGAGTCACATTTGCAGATGTAGTTCAATGGTAGAACGGCAGCCTTCCAAGCTGCATACGGGGGTCCGATTCCCCTCATCTGCTCCATCAGAAAGATAAACCGCAGATGATGCGGTTTTTTTGAGCGATAATATAGATCTCTGCCTGTGCGCCGGTGTCTGATTGCGAAAGGGGAGAAGGAAGTGCGCTAATCTGTGCGATAATAAAGCAAAAGAGGATAATAACTATGAGTGAACTTGGATATGCATACCCTGAAGCCCGGAAAAAGGGGCTTCGTGCAGTGCGGAAAGCTCAGGCTGAAGGTCGCTACCCGTATCTTCCGGCATTAAATGATATGCTCGGACCGGAGGCAGACCGTCTCTCTACACGGCAGCTTGGAATCAAGGAGATTCCGCTTGAAATGGTTGTCGGTACGAAGACGAGCGGCAGACAGAAATCCTTTGCGGAAAATTTCATGCCGATTCTTGAGTTCGGTACGGAATTCGGTTCAAAGTGGGAAGCTGTCTACAACTATCAGATGCAGGAAGGAATCAATGACCCGATCCGCTGCTATGAATATATGAAGCGGTTTTATGTGCAGGAGGGAAACAAACGCGTTTCGGTGCTGAAGTATCTTGAAATGCCGTCTGTTGATGCGGAAGTGATCCGCATTCTGCCGGAGAAAACCGATGATAAAGACGTCCGGATGTATTATGAATTCCTTGATTTCTATCGTGTATGCCCGGTCTATATGATCGACTTCTCGCATTCCGGCGGATACAGGGAATTTGTTGATCTGCTTGGCCTCAGTATGGATGAGCCCTGGCCGCAGGATACCGTGCGGATGGTGGAAGCACTGTATTACCGGTTCAAACGGGTGTTTGAAGCGAAATATCCGAATGGGATTGAAGGACTTACAATGGCCGATGCGCTGCTTGTTTATCTTACAATCTACAGCGGACAGAGCCTGTTTGACCAGCCGCGCAATGTGATTGAACAGCGGATCAGACGGCTTGCGGCTGAATTCTATTCGCATGCGAATGAAGAACAGATTTCACTTCAGAAGGCACCGGAGGAGGCCAGAGAGACTAACCGCGGGTTCTTCGCGTCCTTCTTTACGGCTCCGGTTGCCTATTCCGAGCGGCATCCTCTGAAAATTGCATTTCTGTATGACGATGATCTGATGGAATCCCCGCTTGTTAGTGACAAGGAGATCGCAAGAATCTATCTGAATCATCGGTTTGAGGGGCTGATCAGTACCGAGGCGTATTTCAATTGCCGGAGTGACAGATCGATCCGTGACGCGATCAAATCTGCAGCGGAAGGCGGTGCGGAACTGATCGTTACGACATCATCCGCAATGATGCCGCGTACCGTGCGCGCATCTGTTCACTATGACAGAATCCGTTTTCTCAACAAGTCGCTGAATCTTTCACACAGTAAGGTACGCACCTATTATGCCCGCATGTATGAGGCGAAATTCCTGATGGGTGCGCTTGCGGCAAGTTATTCGCCGGATCACAGAATCGGTTATCTTGCGGATAATCCGGTATACGGCGATATCGCAAATATCAATGCATTCGCATCCGGTGCAGCGATTGTTGATCCGTTTTCGAAGATCTATCTCGAGTGGTCGACCGTCAAGAACAATGACTGGCGGAAGAAATTCCGTGATCTCGGTATCAGGGTCATCTCCGGTCCGGAGTATGCGTCTTTTAAGGATCACTATACCGAACAGGGCGTATTTATCTGGGATGACAACGGGGATGCGACGAATCTTGCGACACCGCTCTTTCACTGGGGCAGATATTATGAACTGATCGTCCGTTCAATTCTGAACGGAACATACGATGATGATCCGACCGCCAAGGAAAATAAGGCAATCAACTACTGGTACGGCTTCTCGGCGGGCGTAATCGATATTTCGGTTGACGAACGGGTCTCCTATTATTCGCGCAAGCTTCTGGCGATTCTGAAACATGGTCTTTCTTCCGGGACAATCGAACCGTTTGCCGGCGAGATGCACAGTTAGAACCGTGTCATTCAGCACCAGCATGAACTGACCCTGAGCGATGATGCAATTATTAAGATGGACTGGCTGAACGACAATGTGATCGGCGAAATCCCGGAACGGGAAGCGCTGAATGATGCTGCGAAAGATATTGTCTCTGTCGTCGGTGTCAGAGATACGATGAAAAAAGCAGCGAAAGTGGATTGAGTATGGAGATTCTTGCGTTGGCAGATGCAGAGGAATCCTACCTCTACGAATATTTCAACCCTGCGCGGACAAAAGGAGTGGAACTGATCATTTCCTGCGGCGACCTGAAAGCGAAATACCTGGAGTTTCTTCAGACAGTCGTCAACGTACCGGTCCTTTATGTGACCGGCAACCACGATACACGCTATCGCGAGCATACGCCGGAGGGATGTATTTCCATAGAAGATACTGTTTATGAATACAAAGGTATCCGGATTGCAGGACTTGGCGGATCATACCGCTACAAACTGGAAAAACCGCCGTTTATGTATACCGAAGCGCAGATGGCGAAACGGGTGAAAAAACTGATCTGCAGAAGAATCAGGCCTTATGGCGGTATTGATATTCTGGTGACGCATGCCCCGTGTGACGGGTATGGCGACATGGATGATATTCCGCACTGGGGTTTTGAATGCTTCAACACCCTGCTGGAACAGGAAAAACCGGATCTGATGCTGTACGGGCATGTACATAAGGAGTATGAAGGATTCCGCCGGGAACTTGATCACCCGAGCGGAACCAGACTGATCAATTGCTACGGAAGCTACCGGTTCTCGATTGAACCGAAGCCCGTGGAGCGCACGGACTTTCAGAACTGGCGTATTTCCATGATCCGCAGAATGGATGAACAAAGGAGGCAGCGGAAACATGTATCGGAAAACATGGATGGAAATCGACCTTGGATCTATTGAGGAGAACATTCGAACCGCAAAAAGAGTTTCCGGAAAACAGATTATTGCTGTTGTAAAAGCGGACGGCTACGGAGTCGGTGATATGGCGGTTGTCAGCACTGCTCTCAATGCCGGGGCGTGCATGATGGCGGTGTCTTCCTGTGAAGAAGCACTGATTCTGCGTAATAAAGGCTATACGGGAGAATGTCTGATTCTCGGCCACACGGATATTGAAGACCTGCCTGTCCTTGCGAAGGAAGGAATTGCAGTACCTGCCTATTCCGGCAGCTGGGTGAAGAAAGCTGCGGAAACAGACTGCCCTGGCCTGAAAGTGCATATGGCTGCGGATACGGGAATGAACCGGATCGGATTCCGGGAGCCGGAAGAACTGAAGGAGTCAATTCAGCTGCTGCAGAACAGTCAATGCAATGTGGAAGGAATCTTCACTCACTTCTGCTGTGCTGACAGCGATGCGCAGTTTACAGAACGGCAGTTTCAGCAGTTTGCGGAGTTTGTCAGAACTGCGGATTTTCCGTTCCGCTATATTCACTGTGACAATTCCGAAGCTACCCTTTCATTTTCAGATCCGCTGAGCAATACCTGCCGGTTCGGAATGGGGATGTACGGAATCTCGGATACCTACCGTGGGCTTTCTCATGCGGCAGCACTCTATTCCACCGTATTTCTCGTAAAGCAGGTTAAAAAGGGAGAGTCCATCGGCTATGGTGCGACCTACAGGACAGCGGAAGACGAATGGATCGCGACGATTTCGATCGGATACGCGGATGGTCTGATCCGGAAAAACCAGGGACGGTATGTTTATGTGGACGGAGAATATGTTCCGATTGTCGGCCGGGTGTGTATGGACCAGACGATGATTCGCCTGAATCATCCGGTAGAGGAAGGGACAAAGGTGGAGATTTTCGGACCGCATA
>JAFYGX010000101.1 GCA_017543025.1 Solobacterium sp.
ACAGCGTTAAGTTTCGAGATGGGCACGCGGCTGTAAAGTGCACAATAGACCTTTATCGTGCAGCTGTTTCTTATCTCCTCGGTCCCGTACTTGATAAATGGGACGATCTTTCAGCGATAGATACCCAGTTGGAACGTAAAACTTTTATTGAAAATCAAATTCATTCCACAAAAGACAATACAGCGGTGTATGACTTTGATCAGCGGTTTTACAAATTTCCTTCTTATCTGCGTCGTTCTGCGATTGCAGATGCTATCGGTGCTGTTTCTTCCTGGAAGTCCAACCATAAGAACTGGGAAAATGATGGCCGCAAAGGTGCCGAGCCTGTACTCGGTGTATCGCGTGATACCTGTCCTGTGTTTTATCGTGGAAACATGTTTCAGCAGACAGGGACGTACACCGCGATCATCAAAGTGTTTCGCAATAACGACTGGGTGTGGCAGGAAATCCGGCTTTCGAAAACGGATGTCGACTATCTGAGCCGCCGGATTGGTACGAACACGGTTGTATCAGCCCCTGTTATTGAGAAAAAGTACGGGCATTATTTTCTTCGCTTTGCACTTACGGAACAGATTGAATTTCCTGAATTCGATGTATTTGACCGTCGTATCTGTGCTGTGGATCTTGGCATTAATACAGATGCTGTATGTTCTGTTATGGATGCACATGGAACTGTCCTTGCAAGACGCTTTATCAATTTTGCGAGAGAAAAAGACTCTGTGTATTCAGCGTTACATAGAACATCTGTGTTTCAGAGACTTCACGGCTCACATGACTCAGGCTTTCTGTGGACGATTGCAAAGAACCGTAACGAGAACCACGCACACCAGATTGCTCATGCCATTACAGCGTTCGCAGTTGAAAATCAGTGCGATGTAATTGTGATGGAATACCTCAACACGCAGGGTAAAAAGCATGGCTCGAAGAAGCAGAAACTGCAGATGTGGAGACATAAAAGCATTCAGAAAACAGTAGAGTCTCTTGCCCATCGGAACGGAATTCGTATTTCCCATGTCAATGCATGGAACACCTCAAAACTTGCCTATGACGGAAGCGGATATGTTGAGCGCGGCATTGCGCAGAAGAATGTAGAACGCCGCCGGTATTCTGATGGTAAAAAGACAGTTCTGAAACCCAAGGGCAGTTACAGCATCTGCAGGTTTAAAAACGGAAAGATTTACAACTGTGATCTGAGTGCTTCTTATAACATTGGAGCACGTTATTTCATAAGAGAAATTCTCAGAGAATTATCATCCGACGACCCAGCAGAAGTCTGCGGCATCGGAAGCGGAACCCGACGCACATTATCTGATCTTTGGAAACTGGACAAGTTCCTTTTTGTAAGTTAGATAATGTTGCCGACTAAGTTCTTTCGGGAGTTAGTTATTTCGGGATGTCTGAACTCGTTTCGGGCGTCTGGATTTTTACCGTATCAACCGGAAGAAAAAAGTCTAGGTGTCAGCAGACACCTGGAAGCCCCCGCTATAGCGGCGCGATCAGCGTCCGTTTAGTGGGAGAGGTTCACGGAAGAAACATGTTTGCCGGAGCGAAACCAGTGGAGCTCACAGCCGGAAATTGAGTAGAATGAAAACAGGTGATGTGTGATGTACACCAGAGAACAGCTTTGCAGATATCCGTATTTTGAGAAGGTACTTAAGGATAAAACGCTTTCCGGGATTCTGGATCCGCTGACAGGACTTGTTGCGCGTCCTTATATCATCGGTTTTGCGAAAAGCCTGGTCGAGCAGAATATTCCGTTTACATTCGGAATGGTGGACCTGGATAATTTTAAATATGTAAATGATACGTATGGTCATTCCACCGGCGATGGTATCCTGCAGGGAGTCGGGGAAGCGATGATGAAGTATACGGACGGCTATGCGGTGATCGGACGGTTCGGCGGGGATGAATTTCTGTTTGTGAATACCCGCGATCTTTCCTATGCGGCTAAGAAAGGGTTCTGCGGAGGCCTGTACTGGAATTTCAACGTGCTGCGCAGAACTTATAAAGTTGAAGGATTTGAACTGTTTGTGACGGGAACATCCGGACTTGCGAGTTACCCGGAAGATGCGGATACCTATGCGAAACTGTTCGCTTCGATCGACAAGACACTGTACCGCGGAAAGACCAAGGGGAGAAACTGCTATATCATCTATGTTGCGGAAAAGCATGAGGGCATAGAGATTCTGAACATGAAGAAACCTGCCCAGTACGAGGTGATGAAACAGATTGCGGCTGCCTGTGAGAGGACAGGAGGGCTGATGCAGAAGCTGATCGCAGTCGGAGACTGCTTTGTGTCCTGCTTTCATATCAGCGATATGTATTATGCAAAAGACGATCATGTGTTCTTCAGTATCAGCCGGAACGCACCGATCGGCAGCGCAGACGATGCAGATGTGCTCTGCGGCACGGATATCTTTGCGTCCAATGCGCTGCAGGAAGATATTCAGGAAAAAGCACCGCAGTTTTATGCGATGCTTGCGGACAATGACTTTGAGACGGTTCTGATTGCGCCGCTGATTGCGGGAAATCGGAACCTCGGTTATCTGATGTGGGCTGAACCGCATAACAGACGGATCTGGCAGGACAGTGAAATGTCAGCGATGTTCTTTGCCGGAAAGCTGCTGGAAAACGATTTCGCTTCCGCTGCATCCTGAGGCTGGGATTATCGATGCTGTACCGTAATAAAGCCGCAGAATCAACCGCGGCTTTTTAAGTGGAGAGAAGTGTTCGGCTGTTTCCGGCAGAAGCTGAGAGAAACAGATGCAGAGAACAGAAGCTGTTTACTGCTCGGTTTCGTGATTGCAGATGAGACAGCGATAGCGCTTTGTGCTGCCGTGATCGGCAATGATGCGGAAGGCGGCACCGGAAGCGCCGCAGACCGGACAGGATGTCAGAGGCTCGTCCGGGACCGGAACCTCGTATGTGCTGATCTGTCCACACAGAGTACAACGGTATATGGTGGAACCTGCGGACTGCGCTGTGATTTCCATCCGGTTTACTGCACCGCAGATTGGACAGACCGGCTGCCCGTTGTCAAATATGACTGCGTTTCCGCCGGAAACGGAATGCATTGTTTCCTGATCGATACGATTCATATGGGATGATGATTTCCTCCTTCCAGAAACAGGATAATAATCCTTAGATCATTACAATTCTAGTACTACATTTCGGGACAGCTGAAAACATCAATTTCAGTTGTCTTTTCGTTTTGAAATAACGCTGTGTTCTGCCTGTTACCTGGTGTGGGTGATACCGATCACATTCTTCATGAATGATTCCGTATGGATATGCGACGGAATCTTTACATCCATCTTTTCATATAATTCCCTCACCTGTTTGTTCGGTTCCTCTACACGGATATCTCCGTTCCGCTTATTTGTGCACATCAGCGATTGGGTCTTACTGATCAGCTTTGTGGCTGCCTTTCCCTTACTGTTGATCAAAGCCCTTGCCTGGATAAAGATCATCGAGCTGATGATATCGTTCAGGATCTTTCCGTATACGGTTTCCCTGTTCCATTTTCTCAGCGGAAGTAAGTCCGTAAAGTCTTTCATTGTCTTGAAATACTCTTCGATCCTTGTTCTTCCGTAATAGCTGTTCAGCATATTTTCTGCAGTATCGTCTTCGTTTGCCAGAAGAACAAAATATCCGGATTTATATGTAGCCCAGTCTTTCTCACGAAGACTCATCTCTTCATATTCCTGCGGATATTTATCCCGGAATGCCTGGATCCCGTCAAATGCATTGTCGAAGTCAACATACACATATGCATTGATGCGGCATCCGAATATCGTCACTTCTTCTTTGATTCCGAAATAGGTATGTCCCTCTCTGTCAAAGTGATACTCTACATTGGAAAAGAACGGACGGTAGTCGTTATACAGTTCCTTATAAGGGAATCCCTTCTTGGCTGGCATCTTGGCAAGGATGCGTTCCCTGTACGGCTTGCCTTCATCATCTGTAAGCAGTTCCGTGTTCAGATTGAACCGCATAATGATCTTCTTTGTCAGATATCCGGCATCCAGCACATAGGATCGTATCTGCACATCCAGTGTTTCCAGCACATCCGAATGGACAGACTCCAGCGTCTGCAGATCCAGTACATTTCCGGGAATCAGTGAATACCATACCGGAAGATCTGTTTTTTCATCCAAAACCAGAACCATTCTTGTCTGATTGGAAGTCTGTGCTACACCATGGGAACATAAAGCGTTTGTCACAAGACTCTGAATATCATTCGGAAGCGGTGTGGAATCCACATAGCTTGCCTTACCAAAACGCGGATTCTTCTTCCTCATAAGTTCAACATAGGTTCGGAAGAAGGAAACACGTACCGAATCTTTTCCCATCATTGTGAAATACATACTGTCCGATTCCAGAGAACGGATCGGAATATCTGAAAAAAGATGGGATATAAAAGATTGCTCAACAAAATCATCACAGCTTTTGCGGGATCCGTTCTTCAACACTGTGTGAAGGATATGGCAGAGACAACGTTCATATTCTCTGTCCTTTGGAAATACTGTTCTGAGTGCTTCCAGCATTTTGATACGCTCCATGTATTTCAGAAACAGATATGCATCCCCGATGATGGTGTGGATCTCGGGAACCGGAAACAGCTCTGTATGACCGTCAAGACGTGGATCATCACGTTCAACAGCTGAAAATGAGTTTTTCTCCGAGTTATAGACGATCAGCCCTCTTGTCGGAGAGAGAAAGATACCTTCTTTGTTATCATCCCTGAGATAAATGACCTTTCCAAGAGATTCAACCGTTACCTTTCGGTTATGACCAGTTTTCTTGGGATCGTAAACAGACTCGGCAACAGCAGCGGTGCCGGAGATGATTCTGGATTTATCGTCATTGTATTTGATGTTCTGCTTCTTGATGTACGGCATATGTACTCCTATCTAGGACTACACATATTATACTTCGTGTACCATAATAATCTATGCCAAACAGTAAAAAACTATTGGATTTATGCGGATTTCCAACGGTTTGTACAACGATTCACATTGATGTAGTCCTAGCTCGGGAATGATTTAAGGATAATTTGCATGCAGAAGCGTTCAGCGGCAGGATAACCGCTGCGCATCTCATGAGGTTCTGCCTGAACCGCCTATTCGGACGCATGGGCCCGGGCAGAACAGAAAAACCAGCCTGAAGGGTTTCTTCCGGCTGGTAAACATCAGATCTTAATACTTCCGGATGAATCTGCGGTAGACCCAGAGTGAAACACATGCGCCAATGACGGACATAATGATTTTGCCGATCATTCCGGTAGCTTGAAGTCCGATCACACTGCCGATCAGTCCGCCGACAAAGGAACCGATGACGCCGATGACCAGACAGGTAAGGATATCGTTGCTGTTGAGGCCAAGCAGTCTTGTAGCGATATAGCCTGCCGCAAGACCGACGATCAGAAAATAGATAAGAGACAGAATCATATTGATGAACCTCCTTATATACGCGGGTTTAGAACCAGACTGTTCCCTCAGTCACTGAGGTCGCTGTCAGCCTGAATGTTAAACCTGCAATCCGGGTAGGCCGTTTCGACCTCCTGACATATTGTACGATACAACGTGGTTCTGTCCACGGAATAGTCGAGAACAACATCAAACGAAATCTGACGTACATTGTCGATTTCCTTTACATAGAAGCCATGCATCTGAAGAACACCCTCGTGGGACATGACGATGCGGGTGATGTCTTCCCGCAGGCGGATGGCTTCATCATCGGAAGTGTTGATGGAGTAAATGGAAATTCCGCCCATGATGACATGGTGTCTGTGATAGACATCATCTGCGATCTGACGCTCGAGTTCGTCGAGCTTCGGAACGGTAAGGGTATCCGGTACTTCGATATGTACGCTTCCGACCATGGTATTCGGACCATAGCTGTGCAGGATGAGATCATAAGCGCCTTCTACTTCCGGCCGATCACAGACGGTCTGCTTTACAGCTTTGGAAAGCTCGCTGTCCGGCCTTCTGCCGAGAATATCATCGAGTGTGTCCCGGATCAATTCGATGCCCGATTTGATGATCATAACCGCAATCCCCGCACTGATCCAGGCTTCCAGACGGATGCCTGTAAACAGGTACAGTACAGCACATGCGATGACGGAAGAAGATATGACAGCGTCATTCAGTGCATCGGCTCCGCTTGCGACAAGAGAACCGGAACCGGTCTGTTCACCGACCCGTTTCATATAGCGGCCAAGCAGTATCTTTGCAAGTACGCCGGCACAAAGCAGAACAAGGCTTACAGCGGAATAGGAAGGCACCTCAGGATGCAGGATCTTCCGGATGGATTCCGTAAAGGAGGTAAGGCCTGCGTACAGTACAATAGCGGAGATGATCAGGGCGCTGAGAAACTCCATCCGCCCGTAGCCGAACGGATGTTCTTTATCCGGCTGTTTTCCGGCAAGCTTTGTGCCGATCAGCGTGATGAGAGAAGAAAGTGCATCGGACAGATTGTTGACGGCGTCCATTGTAACGGCAATGGAATTGGATAAAATTCCGATGCCGGCTTTCATTGCGGCAAGAAGCACATTGACTCCGATGCCGGTAATGCTTGCACGGATAATCGCGGAAGCGCGTTTTTCTGTTGTACGGTTCATGTTGTCTCTTTGTCCTCTAATTCCATTATTTTATACAGGATCCGGTATAATGTGCCGGCTTCTTCTTCCGACAGCTGAATACAGCTGCCGATCTGTGAAGGAATCTCTGCCGCGTTCTGCTCCAGCGCTTTTCCTTTCTCCGTCAGATGAATCAGGACAACCCGTTCATCTTCCCGGCAGCGGGAGCGGGTAAGCAGTCCGTTCTGCTCCATTTTTTTGAGCAGGGGCGTTAAAGTTCCGCTGTCCAGATACAGTCTGTGACTCAGTTCGCTTACGGTCTGCCCGTCGTTCTCCCAAAGGGCAAGCAGGACGATATACTGTGTGTATGTAATGCCCAGAGGCTTAAATAACGGGGTGTATAACCCCGTTATTTTTCTGGCGCATACGTAGAGCGGGAAACACAGCTGATTTTCAAGTTTCAGCTGTCCATGCATCAGAGAAGTCCCTCAACGAATTTCTTCAGGTCTTTCATGTCAGCGGTCGGTTCAAACCGGGCTACGACATTGCCTTCACGGTCAACGACAAACTTTGTGAAATTCCATTTGATGTTCGGATTGTTTTTGTAATCCTTGTCGATCTTTGCCAGCATTGCACTCATAGCCAGCGCCTTGACGCCTTTGCCGAAGCCGTTAAATGCCTGCTGTGATTTCAGATAGGTGTAGAGCGGAAGCTCATTTTCACCGTTGACATCAGACTTTTTGTACTGCGGGAACTGCGTGTTGTAATGAAGCTGGCAGAAATCATGGATTTCTTCATCGGTACCCGGTGTCTGACCGGCGAACTGATTGCACGGAACATCGATGATTTCGAGTCCCTTGTCATGGAATTCCTCATACATTTCTTCCAGCTCCTTATACTGCGGAGTAAAGCCGCAGCCGGTAGCGGTATTGACAATGACGAGAACCTTGCCCGCAAAATCATTCAGGCTGACGGTTTCTCCGGAAGGTGTCGGAAGTGTGAATTCATAGATCTTAGCCATAAGTTTCTCTCCTTTATCTTTTCTACAATTAAATTGTATACAATATAAAAAAGAAGTCAACCCTTGCGGACAGAAAAATTCAGAGAATCTGCAGTCGGCGGGTTTCTGAAGGCGGAAGGTGAAGGGATGATTCCGGCAGACGGAAGGACAGCTGCTGAAAAGAGTTCAGAAACGAAATGGTTCTTTTATGCGTCTGCACAGATTTGACATTATAATTATGGATATGCGGAATACTGGAAAAAGAAAAAACTGCCTGCAGGCGGTGCTGCTCTGTGCAGTGATCCTGCTGGCGGGATGCGGAAAGAAAAAATTCAATCTGGTCCCTCTGACCGGAGAAA
Source organism: Solobacterium sp. (assembly GCA_017543025.1). The sequence continues at coordinate 7,940 of JAFYGX010000101.1, forward strand.
CGAGCGATATGAGCGGATATCTTGCGCTGTATGATGAAGAGCCTGTTTACTATGATCTTGATGTTGATGGAATGCTGAAAGCGATGAAGCAGAAAAAGTCGTTTGTCGTATATTTCGGGTATCCGGAATGTGAGTGGTGCATGGAGGTCGTACCGATTCTGAACCAGGCGGCGAAGGAAAACGAGATGCAGGTGGGCTATATTAATACCCGCAGTAATCCGGAGTGGACCAAGAACACACAGATCGACGGATATGATGATCTGATTCAGGTGATTGGGGAATACCTGGAATATGATGCGGACGGTGTCCGGCATCTTTATGTGCCGACGGTATTCTTTATCCGGGAAGGCAAGGTAATCGGCTATCATGAGGGTACGCTGGAAGGCCATAATGCACGTAACCGCGGCCTGGACATGGATGAGCAGGAAACGCTGCGCAATATCTACCGTGATCTGTTTCAGCAGCTGAAGGACCCGGAATACACAGCGAAATAAGGAAAGAAGAACAGGAACTGTCCATACGGTTCCTGTTTTACGGATTAGAGGAACAGGGGGAAGGAAGAATGAGCGATCGTGTCTGGAGTACGAGATGTACGCTGCGGGATAAGGGAGGCGATCTTGTGATTGTACTGGGCAAGGAGCCCTCCGATACATTTCTCTCTGATGAACCGGTCAGCGTGCTGTTTGTTCCGGTCAGTGAAGCGGAATGGAATGCGGCGCTGAGTCCATGGCGGGCAGATGCCCTGTTCCGGCGTGCCCCGGCGTTTGAGGGTCTGGCAGATGAGTGGCTTGCGGCTGTTCTGCCGGAAATCCGGACGATCAGAAAAGCATACTCCGGACGCTGCTTTGTGGGCGGCTATTCGCTTGCCGGGCTCTGCGCACTGTACCTGTGTACTATGACGGAAGAGTTTGACGGCTGTCTCAGTGCATCCGGTTCGCTGTGGTATCCGGGCTTTGCGGAATATCTGAAGGAACATCCGGTTCGCTGTGCGCATGTGTACCTTTCGATCGGCGATCGGGAAAAGGAATCGAAGAATAATGTGCTTGCACAGGCAGAGATAAAAACAGAAGAATGCCGGGCGCTGCTGTCCGGTTATACTGATGTAACCTTCGAGCGCAATCCCGGCAATCATTTTCAGATGGAAGAGGAACGCCTGGAAAAGGGCGTTCGCTGGCTGAGAAGCCGAAACTGATCAGAGAATCTCAATCTCTGTATGGTTGTGGAAGCTGTAGAGATATGCATGGATCACAGCGTCCGGCTTCAGCAGATGCATTGCCCGCCGGTACATGTTCAGCTGCGGTGTGTATGCGTTCCGCAGAGCGGAAATGGAAAGTGCATCCGTTTTGAAGTCAATCAGAATCACTTCATGTTCGCTGAATGCCGCAAAGTCGATCACACCCATGATTGCTTCAGAGGTGTCCGGATCTTCCGCGTAAAACGGAAGTTCTTTTCGGATCTCCATGCCAAGAGCCTTCTGATAAAGGTGAGAATGACAGAACTCCAGAAGTGCTACCTGATCGGAACGATGAAGCGACGGAAGACTGAGATCTGCTTCGGTCCAGACCCGGTTCGGCAGATCTTTGATCATGCGGTGAATGAGAATACCGTGCTGTGTTCCTTTTCCGCTGCATTCCGGAGATAACGGCGGCAGGGTAAATGTTTCATGTTCACTTGGCCGCAGCAGGGAAAGAGGCGGGAGCGGGTCGTGATCATAATGAACGAGTGTATCCGCATAATGAGGCGTGAGCCGTTCGATTGCGTCCAGATCCTGCGGCGGTACCGTAATCACTTCATAAAGACCGGGTATTGAGCGTAATGCGGCTGTCATATAGCCGGTAATTCCCTTACGGCGGTCAAGCTCATGCAGGGTGAGGTCCGGGCAGTATGCCTGGGCATTTTTTTCGAGATCGACGATGTACATCCGCTCTTCACTGCGTGTAAGCGCAACATAAAGCACCCGGATGAATTCTTCGATGTCGGCAATATTCTGCCGGTATTCTGCAGCGATGCGGAGAATCGTCGGACGTCTGATGCGCCAGGGCATGTCATAGTGACAGAGGCCGAAGATCACATCGTTGTCGCAGATCAGCTCGGATTTGCTGTCCATAAGCATATTCATGCCGGTGCCCCAGAGAAATACGGTTTTATACTGAAGTCCTTTGGACTGATGAATCGTTGTAACGGTGATGACATCATCATCTTTACTCCGGGAGGATGCGTTCGAAGATTTTTCGTCTGTTCCACTCCGCATCATGGAAAGCAGATCTGCAAGGGTAAAGCGGCTTCCGGAAAGGGCACAGGTTTTTTCATAAAGGAAGTCGAAGTTTGCCTTGTCGGTCTCCGAAAGAGCTTCGTAATAGCCGTTATGCCGGGCAATTTCATCCAGAAGAAACGGAACGCCGTTATGTACGCTGTTGCGCAGTCCGTCAAACCACAGGGTGAGTTCCGGATGGGCTTCTTCCACCCCCTTGCGCACAGATCCGTAATTCAGTCTGAGCCGGGCAATCTCCTCATTCTCCATCTGTACAAGTTCTCCGCTGAGAACCGTAAGCAGCGAGAGCTCGTCGGCAGGGTTGTTGATATAGCTGCACACCGCAAGGATATAGCGGCAGAGATCGCTGTTGTAGAACCCTTCACGGGTATCGATGTCATATGGAATTCCGCATCGCTCAAAGATCCGGGCAAGCGTGATCTTGTCCGCATGGGAACGGACCAGTACTGCAAATTCATTCCATGCGGCCCCGTTTCTGTGAAGCTCAATCATCCTGGAGGCGATCCAGCCTGCTTTGCGTTCTTTTCCGTCAAGGTCTTTGGCTGTCCGCTCTTCCTTTGGCGGCTCCTGCAGCAGGATCAGGCGGATAGGTTCCGCATTCGGGTCTTTCTGTCTGTCCGTTCCGGGCGATACGGTATCCTGCGCACCGTAATGGTCTTCCGTTCCGTCGATGTTCATCAGACGCTGAAACAGGACGTTGGAAAACTCGATAACGGTATGAAGAGAACGGTAATTATGATCGAGCGTAATCGGAAAGACATCCGAATCGGCGGAGAGATTTCGCATCAGGGCAGGACGTGCGCCGCGGAAACGATAGATTGACTGCTTGACATCCCCGACCCGGAAGATTGTGCCGGGTGCCGCAAGGGTTTCAATAATGGAATTCTGCAGATAGGAGGTATCCTGAAATTCATCAACCATGACTTCTTTCAGCCGGGCACGGAACAGTTTTGCGACTTCCATGTCATTTCTTGTGAGAATCTCATATGCATAGAGCTCCATATCGGTAAAATCCATGCATGCGTTATCGCGCTTGGCCTTCTGAAAGTGTTCCATTGTCATCACAGCGAGTTCGCTGAGCGTTTCACAATACGGGCGGATCTCGCGGATGTCGTTCAGGTAGACAGAAGAATCATACAGAATCTCCGTCAGGGAATCGCATGCTTTGTACATGGCGTCACGGGCTTTCTCATAAGCCGGTACGGCTTTGCAGGAAGGGGTTTTCTGATCAGCGCCGAACATGAGAAACATCTCGCGGAACAGATCGTAATTCCGGCTCTTCAGTGCTTCCTCGCAGCTGAGAAAGAGATTTCCGGCCGCAAAGACCTGTTCGGGATGCTTGAATTCCTGCGGATTGTCATTCACGGCGTCAGCCATCTGCTGCAGCCTGTCGCGGATTGCCTCATAATACAGATCCAGACGTCCGAAAAATGCATCTCTGACTTCAGCCGGAAGATCGCTGAGGGAGTGGATTTCGTCAAGGCTGCGGCCGGCGTTTTTCAGCCAGCTGATCGGGTCGCCGTACTGCTCCGCTTTTTTCTTCAGTTCCAGCACCATGTTCTTCAACCCGGAATAGTCTTCCGTCCGGGGGCAATACGCTTCCAAAATCGCAACCAGCTGTTCGTGATGCGTCTGGTTATATTCCCTCAATGACGAAATAAAGGCGGCTTCTAGCATCAGGTTTCCCGCACTTTCTTCCAGAATGTTCCCTGCGGTAGCCGGGTCAAGTCCGATTACACTGAAATATTTCCGGATCAGATTGAGGCAGAAGCTGTCAATTGTAGTAATATCCGCATCTGCCAGCAAAACCATCTGGCGGCGGATCCATTCCTGATCGGAACCTTCTGTTTCGGACAGCTCCTGCAGACGGGCGGCAATCCGGTTTTTCATTTCACTTGCGGCTGCTTCGGTAAAGGTCACCGCAAGGATTTCATCCATACTGACGTGATCTTCGATGCATCGCTTGACAAGCCGTTCGACCAGCACGCGGGTCTTGCCGGCACCGGCAGACGCGCTGACAAGAATATCGGTTCCGGTTTTCTGTACGGCCAGTGCCTGCCGTTCATCCATTTTCATCGGCATAATCAGGCTTCTCCTTTTTTCAGTTTCAGAGATGTGTCACTCATAACAAGAGGGACAATCGCTTCTTCCGGCATATGATTGCGGCAGACCGCACGGTAATCGCAGAACATGCATGCGCCTGTTTTCGGAAGAATGCGGATGTCGCCGCTAAGCACTCCCTGCGAGAACAGTTCATAAAGCTCTTCAATGCATTGTTCCGTCAGCTCATAGGAATAGCGGTCCCGTGACGGAGTGAAATACGCTTTGTAATCTTCTGTGCTGATCAGTGGATCGTCAAATGACCAGCCTGCCAGCTGACGGGCTTTGATCCATAGATCATGCAGGACCGCAGGGTCGCTGCAGTCGTTCATCGGTACACCGTTCCGGTTTGTCTTTCCGAAACTTCCGGCCGGGCAGTTTGCGGCTTCCGATTTCATGGAAATGTAGTAAGCACCGATCGGAGAGAATCCTGTCTTCCGGGATGCGACAATCAGATAGGAGAGCAGCTGCAGCTGCAGACCGGCTTTGACATGGTTTTCCGAAAGGGTCTTGTGCGAGGATTTGTAATCCAGAATACGGAGCGCATTTCCGGAACAGTCAATCCGGTCAATGATTCCGTTCAGCAGCACTGAGCCGCCGATCGGGTCAGAGAATTTCGCTTCCGTTTTCCATGGAGCCCAGGAGGGGGCGATCGCCTCTGTCTCTTTCAGAAACTGAAGCGTGAGTGCCAGCTGGTCGCACATGCGTTCTTCGCTGAGATCAGCTTTTACCGCATCGTCCGGATAAAGCGCGCGCAATGCGTCAAAAGCCGGTTTCAGCTGTTTCCGGATCTCTTTTTCAGATGCATTCGCATATTGTTTGCCATATGCTTCAACCGTATGCTCGAAGACAGAGTGCTGCAGCGTGCCGAATGAGGCGGCGTCAAAACCGGCAGGCTGAGGCTTCCGGATTTTCAGGCCGCTTTCGATAAACCAGGAGAATGGGCAGGCAAACCAGCGTTCAATCCGGGAAATCGAAGAATGGATGGCTCCGTCATCCGCCGGATAAAGCTGTTCTGCGGTTTCTTCCGACAGGAGATTCCGTTCCAGATGGGCGGGAGCGACCTGGTCCAGCTGCCACGCCTGCATATTCGGAAAGCGGGAAGTCAATTCAAATGCCGGCTGGATCTCCCTCCCCTGATAATCATTGGAGGGAACTGACCAGATCAGACGATCACTGCTTCGGCACAGCCAGCGGATCTGATCATTCCAGAGCGCATGCCGCATTTCGAGAGACGGATAAGCGGGGATCCGGGCGACATATGCTTCATCAAATACGCCTTTGCATAACGGTACGCCAGGGTATGCTCTGGCAGTGCATCCGAGAACATAGATGGAAGGAACCGGCAGGATCGGATGGGAAAGATCCGTGACCTGACAGAACGGATCCGGAGCTTCAGAAGCGGATAAATGCATGGCTTCAATCTGCCGCAGCACGAACTGCGCATCTGCTTCGGTCTGAACCAGCGGAAGCGATTCGTTGAGCAGCCGGCGGATCTTCATGCCGCACTGAAGCTGTACGCTGTCATTCAGAATGGGGTTGACCGACATCACGGAATATGCCGCAAAGAGTGCTTCGAAAGGTGCCGGTGCCGCAAGCAGAATATCGAGTGCTCTGCGGATCCGCTCATAATAACGTTTTGCGGCTTCATCCATCCGTTCCGCACGCTTTTTCTCATATTCAAAGCAGCCTTCCGGGATGCGGCCGGCAACTTCGCTGTATTCCGGGCCTCTTAGCACAGCAGAAAGCCAGTCAAAGAGGGGACCGGAACAGGCCGCCGCAAAAGCATCGCAGGACAGGCAGTCAAGCAGAGACGCTTTGTCTTTGTTCATGGCAAGCCGGGCAAGAGAAACATAGATGTCCAGAAGTACAGGCCGCACCGCAGCGTGTACTGCAGAACATGGAATTCCGTAACGGGAAAACACCTGACGGAGTACAGGGAGCTGGGAATCCGGTGAGCACAGGACGACAGCACATGGTTCATCCCGCCGGATGATCTCCTGGGCGCAGGCTTCGATCTCCTTGCGGACGGAAGGGGCAAACCGCAGTTCTTCAAAGGAAGGCGTCCGTACTTCCTGATCGGTTTCAGCATCTGGAACCAGCTTCTTCAGTGATTCCGTCAGTTCCGAAAGAAACGGATCTGCTTCAAAGCGCAGCTCATCTTTCAGAGGAGAATACTTCGCCGCATGTTCAAGCACTTCTTTACGGGCAGCCGGATATTCCTTTTCTTTCAGCGGAAGCGAAAGTGCAATCGCAATCAGCTCCGCAAGTTCTTTTTCTCCTGCGGTTGAGCGCGGCAGTTCCTGCGGGGTGATGGAATACATGGCGCATCGTCTGGCAAAGGAAAGGATTTCTTCAATGAAAGCCGGATAGACAAACATCTCCCGGTAGATCGGAAATCGCTCCTGTTCCTTCTGCAGAAGCTGACTGAGGAACAGGAGTGTAACGGTTCCTTCAGAACAGATCACATCATCAAGCAGATTGGCAGGGGAACGCAGACTGACGCCGGTCATTGCCGGTGTGCGGGCTTCTTTCAGAAGTCTGTGATAGAGCACGGGCTTCAGTTCTTCATTGCACAATATGGTTTTCATAATCTATGCGGCTCAGCCGGACAATGCCGTAACCGGACCGCAAATGGCCTCCTGTTCTTTTCTTTCTGCGCAGAGCAGAATCGGTACTGAAATTTTAGCACGCAGTCATTCTCCTGTATCATTGCGGCAAAAAAATGCACATGACGATGAAAGCGAAAGCCGGGAGAGCCAGTTCACAGCACTGCTGTATCTGAACAGACGGAGATTCCGGTGAATGCGGATTCAATGTGAAAACGGCTTTGTTTCCGGTATGTGAAGCGGTGAGTGAAACCTGTTTCCGCAGTTGCAGTACTTTCCG
>JAFYGX010000102.1 GCA_017543025.1 Solobacterium sp.
GCGGTAAATGCGTTTCAGAAATGCATCCAGCGCAGTTCTGCTGCTGAGAATACCGACCAGCTCGCCGGAACTGTACAGCTTATTCACTTCGTGCGGGACGCTGTCAACCCTGGTTGTCTGCTGAGGAAGAATAGAGGAGGCCTCCACTTCTGCCGCCGCAAAGGTCAGCGAAGAGGTCTTCTTCATCAGCTTCGGAATACCAACCGCAACACCGATGGCCGCGATCAGACATAACAACAGTATCAGAATACGCTTCATACCAATTTATTACTCCGCATGTCGTTCAATGTTCATAAGTGCGTTCGTATTCGCTTCAAACGCGAGATTAATGCGTCTGGTCGCACCGTTTCTGTGTTTAGCGATATTGATTTCCAGCTCTTCGCTGCCGGTGCGTTCCGCTTCTTCCTTCGCATCCGAATCATAATAGGACTTCCGGAACAGCAGCATGACAATATCCGCGTCCTGCTCAATCGCACCGGATTCCCGCAGATCGGAAAGCTGCGGTTTCTTGTCTTCCCGGCTTTCGACATTCCGGGAAAGCTGGGAAAGCGCAATTACCGGTACATCCAGTTCTCTTGCCAGTGATTTCAGGCTCCGGGAGATTTCCGATACTTCCTGCTGACGGTTGACTTCCGAACGTCCGGAAGAGCTTCCCTGTATGAGCTGAATATAATCGATGAGCACAAGAGCCAGACCGTGTTCATTCTTCAGTCTGCGGCATTTTGAGAAAATCTCTGATACCTTGACGGATGACTTGTCATCAATGAAGATCTTCACATTGCTAAGCGTATCGCTCGCTTCGCTGATCCGGTTCCATTTTTCATTATCCAGATTCCGCCCGGTGCGCAGGCTGTCGCCGGCCACCCTGCTCTTCGCACTCAGAAGACGCATCGCCAGTGATTCGGCACTCATTTCAAGGGAAAAAATCGCCACAGCTTCGTTGTTCTGATAACCCGCGACATTCATCGCAAGATTCAGCGCCACTGCGGTCTTTCCCATGGACGGACGGGCCGCGAGAATGATCAGATCCCCCCGCTGAAACCCGTGCGTGGTATGGTCAAGGTCCGTAAAGCCTGTCCGTACGCCGACAACATCCGTCTTCTGCACGGAAAGGCGGTGAATCTGGTCAATCACTTCATTCATCAGTTCCGGCGTTGTATGGAATTCCCCTGCCTGACGGCTGCGGGATACGTTCAGAACCGACTTCTCTGATTCATCCAGATAATCATCTACGTTTTCAACGCCTTCCATACCGGCTGCCGCAATTGTTCTGCCGGCTTCGATCATCGCCCGGGTAAGTGCCTTTTCCTTCAGAATCGTGACATACGCTTTCGTATTCGCACTGGTGACCGCTGATGCCATCAGCTGCACCAGCATGGCGTTGCCGCCGATTTTTTCAAAGTTTCCCTGATCCTGCAGCCGCGTTGTCACGGAAACAGGGTCTACCGTAATACTGTCAAGCGAAAGCGATTCCACCGCATGAAAGATCATCCGGTACTGCTCATTATAAAAATCGTCTTCGGAAAGACCCTCTTCAATTGCGATCCGGCTCGCACCGGTATAGACAAGCATCGTGCCGAGAAGTGCACCTTCCGCTTCAACGGCCGATGGAAGCGCGGCTACCGGCATATCAGTCGCTGCCCTTCACATTTACTCGAACGGTTCCAACCACGCCTTTGTAGAGTTCCACCCTGACCTTCGTTACGCCAAGACTGCCGATCGGAGCTGTGTCGAGGATCTTCCGCTTGTCGATCTTATATCCCCGCTTATTCAGCTCTTCCGCAATCTGCTTGGTTGAAACGGAGCCGAACACACGGCCGTCCTTTCCGGAATTCACTTTGAAATCCAGAATCAGATCCTTGAATTCATCCGCAATCCGAAGGGCTTCCTGACGGTTCGCTTCATCGAGCGCTGCTTCATCCTTCTTCTGTTCCGCAAGAATTTCCCGGCTCTTTTCCGTTGCGGGAACCGCGAGTCCGCGGGCGATCAGATAATTCCTGCCGTATCCGTCTGCCACTTCAACGATTTCACCTTTTTTTCCAAGTTTCTTTACATCACTTTTCAATATCACTTTCATCCTGCACCTCCCTGAAATACGCTTCTGTCTGTTCGAGAATCTCCCGTTCCAGATCATCAATACTGCATTTCTTTCTCTGCATTGCCGCAGCCGTCATATGACCGCCGCCGCCGATCTTTTCCATAATCATCTGCACGTTCACCTTTCCGTCGGAACGGGCAGAAACCGCTGTTTCGCCATCTGTGTCATCTGCGATCACAAAGACCGCGTTGACCCCTTTGATCTCCAGCATCTTATCCGCAACCTGACTCATCAGCGAGCGGGTCAGGGTGCCCTTCTTATACGGTACGGTCAGCACTCCATGCGGCTGCCGCTTCGCACATGCCATACAGGCAGCCTTAAGCGTCAGCTCATCATAGGTGTCCTTCAGAAATTCATCCACTTCCATCGGGTCTGCGCCAAGCTTGCGGAGTGCCGCAGCTGCTTCAAATGTCCGCGCTCCGGTACGTACATGGAACCGGTTCGTATCGATTGTCATTCCCGCCAGCATGATATTCGCATCCAGCTCCGAAAGATCAACCCGGTTGGAAATATACGGCAGCAGTTCCGTAATCAGTTCGCAGGCTGAGCTGGCTCCTGCTTCAATATACACAAATACCGGCTTTACGCCCATATCCGTACTCCGCCGGTGATGGTCGATGACCGCCACCTTGCCGGCCGTCTCCAGCAGCTTTGAACCGTTGGACTGTCTGCTGTTATGGTGATCCACCATTATGACCAGCGTATTTGCCTGAAGCTGATTGATCGCTTCACTTTCCGTTACCAGCCGGATCTCCTGTGAGAGCTCATCCATGTTTTCTTCCATGACCTTTAACAGCTTCTCTTCGATCCCGCCGGTCTTTCCGATCACACATACCTGCTTGTTCAGAGCTGCTGCCGCTCTTGAAACACCGATCGCTGCCCCCATGCAGTCAAAATCCATATTGCGGTGTCCGCAGATGATCACATTGTTGGATCTTGAAATCAGTTCCCGCAGACTGTTTGCCATGACACGAACCCGCACACGGCTGCGCTTTTCCGCCGCTTCACTGGAGCCGCCGAAAAACTTCACTTCTTCTCCGGATTTCTGCACCACAACCTGATCTCCTCCCCTGCTCTGCGCAAGGTCAATCAGCCTGACTGCCGTTTCATCCAGCTCGTTCAGCTTCTCGCTTCCGCGGGCAAAGGCCATGGAAAGCGTAATGGAAACATCCTGCCGGTTCGCCGCTTTGCGGATCACATTCAGGATGGAAAAATGATCTGCCGCTAGATCAGAAAACATCTTCTCATTCAGAATCATGTAATAGCGGGAATTGGAGATCCGTTTCAGCAGAATTCCACGTTCCCGGCAATAATCCGTCAGCGGTGTTCTGACAGCCGCATTGATGTTGGAAAGCGAAGCATCATCTTCGTACTGTGTGGCTTCATCATAATTGTCCAGCACTGCAATTCCGATCACCGGCCGCTCTTCCTGATAGGAGAGCGTAGCCCGCTTTTCTGCAGTGACATCATGAAAGATCAGAACCGGCTCGTCTTCCCGCCGGCAGATCTTGTAGATTCTGTCATCCAGCTGAACCTCGGTATAGTCGGAACCGCCGGAAATCAGAGGATCAACTTCCGGCAGCCAGCTGAGAATCTTCTTTCCGACCCGGTCAATCCCCCGCTCCTCAAACAGTTCGCTCATCCAGGTGATGATATAGTCATCGTCATATATCAGCATGCCGGTCTCAGAAAACAGGTACGCTTCCTTTGATGCATCGCCCAGAATTTCCGCCACACCGATTGACTGATCATGCACGATTGCTTCAAACCGATCGCTGATCACAATGAAGGCAACAACCTGAATCAGAAGAATAATGACCGCCGGCGTGATCATCTGGCCAAGCCCGGCCCGGAATATGAACAGCAGCGCTGCTTCCGCAACAGTCAGAATAATCAGGATGCGCCGCAGATCATTCAGTTTTTTCTGCATCTCTGCCTCCTTTCATCAGCCGCGAATGCATATCGGTCGTGATATAGAGAAATCCGAAAATCACCAGAAATACCGGTGCGATGAACATAGACAGAAATGCGGCAAGAAACCCGAGCAGACGCTTTCCGGGAAATCTGGCTGCCATGAACACAAGAACCGCGATGAAGCCGTATATCAGAAGATAGAGATAGCCGCACATGCCGAGTCCCTGAAACGCAGACTGAAGCATCTCATCTTTGAACGGCCGGAACAGCGAGTAGTAGAAGCAGAGAAACCCTGCCATACCAAGATATCCACTCCATTTCGGCGGATAATAAGCGGAAACCGGTGTTGGCGGTTCGACAGGAAACCGTAGGCGCTTGAGCAGCAGCCGGCTCAGAACATGCGTCACAAAGCCCTGAAGCACGCCGGTAAGAATCGCAGTTACAACAATGAGCGTACCGATATACTGCGTCAGATTGACAGTCGGCGGAAGCTGGGTTCCGGTCTGGGCAAATACCTGATTCATCATCTGCTCCATTTCCTTTGTCTCCGCCGCGATGTCATAACCGAATACCGACGCAAATACAACCGTAGAAAGCACGTTGATTACTGCACCTGCCGCCATTGTGATAAGGACGAGCTTATGCGTATTCTTATGGGCATAGATGCCGCCCCCGTAAATAAGACCGATGAGGCTTTCCGAGGCAACATAGAACAATGTCGTAACCCCGCCGAGGATAAACCCGAGCAGACACATTGCAAAATAAACGATCCAGCTGTCCTTCCAGCCGTATTTCGCAGAATAAAAGATCATCGGAATCGGAAACAGGAACAGAAACATATCCTGCAGCAATCCTCCGAACTGGCGGTTTATCAGAAGGAAGGCGCCGACAATCGCACACATCATCGCGCCGTCCGTGATTCTTCTTACGTCGTTTTTCAAAGCAAAAACCTCCAAAAGCGTAATTTCAGACTGTAATTATACCACCATGTCTGTACAGTTAACAAATCAGCCGGAATCACGGTCTGCACATGCCGAACAAAAAAAGAAAGACCGATTCTTCAATCGGTCAGTCCTGTACGTAGGGAATCAGAGCCATCTGACGCGCACGCTTGATTGCTGCAGCAAGCTGACGCTGATATTTTGCGCTTGTACCAGTCACACGGCGTGGAATAATCTTGCCGTTGGCACTGATGAAGCGCTTCAGAAGCTCAACATCTTTATAGTCGATGTAGGTGATGTTATTCTTTGTGAAATAACATACCTTACGACCACCCATTCTCTGTTTTTTGAATGCCATGGTTATCTCCTTCTTTTTCAGTTAGTTCAGAACGGCAGATCGTCATTGGCGATATTAAAGTCCGAACCGGTATTGAAGTCTTCCATTGCAGAACCTGTGTTAGGCGAATAAGCCGGTTCCTGAGGTTCCGGCGCAGAATACATCGCGCCTGTATTCTCCTGATTCCGGTTTTTCGATTCAAGCAACTGCACCCGATCCGCGACCACATCGGTCGTGTAAACTTTTCTGCCGTCACGGTCCGTATAGCTTCCGGTCTGGATCGAACCGTTTACGCCGACAAGAGAGCCCTTTCTTCCATAGGAACCAAGGAAATCAGCACTCTGTCTCCAGGCAACACAGCCGATAAAATCCGCTGTGGGCTGATTGGAGTTCTGCTGTCCGTTCTGTCCGGAAGAATAGCGCCGGTCGCAGGCAACCGTAAATCTTGCATAGGATGTTCCCTGTGAAGTCTTGCGGACTTCCACATCCTTTGTAAGCCGGCCTACCAGTACGACACTGTTAATTCCGCTCATTACTTGCTCTCCTTGGGTTCAGGCTTGTCATCGATGTTGACAATCATGAAACGAACAACGCTCGGATTGATCCGCATCAGACGGTCAAACTCATTGAGTGCTTCGTTCTCGGCTTCAAACGTTACAATCACGTAATAGCCTTTTGTCATATCATCAATTTCATACGCGAACTCTTTCATACCCCACTCATCGACTCTGACGATCTTACCGCCTTCGCTGGTGATAATCCCGTTCAGCTGTTCGATCAGTGCAGTACGCTTCTCTTCGTCCACGTTTGCATTGATGATGTACATGACTTCATACTTACTCATTTGTACACCTCCTTCTGGTCTAAACGGCCATTTCTGGCAAGGAGCAGATGAACTGCTGTTCATCAACTCGCTTTGGAATTCTATCATTACCCTTCCCTGTTTGTAAACAGTAAAACTGTTTTTCTCATAAAAAACAGCCCGTTTCCGGGGCTGTTTCACAGTTCAGTTCACTTTGTTTCCCGCTTGTCGGAATCCTTCGCTTCCGTATTCAGTTCCTTTTCAAGCTGTCTGGCTTCTTTCTTCGCATTCAGCTGCGCACGCTTTTCCTCTGCGTAAGCCTTCCAGTCCTTTTCCTCTTTCTTCACACGGGCAAACGGGTTCGGATTCAGTCCCTTCGCCTTGCGGTAGCGGGTAATCAGGAAAATGATGAGTCCAATCACCAGCACAAACGGAAGAATGCGGATCAGGAACAGCACAAGATTCTGCATGAAGTAGACGAAATAGGTCCAGGAATATTCCGCGGTCTCCTTCAGACGCTTGCCGAATCCGCCGATCGGAATACTGTCATCCACCGGTGTGTATTCCTGTACTTCATTCACGTTCAGACTGATCGTGGAATACTGCACATCCTTATCCATGGAAGACTGATAGCTCAGTTTCTGATTGAGCCTTGTCTGCACCTCCGAGAGGCGTTCTTCCACCATGATCATCTCTTCGACCGTTTCCGCAGATTCCATCATGTTCATCAGACGTTCCTGCTGAACACGGAGTGATTCGATCTCAATCGAGTTGTCATTGTACTTGCGTGAGATATTCTCCACCGACTGGCTCTTGGACGTTACCTTTGCAGTTCCTTCCATATCATTCATAAATGACTGGAATGATTCGGTCGGAATGCGGAGTGTCAGTGACAGCGTCCGGTTCATCGTCCGTTTGCGGCCGTCCGCATAGGTCCAGCTGCGGTCATTATCCCAGGAATTCTCCTGTTCGATGATTCCGTGATACGCATCAATCCGCTCATGAACCGCCTTGACGGTCTCTTCATAGCTCATCGTCTCAAGATTGATCGCACCCCGGTAGACAAGCTTCTCGCCGGCAGTCGGATTTTCCGTCTGACCGGAAGCAGTCGCGGTGTTGCCTTCGGTTTTCATTTCTGCCGGTGCATAACCTGCCGCTTCATCTGCCAGCCCGTAATAGGACTCGCTCTCTGCAGCAGAATCATAATACGAGTTTGCCGCATAGGTGCCCGAAGATGAAGACCGGCCGCACCCTGTCATTGCGATCACAAGTGCTGCGCTGCTGAGATAATAAATCAGTTTTTTCATAATTGGTTTCCCCCTGTTCACTGTTGAAACACCCCGCATCAGACTTCTGCTGCAGTGATTCGATTATTTTTATCATTTTCTGTTTCAGTGCTGTGGTGATACCTCTATTATCTCTCTTTTTTCCGCACACTCAAGGGTGCGTTCGGCAGCGCATGAAATCATGCTCTGTCAGCAGTTCATTCAGATGCCTTCAAGCGCCTGGGCAAGATCCTCGAGGATATCCTCAATATTCTCAATCCCGACTGAAAGGCGGATGAGATCCGGCCGGACGCCGGCTGCGATCAGTTCATCATCACTCATCTGCCGGTGCGTGGAAGAGGCAGGGTGAAGCACACAGGTATGCGCATCTGCAACGTGGGTTGCGATCATCGCGATTTTCAGCCTGCTCATGAATATTTCCGCTGCGCTGCGTCCGCCGCGCACGCCAAAGGAAATCACACCGCAGGTGCCGTTCGGCATATATTTTTTCGCCCGCTCATAGTAGCGGCTGGAAGGAAGCCCCGGATAATTGACCCATGTCACTGCCGGATGCGATTCAAGAAATTCAGCAGCCTTCTGTGCATTCGCGCAATGTCGTTCCATCCGCACTGCCAGACTTTCAAGTCCGGCGTTGATCAGATATGCATTCATCGGAGACTGAATGGAGCCGAAATCCCGCATCAGCTGCGCAGTTGCTTTCGTGATGAACGCTCCCCCTGTTCCGAACCGTTCCGCATATGTGACGCCATGATAGGATTCATCCGGCTCCGTCAGCCCGGGAAACTTCTCTTTATGCGCCATCCAGTCAAACCGGCCGGAATCCACGATACAGCCGCCGACCGACATATCATGACCGTCCATGTATTTTGTCGTGCTGTGGGTTACGATATCAGCTCCCCATTCAAACGGACGACAGTTGATCGGCGTTGCAAATGTATTATCCACAATCAGAGGCACGCCATGTCTGTGAGCGGCTTCCGCAAACCGCTCAATATCAAATACGGAAAGCGCAGGATTGGCAATTGTCTCACCGAAGACGCATTTTGTATTGTCTCTGAACGCGCCTTCGAGCTCCTCATCGCTGCAGTCCGGATCAAGGAATGTGAATTCAATGCCCATCCGCTTCATCGTGACATGAAACAGATTATAGGTACCGCCGTAAATCGCGGAAGATGCGACCACATGATCACCTGCGCCGGCCAGATTGAATACCGCATAGAAATTTGCGGCCTGACCGCTTGATGTCAGCATTCCTGCGGTTCCGCCTTCGAGCTCGGCAATCTTCTTTGCGACAAAATCATTGGTCGGATTCTGCAGACGGGTATAGAAGTAGCCTTCCTTTTCAAGATCAAACAGCTTGCCCATCTCTTCGCTTGTATCATACTTGAACGTCGTGCTCTGAACGATCGGTATCATTCTGGATTCGCCGTTTTTCGGTGTATAACCGGCATGGATGCATTTTGTTTCCTGTTTCATTTTATAAAACCCCTTTCTGTATTTCTGAATTACACGGACACCCCTTCTGACGCCCGTCCTACCCGTTATCCGCTGGCCAGATCATTCAGCACGCCGTTCTTCAGCAGCACCCGGTGATCGCTGAACCGCGATACTTCATTGGAATGCGTAACGGCAATGATCGTTTTGCCAAACCGTTCCGACAGCATCTGAAACAGCCGGATGATCTCCTGCTCGGTAGCCGTATCGAGATTTCCCGTCGGCTCATCCGCGAAAATAAGATCCACATTGCAGGCAATTGCCCGCGCAATCGCGATCCGCTGCTGCTCACCGCCGGAAAGATGCGTTACCATACGGTCTGCTTTCGTATCGGCAATTCCCACCATATTGAGCAGCGCATACGCCAGCTCCTTCCGGTTGCCCGGAAGCGGATTGTCTGTTTCCGTCATCGACAGCAGGATATTTTCCAGCCCGGTCAGATAGGTGATCAGGTTGTAGGACTGAAATACAACGCCGATCTTGTTGCGCCGGTACCGGTACAGTCCGAGTCTGTCAATGTCCTCATCGCGGTAGAAGATCTTTCCTTCTTCCTGCCGGTCCAGACCTGCCATAATGGAAAGCAGCGTTGTTTTTCCTGATCCCGAAGGTCCGAGAATCGTATAAAAGGTCCCCTCTTCAAAGCTGTAGGACAGGTGTTTCAGAATTTCCCGCTTGTAGCTTCCGTCGGTATATCCGTAACAGATGTTTTCCAGTCTCAGTATCGTTGACATAGCATTGCCCTCAGTTCTGTTCCAGCAGAATCTGTTTCGGATTCAGCCGCATGATCATAAAGGAAGGAATCACGATTGCGATCAGAACCACACCGGTTCCAAGCAGGAAAATCTCAGCAATCAGAAGCGGTGAAACACTGACATGATATTCCGCCAGCAGATCTGACTGTGACAGATTTGTAAAATAATTGCCAGTATCATTCCAGTAATAGCTGCCGCTGGTGTCATCTGCGCTCTCATACTGCGCATCTGCGGTTGTCTGAAAATCAAGCACCATCTCACCGACATTGCCGGCCATGATACTGCCGCTGACTGAAGCGCCCGCAAAGCCGATAAACGCAACAACGATCAGCTCCAGAAACAGCTGCATTACGACCATCAGCTTGGATACCCCGATGGAAAGAAGCACACCGATCTCAAACTCTCTGGTTTTCATGGTCAGAGCCGTGACAAGAGAAATGATCACGATGGCATTAATGACAACGATCCAGACGACAATCCCCGCAAAGAAGCTCATCGTATCAAGTGGCCGCGCCATCTTTCTGAAGGTCTCATTGTTGGCGTTCAGAATCTGGTATTCATCCAGCGTTCCGCTGTGCTGATTGACAAATCCGTCAACGTGCAGCGGATCATCCAGAAGATAGATGACTTTATTCGGATTCAGGGTAGCGGTACGGACGGCTTCAACATCAGCTTCCGTGTAGTAGTCCGGATAGATCTTCATATTCATGGCGTTATTCTCCGTCAGAATATCTGCCATTGTTGTCAGCGGCATCAGGATCCGGTTCTTCGGCGAATCATATAGCGACATGTATTTGAAATTATCCGCATTCGGATCCAGCGTTTCCTTCGTGGTGTAGATGCCGATAATCTCCAGTTCTGTCTGCGTGTCCTGAAGCGTATAGCCTGCATTACGGTAGGCATCCGCATTATTCTTGACTTCGCTTGGCGAGGTCATCCCGACCGTGAGCGTATCCCCTACTCTCAGGTTATTCAGATCGGCAAAGTCTTTTGTGACCACCGCAACCGCGGCAGAATCGTCGATCTGATCCTGTGTCATCCAGTTTCCTTCGACGATGGTATAGGTTCCTTCCTTCAGCTCGATGATATTCGGAAAACGGAATCCGTAAGCCATTATATTCGGTCTTACATAGTCATCCGTCCCGTCATTTTTCTCATTTCCGAGCGGAACCCCTTCAACTCCGTCGGCATACAGCACGTTGGTTTCCATATAGTTGAAGGCAACCACCTGCGGATCAGCCGCAAGGGAAAGCGCTTTATCCAGACTGACATGCGGTCTGTTCCGGTCCGCCTCCCGGCGCTGATCCTCATCGTCAATCGATTCAATATAATTCCAGTATGCATTCGAATCGACTTCATACGTAACGATCGCTCTCATCTTCTTGCGGGTCAGAATCTTTGCATTATCAGCGGCCTGTGAAA
>JAFYGX010000103.1 GCA_017543025.1 Solobacterium sp.
ACTGCTTCCTTTACGCTGAACAATCCGATCCGAAACGGTTATGTATTCAAAGGCTGGTCAGGCACCGGGTTAAGCGGCGACGAAAATACATCCGTTACCATTGAACGCGGCAGCACCGGCAGCCGCAGCTATACCGCCCACTGGATCGGAATGGAACAGGTGAGCGTTGAGCATCAGCTGGAAGCGCTGAACGGGGGTTTTGTGACTGTCCGCAAGGATACCATTTCTGCTGTTTCCGGCAGTCAGGTTACGCCTGATGTAAGAACCTATACCGGATTTACTTCGCCGCAGAAACAGACAATTACCGCAAAATCTGACTGTACTGTGATTTATCGGTATGCAAGAAACAGCTATACGCTTACGGTAAACAGAAGCACCGGCGTGCAGTCGGTTAGCGGAGGCGGTGCGGTAAAGTATCAGACACCGATCATGCTGGAGGCGGTGATGGAGGATGGATATGAATTCAGCCGATGGAGCGGGACATATCATTCCGGAACCTTTCTGATGCCGGCAGAGAATGTCACAATGACAGCCTATGCGAAGCCGATTGTCTATTCGATTGCCTATGAGCTCAATGGCGGAAGTGTTTCTGCGGGCAACCCGGCGCAATATGATGTCACCACTGCTTCCTTTACGCTGAACAATCCGACCCGAAGCGGTTATGTATTCAAAGGCTGGTCCGGTACCGGACTGAACGGAGACGAAAATACCGCTGTCACCATTGAACGCGGCAGTACCGGCAGCCGGATGTATTCGGCAAACTGGCAGGAACAGCCAACCCCGTCTCCATCTCCGGCTCCTTCGCCTACGGCAGATCCGGAAGCGGCCATTTCGATGTACCGGATGTACAATCCCAACAGCGGAGAACATTTCTATACCGGGAATGAAGCGGAGAAGAATGCACTGAAACAGTCCGGCTGGAAGGAGGAAGGCATTGGCTTCTATGCGCCTGTGAACTCCGACCGTCCGATGTATCGGCTGTATAACCCGAATGCCGGAGATCATCACTACACGGCAAGCAGGCAGGAAAAAGAACATCTGCTGAAAATGGGCTGGAAGGATGAAGGAATCGGGTGGTATGCGGCTGAGAAAGACGGAATCCCGATGTACCGGCTGTATAACCCGAATGCGGTCGGGGCAGGTTCGCATCACTATACCTCCAGTGAAGCAGAACGGGAGTCTCTGAAACAGGCTGGCTGGAAGGATGAAGGAATCGGATTCTATACCGCACGCAGATAAAAAATAACCGGATGGTCAGCAACGATCATCCGGTTTTTCATGGGTTTCATTCAGAAGGATGCGATTAGGGGGCTGCCGGTTTTTACCGTTACGGGCAAACTGCAGGAACAGGCGTGCAGGAATCAGGACAAACCGGATAAAATAATATCGGAACGTAAGAACAGGAGGTCCGGGTATATATGGGTGCGGAGATATTCATCAGCTATAAATCGGAAGAAGAAGCCTATGCCAGAGAGATCCGCAGGGTTCTGGAAGAAAACGGATTTTCCTGCTGGATGGCACCGGACAGTATTCCTTCCGGCTCCAACTATATGAAACAGATTCCGCAGGCAATTGACGGCTGCCGGGTCATGATTGTGCTTGTATCAGAGAAGTCGCAGGAATCGACCTGGGTGAAAAATGAATTCAATCAGGCGGTGACCCAGGATAAACTGATCATTCCGTATGTGATTCAGAACTGTGATCTGAAAGATGAATTCCGTTTCAGTATGGGGACAATGCAGCAGGTTCCGGCATGGAAAGACGAAAAAGCCGCATTGGAGAAAGTGGTCCGGGATCTGCGGGAAGCACTTGGCAGAGATCCGGATCAGACCGTAAACATCACGATAAAACCCCATGAGAGAAAGAATCCGGTAATGGTCGCCCTGATCGCTGCAGTGCTTGTACTGGCGCTTGTGCTTGGGGTTATCGTTCTTAAACCAAAGCAGGACAGCAAACCGGCAGTACCGGCAGCTTCTGCTTCCGTCTATTATTCTGAAGTTCTGCCATACGGGCTGACTGGTGCGTTTGCGACTGCTGCGGAGGCAAAGGACGGTGCAGTGACAGTGCCGGAATATGAGAAGGCGTTTTCCATTCTGAGCTTTATCCGCAATCCGTCAGATAAGGCGGTATTTGCGGAGAAGATCGCCTGTGAAATTGAAGAAGTGACCCCGGTACTCAAACCGGTGCTATATACCGACGGCGTGCTGAAGGGGGATGAACTGCATGTCTTTCTGTTTAACGACGGCTGGAAAGAGGCGAAGGATGTGCAGGTAAATGCGCGGGCGGAAGCGGGCTATGAGGTGCCGCAGATGCCTGTATTTGAAGCGCAGATTGAACGGCAGATGAATGCGGATATCGAAGGCGGAGGCGTGGTTTCGCTGATTGATGAGCGGATTGATCTCAGTGAACTGCTTGCCTATGGAAGAGAGACGGTAAGGGATGGGTTTTCTTCCACGCTGTATACCGTGCTTGTAACGGCAGAGCAGGAAGGGCATCCGGCAGTGCTTGCCATGTATCTGTATTATGATGCAGAGACAGATTCGATTCTCTGTGATTATGGCGGAGCAGATGATGAACGGCCGAGTGTTACGCTCTTCGGCGTGCTGGATGTCGATAATCCCCCGCAGGAGATCCGGTTTACCGGAAGTGATGCCGCACCGCTGATCGAGGATACGTACCGGATTGAAACGGTTATCATTCCGACAAAATCGTGTCAGGTACGCCTGCGGGGAAGCTATCTGGTTGACGGACAGCCATTTGAAACGGAAACCTATGATGTGCGTGTGAATGTACCGGTTTTCCGGGATCATTCCTTTACCGCGGGCGGTGCGCTGACCAATGCATTAGCCGAAGTGAATCCGAATGACCGTGAACAGATCAGCCGGATCATTGAACAATACCGGTATGATATTCTTTCAGTCCTGCCATCAGCCGGATGATCAGAAACCAAAAAGAACAGCGTGACACGACGCTGTTCCTGAAATTCCGGCTGAACGGATCAATTGAGATGACCGGTATGACCGTCTATAACCTGCTGTTCCGTTGCGAACAGCCGGATAATCTCCTGCTCTATCGAGGCAAGCCGGGCACTGATCTGTTCTGCACGTGTTTCATCCGCAGTTTTCAGTTCCTCTTCGAGCTGAATCGCTTCTTCCGAAAGATGAATGATCTCTTCCGGAAGAGTGTCGAAGAATTCATCCACTGCGGAGTAACGGATGAAAGGGTCCGTCTTCGAGGGGTTTCTGCGCATACGATTTCCTCTTTAAGTGATGCTATTTTAAACCATTTCTTCCGGTTTGAAACAGGTTTTTTCGTCTCTTGCGCGGGGGCTTGATAGTATACTGATAGAAAGGACGAAAAAGCGATGAGCAGCTGGAATAACCCGAAACTGAAGAAGATCACCGTACCGGTTGTGATTGCGGCGGCAGGAGCGGTTCTGCTGTTTGCGTCAACGTTTCTTGAAATCGGAAACATCCGGGTGCTTGGCTTTTCAGCTTCGTTTCATGCGAATGATTTCGGGCTTGAAACAGAAGTGATGATCATCCGGCTCGTCACCCTGGCGGCATGTGCGCTGGTGCTCATACGGCAGGTACCGAATATCCTGTATTCCTTCTGTGTACTCATGATGTATGTCTCAGCCGGGCCGAAAATCATAAAAGGACTCGGATATGTGTCCGATGCACGTCAGCTGATGCAGGCGGTGGGGCTTTCGTCCTATATCGATCTCAGTCAGTATGTGAAGCTTTCTGCCGGCTATTACCTGTTCTGGGCGGGAGCAGTCACGATGCTGTGCATCAGCGTGGTGTTTCTGATTGAGTTTTTCAGGGATCTGATCAATGACAGGAGGCTTGTATGAACTGTCCGAACTGCAGTAAAACAATACCGGAGAATGTGACGGTCTGTCCGTATTGCGGAAAACCGGTAGAATCGAAGAACGGGAGGCAGATTGTTTCCATTCCGCGCATCATCGGGCTTGTTGCTGCGCTGATGGTATGCTTCAGCGCATTTCTGCCGGAGACATTCGGCTTGTTTTCTTCGCTGTTTCAGAAAATGGATCTCAGCGGATCACGGAAGTGGATTATCGCAGTTTCCGCCTTGCTTGGCGGGCTTTCAATTCTTTCGCCCCGGCTGGAAATGCTTTATCCGATCGGTACTGCGGCAGCGGGCGGTGCCAGTGCCAATGCGCTGCAGGCAGCTGCTGCCTGCGCTCTGACAATGATTGAACTGCGGGGCGTACTTCATTTTTCTGTGGTGAAAGAAATCTTCGGTGCGTTTTCATCCCGCTATTCCTTTCTGTTTCTGATCGGATTTCTGGTGATGATCGGGTATTCGATTGCGATTGTGGTCCGTTATCTGATCAATGGATTAGGCGGAAAGAAGTAAGCAAAACAAGTTTGGTTCTTTAAGAATATGTGAGGGGAAGATCAGATTATGAACTGCATACACTGCGGAAAACCGGTTTCAGATACAGCTGTGGTCTGTCCGTATTGCGGAAAGCCTCCGCAGGACAAAATGCCGGTGCTGGCATGGGCATGGTATCGGTATATCGGAATTATCGGAGCAGTGCTGATCGCTCTGGTAACGATGTTTATGAGCAGCTCAATGCGTGCCGGGATGCGGCCGGACAGTCTGCAGATGTTTGCTGTACTGCTGGGGGCTTTGATCGCAATAGCTGCGATGTGTTTCCGGAAAGCTGAAGCGCTGTATCCTGCAGGCGTGATCCTGATCGGATTTGGATATCAGAATTATCTGAAGTCGGTATGGAAGATCCTGCGGCCGGTTCTGTTTTCCAGAGGCGTGATTTCCAGTGCCGCAAGAAAGGCGGTGTGGCGGGTGATCCGGGGCGGGTTTCCGGGTGTGTTTACCGCCGGATGGTTCATGATCGTGGGCGTCGGATTCTTTATTGTGCTGAAATATACGATCGGTCAGCTGTATCGGCATTAGACCGGTGTGTATCTTTGGATAAGGGAGGGTGTGATGAAACAGAAAACACTGGAAGAGAAAGGGTCAGTGAATGTTGTGGAGCTGGTGCTGATCAGTGCGATTATCGTAATGTCATTGGCGTACTTTTTTCTTGGCGGCATGTGGATGAAGCTGCGGATGAATCACGGAAATGATTCTCTGGCTGCGAATACAGCCGATTCCGTTGCCCGCATCAACTCCAATAACGGGCTGAACTGCGTGGTGGACGGCTGCGGTTCCACCGGGCATTGTCCGCACTATACGACATCCGGATATGTCGGGTACTTTGATAACATCGGAAATAAGATCGTAGGGGAAAAACCGAAAGGGTATAACGAATACGAATCGATGGAAATCGGCAGCCGGCAGTTTCATGGCGCACCGGGAACCATGGTGATCAAAGTCAAAGCGTGGGAAGGAGAAGTCATTGTCTCCTGGGAGAAAGGGAAAGAATGAGTATTGCGATGTTCGATACGCCGTATCGGGTGGTGATTCTGCTGTTTGCCTTTATGCTTGGCGGCGTCATGGCAAGTTTTTTTACCTGCATGGGCAGCCGGATGGCGGAAGGCAGAGACTGGGTCAGAGAGCGGAGCCGATGTGAGAGCTGCGGGCATGAACTCGGACCGCTGGATCTGATTCCGGTGTTTTTCTATCTGTTTTCCGGCGGCAGGTGCCGCTATTGCAAAGCGAAGATTCCTGTCATCTGCCTGCTCAGTGAAATCGGTCTTGGTCTGTATTATGTGCTGGTGGTGCTGAAATTCGGCCTTTCAGCTGAGACCTTCCGGTGCATGGGGCTTGCGGGGCTTCTGCTGGGGCTTTCGGTAGTGGATATGAAGATCTATGAGATTCCCGATGAATTCATTATCGCCGGAATCATTCTCTGGGCAGTTACGGTTCCGTTTGTATCTGTACCCTGGCAGGAAGAGCTTGTCCGTGGGCTGGCCGGAGGCTTTGGAATCGGCGGCGGAATGCTGGTGCTGTCATTGATTTTTGATCGGATTCTGAAAAAAGACAGTCTTGGCGGAGGCGATATCAAGCTGTTTTTCATGACCGGACTGTATCTTGGATTATGGTGCGGTCTGTTCAATCTCATCGTTTCCTGTTTAGTCGGTCTTGTTTTCGTGATAATATTGAAAAAGACGAAAATACCATTTGGCCCATCAATCAGTATTGCGGTCATGTTTTCGCTTTTATACGGAATGGATGTTGTCCGATGGTATCTTGACCTATTTCTATAGAGGCAGGTGACTTATGGCAAAAAGTGTACTTGGCGTAGAGTTCGGCTCCAGCAGAATCAAGATCTGCGAAGTGAAAAATGATGCGGTCGTCCGTTTTGTGAAAGAAGACATGCCGGAAAACATCGTTGTCGGAGGTGAGGTTGTCGCATGGGAGGCGCTGGCGGATTTTGTCGGCAGTGTCATGAAGGCAAACCACTTCAATACGAAACAGATTCATCTTGTGATTCCGGATACTCTGACCTATACGAGACGGCTTACGCTTCCGATTATGACAGCGCAGCAGCTGAAGGTGAATCTGCCGTATGAATTTCACGATTTCATCTCTGATGACAAGGACAACTACATCTATGACTATGCAGTTGTCAGTGTGATGAAAGATGAAAACGGTACGGAAACCGGGCTGGATGTACTTGGGGTTGCGGCTGCCAAAGATCTGATCGAGCATTATGTCGAACTGTTCCGCTCCCGGCGGATGAAGCTGGTGAATGCGGCGCCGCAGTGTCTTGCGTACGGATGTCTTGTTCAGAAGATTGAACCGGAACTGGCGGACAGGGATTTCATTATTCTCGATCTCGGATTTTCTGCGACCCGGATCAATATTTTCTCTCAGGGTATTTTTGATACCACAAGAACGATTGAAGAAGGCTGTCAGACACTGGCGAGGAGAGTGGCAGAGATCCTTGGCTGCGATGAGCATATCGCAGCGCTGCATCTGGTGCAGAATACAAACGGGGTAATGGATTCCGAAATTATCCGTGATGTCTGCGGTCAGATTGCGGTTGACGTCATGCGGGCTGTAAACTATTACACCTATGAAAAACGGGACAATACGCTTGAAACGATTTATGTATGCGGAGGCGGCGCTCTGATTCCGCAGCTATTGGCGGAACTGCGCGACAGCGTTCCGCTTGAAATCGTTCCGCTCGCGGATCTGGAAGACGAACATATCAATGCGGATGTTCTGATGAACGGACCGGCAGCCGCCGGTATCTGCTGGAACGGACAGAGAAAGCAGGTGGCACGGCATGAGTGAGAAAAAGCAGGGGTTCCTTTCCCAGCCGATCAGTTTCGGCAGGAAGGGAGAAGGCAAAGGCCGTTATCCGACCAAGAATTACATTAACCTGATTCAGGAGAAGAATAAGGGCAATAATATCCGTGCGATCATCCTGTTTGTGCTGTTCATGATCGTTCTTGCCATCTTTGTGCGGATCGCAGTCATCGGCCAGCTGGATAAGATCGCCAGGGCAGAAGCGCAGTATCGGACTGTGGAACGGCAGGTACAGGCAATCCGCAGTGCCAATAATGAATATGATGAAGTAAAGTCGGTCTATGACGATGTGACAGACTGGTATATGACCGAAGCCGAAAAGGCGGAAGTCGACAAGAACAATGTCTTCAAAATGCTGGAAGAAGATATGTATCCGTTTGTCGGAATTCAGCAGGTACAGATTGCCGGCCGGACGATTACCGTTACCACGACGGTTACGAATCTGAATACGGTTTCCCGCTTCCTCAGCATTCTGCAGAATGATCCGAGAAACGGATTCGTAACAGTAACGACAGCTTCCGCGAATAATGCGGGAGATGAAAACCGCAATGATGTGATCGCGACCGTGATCATCACCTACGGCGGCGGGGAAGGAGGAAACTGATGTATGCTGAAACATGAGTTTACTCTGAAGGAGAAGATCCTGCTCATGGTGGCAGTAGTGCTGGCACTCGGGCTTGTCTATTACAACTTTGTATACAAGTATTTTCAGAATCAGCTGAAGCTTTACGATACGGAGATTCTTGAACAGGAGCTGATCGCGGAGCAGGCGAAGGCCTCCAAGATTTCTCAGATGAAGCAGATCATTGATGAATCGGAAGGCCGGGTTACCGGTGATCTCTCCGTTTACAATAACCAGTCGGCTGAGATCATCGAAATGGGTGAGATCTTCGATGAGGATGGCAGTAAAGTCAGCGTTACCTGGGTGGATCCGATCCTGACCGGAACGATTGTACGCCGGGATGTGAATATCACCTTCAGCTGCAGTTCCTATGAGAACTTCAAGAATATTCTGCGCAAGATGAGCGAAATGAAATACCGCTGTCTGATCCGGAATGTGACAGTCGCTGTCGGAGGCAGCCGGGACAACCGGCTTTCCCTGACCGATGCGAATGAGCTGAATGCGGCGATCTCGGTTACTTTCTTCGAGACAACAGACGGCGCAACTTCGCTTGCCGGTCTTACTTCCGTGAATGTAGATACCGATCTTTCCGACAGTGAACTTGCCAAACGGGCTCACGCGTACGACTGATCGCACATATGAAACCGGGATTAACCATCTGTCTGTGACAGGACAGATGGTTTTTTGTGAATCGGGATCGAAACCGGTTCGCAAAACGCGGTAAGATGGTTCTGAAGGGATAGAATTGACAGAGAGAACAGATGAAACAGGTAAATTGCAGAAACTGCGGTGCGGTATTCGATGAGAATCTGGAGAAGTGTCCTTATTGCGGGACGATGAACCGCAGAGGCGCTTATGGTTCGTTTCGAACTGCATTTGCCGGAATGATTGATCAGATGCTCGGTCTTCGTGATGAAGTGAATCAGTCTGTCAGTCAGACGGTGGTTTTTTCCGTTCTGCGGGCGGTGCTGCTGTGTGCTGCAGTGATCGCAATCGCTTTTGTGGCTTCCGGTTATGCGGATGTGAATATCTACAGTGATCCGAAGCGTGATGAGGAGGCGTATCAGACGATCATCTGGGAAGATGAGAATCTGGACCGGCTGGAAGAAGCGTACCGGACGGATGATTTCAGCACGATCCGTGCGCTCTGGGCGGAGAATGGCAATGTGGTCCGCCGCTGGCCGCATTATGCGGATTACGTGCTGAAGGAGAATGCGCAGAAGATTCTGGAAGCGCCGTATTTTACTGTCCTGCAGCTTCAGAATGCTCTGTATTATGTGTATTTTCCGGAATACTATGTATCAGGAAATGCATTGAAACACGCCGATATGGCGCAGTATGAATCTCTGCGGGAGAAGGTTCTGAAACGAATGGAGGAGATGGGGTATTCTGAGCAGGAGCTGAAGGAGATTTATGAGGCGAATGCCGACAGTTATGGCTATCTGGATGTTTCAGATCTGGAACAGTATGTAAAGGAGTGACGCGTGATGGTTAACTGTAAGAACTGCGGTGCACCGCTGTCCCTGAAGGATGCGTACTGCCCGCATTGCGGAACGCCCAATCCGGAAGCGCAGGAACATCTGCGCAAGCTGAGAGCGCTTGACCGGGAGTTTCAGAACGCAAAGAGCGAAGTGCGCAGCGAAGTTCAGAAAAGCAGAAAAGGCTATGGGGTGCTTGTGATCCTTGTGATCGTTCTGCTGGCAAATCTGAGCCTGATTCCGCTCCATATGGCAAGCTATGAAATTGCCGATCGGATCCGGATATCCCGGATGAAGGACAGCGAAATCCGAACGAAGATGGACGCATTGCTGGAAGCAGGAGAGTTCAGTGAACTGTTTCTGTTTGTGAATCATTACAATCTTTCCTATACCGATTACGGTCCGTACTGCCGGATTGGCTATCTTGCGTCCGATTATGTGAGTTTTCTTGAGAATGTGACTTCGTTTCGCTACGATCCGGAACCGTATACCGACCCGCTGGTGAAGGCGTGTCAGAATATCATTGATTTCAAAACAGAGTACCGCAGCGTACTCCGGTGGGAAGAGGATGAAACGTTCCGGGTATATACAGAGGCGCTGAACAGGGACTTTGACGCTGCCGCAAGAGAATATCTGAAACTGACGGACGAAGATCTGCAGGATGCGGAGAATATGAAAGGCTCCGCATTGCTGGTAAGAGTGAATGAGAGGATGCATGATGAAGACAGGTAAATGGATTCCCGCCGCAAGGTTTGCAGTACTGTTCTTTCTGGCAGTCCTGTTTTTCAATGCATACATGCTGTTTGCGGAAATCCGGAGAACAGTCATATACAATTCCCGCTGCTATGGGCTGGAAGTGCTGAACGAATACTTTGACAGCGGTGATTATTACAGGGTTTATGAGAAAACGACGGAGAACAGATATGCGGATCAGACGCCGGCGGTGGATGTGAGTCAGTATGAGGCCTTCGGTCGTTACTATCATTCCTGGATGATGGCAAAAACACATGCGGACCGGGAACGGTTTCTCAGTGACATGGAAGAAGCGAAGCAGAAAATTACCTGGAAAAAGATCCGGAATGTGATCGAACAGCTTGAACGTGAGCTTCCCGATTGATCTGAAACGGGCATTCTGTTCCGGTTTAAAAATGAACCTGTTTGCGGTAAAATTTCAGTTGATATGAAAACATTGCCGGTATTGTATATTGTGATTCCCTGCTATAACGAGGAAGAAGTGCTGCCGATTACAGCACCTCAGTTTCTGGCGGAGCTGAATCATCTCATCGAAGTAAAGAAGATTGCGGATCGCAGCCGTATTCTCTTTGTCAATGACGGAAGTTCGGACAGCACGTGGAAGATGATCTGTTCGCTTTCGGAAGAAGATCCGCATTATATCGGAATCTCGCAGTCCCGCAACCGCGGTCATCAGAGCTCGGTGCTGGCCGGGCTGATGGAAGCGAAAGACCGATGTGATATTACGATCTCGATCGATTGTGACGGGCAGGATGATATCACTGCGATGGAGGAGATGGTTGACCGGTATCAGGATGGCTGTGAGGTCGTCTATGGCGTCCGTTCCAGCCGGGAAACAGATACCTGGTTCAAGCGCAATACCGCTCAGGGATTCTATAAGCTGCTGGGTGCGATGGGCGTGGAGACCGTATACAACCATGCGGATTACCGTCTGATCTCATCAAGAGTACTGAACCACTTCGCAGATTTTCAGGAAGTGAATATCTTTCTCAGGGGTATGATCCCGCTCGTGGGGTTTGCCAGCACAAGTGTGTATTATGAACGTCATGAACGGCTGGCGGGAAAGAGCCATTATCCGTTAAGCAAGATGATTGCACTGGCGGTGGAGGGAATTACCAGTCTTTCCATTGAGCCGATTCATCTGGTTGCCAAAACAGGCATTGCAATTGCGCTGATCGGCGTAATCGGAATTCTGTGGGCGCTGTTCCGCCACTTCAGCGGACATACGATCGCCGGGTGGTCATCATTGACCTGCATCATCATTTTCCT
>JAFYGX010000104.1 GCA_017543025.1 Solobacterium sp.
GGCTGGAAGGACGATTGTCCCCCAGGCAGTAATACTCATCCGGGCCAAGGGTAACCGGCTCGATCTCCGCTGTAAAGACATCGCTGAACTGCGCTTTGTAATCCGGCGAAAGAAATGGTTCATCCACCGGCTCCTCATTGATATACAGAACGCCGTCATGGCAGGATACCGTCTCATTGGGAAGTCCGACCACCCGCTTGACAAGATATTTATTGCTTTCCTTTATATAGATGATCGCAATATCAAACCGCCGGATCCCGTCCATTTTTCTTCCGATGATATTGGCAAGCCCGATCGATCCGGAATGCAGCGTCGGATACATGGAATCTCCTTCCACTTCGATCGGACGGATCACAAAATTCGACAGGATAAATACTGCGGCCATTGAAATCATCAGGGATTTCAGAAAATCCCACGCACCTTCGGCAAAGGTTTCTTTTTTCGTTTCCTTATTTTCCATACGATAGAATTATACCGTTCCGTCTGAAAAAGAAAACCGGAACCCACCGTAAAAACGCATCCAGAGTTGAATGCGTCTTTCTGTTTCTGCTGCGTCCGCTTTCCCTGCCAATCCGGTTTACTGTGTTCCCGATTCAGCCGCACATGTTCTGAACCGGCACTTCAACCTTGACGGCATATGCGCTGCTCCTATCGAGCGCAAACCGTCTGCCTCCGGATTCAACGATTACCCCGCCTTCCCCCAGATTCCGGATCATCCGGATGCGGTTCTCCAGTCCGATGCCGCACCCATCTTCAACCAGCGCTCCGAACCTGCCGATCAGCCATACCACACGGCATTCCGTTCCGTTTCTCACCGCATTCAGACTGCGCATAAGTCATTCCTTCCTTTTTTCACATCTGCAACGAAGAACCTATGGGTTCTTTTTCTCACCATAGCACTGCTGTTTTCCCTTAGCCAAGGCTAATCTCTCTGTCTTCCGTTCTTTTTCATGTCTGCGCAAAAGAAAGAGTACTATACTTTGGATACCATGTATTCAGATGAAAACGAAAAGCCTTCCCGCGACAGGCGTCTCTATACGCTTCGGGAAGAGGTTCCCGAAACGGCCGTACTGAAGCTCGGCGTACCGCTGATCGCCGGCATGTTCATCATGGCGTTCTACAATCTTGTGGACACCTGGTTCATCGGGCTGCTGCAGAATGATTATCAGCTCGCGGCTGTCAGTCTCGGTTACCCGGTGATGATGATTCTGATTGCGGTTTCCAACATTATCGGTACCGGCTCCTCTTCTCTGATTGCGCGAAGTCTTGGCGCAGAAGATATCCCTGCCGCAGTGCATACGCTTACCGCCGGATTTGTTCTGACCCTCCTCAACAGCCTTATGGTCACTCTCATCGGACTGCTCTTTCTGCATCCGCTTGTAACTGCACTTGGCGCAAAAGAACATACCTTTCTGTATACTGCAGACTATGTTTCCGTACTGCTGTCAGGAAGCTTTTTCATCATGGGAAGCTATACATTCGGTCAGCTGCTGCGCAGTGAAGGAGCCGTAAAACGCTCGGTAACTGCCATGGCAGCCGGTACGCTTGCCAACATCATTCTCGATCCGCTGTTCATCTTTGTGCTTCACATGGAAGTCAGAGGTGCAGCGATCGCCACCGTGCTCGGCAACGCACTGAGCGCACTCCTCTGTATCAGCTTCTATCTGAGACATTTGACAATTCTGCGGCCGGACCGCAGATATCTCATTCCTTCCCCTGCAATTCTGAAGGAAATCTACTGGGTCGGCATTCCGGCAGCGCTTGAAACCCTTCTGACTTCTGCCGCCTATATCATTACCAACAATCTCGCGGTCTCGTTCGCAGAACTTACGGTAGCCGCAATGGGGACTGCCCAGAAGATCCTCTCCCTCGGGAGCTATATCTATCAGGGGTTTGCGGCTGGCACACAGCCGATCATGGGCTTCAATTTCAGCGCCCGCAATTACCGGCGGATGATTGATGTTCTCCGGGCCGGACTGAAGATTGTAACCCTGACAGAACTGGCTGTCATGGTGCTGTTCGGTCTGTCTGCCCCACAGCTGATCGGCCTCTTTTCAGAAAATCCGGAAGTCATACATACCGGCAGTACTGCACTTCGCGCACTGATGTTCATTCTGCCGACTGCCGGCGCCACTTCCATGAGCCGGATGTCGTTTCAGGCAATGGGAAAGCCGCAGTATGCATTTCTGATCACAGTCATCCGTCAGCTGGTCCTCTGCATACCGCTCCTGCTGATTCTCAGCAGGCTGTCCGGCTTCCGCGGACTGATCTGTGCCCAGCCGCTGAGTGAAGCAATCATGATGGCTTTCTCCGTTTCCCTTCTGATTCATACGATCCATCAGGCTTCCCGGGCGGAAAAATGACGCAGAATTGTTTCAGAATAATGTGAATGCATACAAATATTTTCTCAACGCTTTCTGTACACAAGAAACGTTGTATCATAATTCCATACCCGGATTGCTGTTCGGGAAGGAGGAAAGAATATGAAAAAGATCACTGCCGCACTTGCCGCAGGGCTTCTCGCAGCCGGCTGTGCAGCCCCTGCTCAGCCTCAGGCTTCTGCTTCTGCAGAACCAACCGCTGAAACCACACCGGAAACAACCCTCAGCGTTGAAGCGAAAACAGAAGAGAAAATGGAAAACCTCGGCGGATGGACGGTCAATACCGATTACCATCAGACATACTCCCAGGAAGATATCGACCGCTTCACAAAGGCAAAAGAAGGTCTTCTGGGCGTAAATTACGAACCGGTTGAAGTCATCGCAACCCAGGTGGTATCCGGCACGAACTATGCATATCTTGCATTCGGCTCCACGGTTACCGCGGAACCTGAAAACGATTATTACGTTGTCGTCGTATATCAGCCGCTGGAAGGCGATCCGAAGATCGTATCCATTGAAAAGATCGACATTCTCGATATCCGCACAAAGGAAAACACCGACAGTAAGCCGGTTACCGGCGGATGGGAAATCACCGATACCGGAAAGCCGGGAATGCTGCCGGGAGAAAACACCCAGAGCACCTTCGAAGAAGCTGTGAAATCACTTGAAAACGAACGCATGAATCCGATTGCCCTGCTTGGCAAGCAGATTGTTGCCGGTGAAAAATACTGCGCACTCTGCCGGGCGAAGACAGATGAAGGCGTAAAGCTGCGCGTGATCACCTGGGTCGATGGTGCTGACGGAACCGTCAGTCTGCTCGAAAGCGGTGAATTCGATCTGACACACTACATCAATATCAAGGGATAATTCAGATTATTTTCCCATAACACAGCAGCGGCCGGAAATCTTCCGGCCGTTTTCTTTATTCAGCTGCTGAGTCTTCTGTTGCGCCTGTTTCTTCTTCATACATCGGTTTCATCACATGCCAGAAATAATCGGCTGAGAGAACCCCTTTGCAGTAGCTGACCTTGTTTGAAACAATCGTGCGGATGCGCTCCACATACGCTTCGTTCACTTCTGTGCCTTCACAGGGCGTAAAGGTGCCGGTTGAGGCAATATAAGTTCCTTTGTCTGTCTTCCAGTCATAATTCAGATTGAATACCAGCGGCATCCGGTCCGAGAAGACATCCCTTCCAGGCAGCAGCCGGCTGTCCCATTCAAGCCCGAACAGATTCAGCAGCGTCGGCAGAATGTCAAGACTCGATACCGGTGTATCCACCGTCATCGGTTCCGCCTGTTCAAGACATCCGCTCCACAGAATCAGCCGGTTATGATCCCGCTCCAGGTAGTTTTCCGGCCGGTATCCGTATAGATTGGCAAGATTATCGCTCTCATTCAGATCTTCTCCGTAGTCCAGTCCGTACGGAAAATGGTCTGCCGCAAGAACGATCACGGTATCATTCAGGATTCCCTTTTCTTCCAGTCGCTTCAGAAGATATTCCATCGCATGGTCCAGTTCGATATTCGCCGCAAGATAACACTTTACCGCATCCGTTTTACCTTCCAGGTCTTTTACCTCTTCCCAGTGCTTCATGCTCATCCGGTTGCCGGTATCATATGGGTTATGCCCGCTGACCGTCATGTAGTAAATATTGAACGGCTGCTGATCAATATAGAGATCTACCGTCGCTTCCATCATCTCCAGATCGCTCTGCGGCCACTGGGATGTGATGCTGTTTTCCAGCCCGTTGCCGTAAGCGATAAAGCCGTTGGAATAGCCGAGGTTGTTATGTGTGATATGACGATCATAGAAGGTATAGTCATTATCGTGAAACGCCCATCCGTTATACCCCTGCCGGTTGAGCTGCCAGCCCATCGTCATCACGTTGTGAAACGATGAAGTAAGCTTGAAGGATGAACCGCCTGCCGATGGCAGAAGCCCGAATACGTTTTCATATTCTCCGCCGGTCGTTCCGGCCGATGCCGGCTGATAATAATCCGTAAAGCGGATTCCTTTTTCCGCAAGGCGGTACAGGGTCGGCGTCAGAGAAGGATCAATCGCTTCAGCAGAGAATGCTTCAGCTGAAAGAAAGATCAGATTCTTTCCGGCAAACAGTCCGGTACAGTCATTGCGCGAAGAGGCAGTCTGACTGCGGACATAGGAATCCAGCGCCTGCAGCGAGGAAGGACTGTCCTTTGCCAGTGAGATGAAATCAATCTCCAGCCGGTTACGGCCGTAAATCTGCTTCTCCGTCTCCTCCCCCGGCTGTGCAGCTGCCTGCTGCGATACCGGTTCAGCTGCTTCTTCCGCAAAATTCACCGAACGATAGCGGGACGTCAGAAGCTGTTCGCAATCCAGCCGGAGCCCGGTCAGAAGTCCGAAATCCGAGACAGCCGACTGAAATGAATACTCGTCCGCATAGACTCTTCGCAGCATCGTATTATTGAATACCAGAAACAGCGCAGCCACACTGCAGGCAAGCGCTCCCGTATATAACAGGATCAGTTCCTTTCCGCTCCGCCGCCTTCCGCTGTCGATCCTGCTCAGAAACAGAAAATAGATCAGAACCGGCAGAAGAAATAAGAAGATATGCATCAGCCCGGAACGGCTCGTCGTCATCGCAATGATCTGGTTCTGAAATCCTTCTGCCGCGCCTTCGCCTCCCGACGATACCGTTGAGACATCATAGAAGACCTTGAATGTCCGGTAGATGAAATAATAAACGCCGCAGATATCACAGGTCAGTACATAGACGATGAACCGGAACAACCGGTTGGCACGGGGAGAGCGGAACAGCGATGTGCCCCAGAACAGCAGAATGCCATATGCCGCGGAAAACAGAACCATATACTGCAGATTCGTGAACCGGAATGTCCGTACCGTAAACCAGTTGAGAATCAACTCTTCATAAATCACAAGCAGAACGGAAAAGATCACGATTATCATCCGTCTGCGTCTTCCGTACTCCCTGCTGTTTTCTGCAATATTCTCTCTGCAGTGCGCGTGTGCCATCTCTGTTTCTTTCATTTCAGTATGTTATTATATCCTAACAGTCCGATCTGAACAGCGGATTTAATCAGTGAACATGCCTTTTTTCGCAGCACCGGAGATGCCGGAGTCTTCCATGTGCAAAGGTGCAGAGCACTGATTCGATGATGCGCGGTTCATAAACAGACTGCCGAAACACCTGTGTGTTTCAGACCGGACATCCTGTCTTCCGTGTCAGAAGAAGGAAGCGGGATTCTATATTAAGGAGAAAACTGCAAATGAATGTCAACAGATGTCTGCTGGACTTTATCAGACAATGTCCTGCAGCGTATCAGACTGTAGATACAGCCAGAAAGATGCTGCTGGAACATGGATTCAGAGAACTGAACGAAGCGGAACGATGGAACCTGAAACCGGATGACTGCTGTTTTGTCACCCGCAACGGTTCTTCGCTGATCGCGTTCCGCCTGCCCTCACAGCCCCCTCTTGGCTTCATGATCGGCGGCTGTCACAGCGACAGCCCGGCATTTCGTCTCAAGCCGGAGCCGGAGATTACAAGTGAACACTGTGTTGTGCTGAATGTTGAACAATACGGCGGAATGCTGTTTCATACCTGGTTTGACCGCCCGCTGACTATCGGCGGCCGGGTAACGGTCCGTACGCCTGAGGGTACCGATACCCGCAACATTTACATAGACCGGGATCTGCTTGTACTTCCCTCCATCGCCATTCATATGGACCGGCAATTCAACAGCGGTCATGCCTATGCGGTACAGAAAGAGCTGAAGCCGCTGTTCCGGCTCGACTCCTCCGCCCTGACCTTTCATAAACTGATCGCAGAAGAAGCCGGCGCAGAAGAAGCTGATGTGCTCTCATACGATCTGTTTCTCTGCCCGCGTACACCAGGCTTCCTCTATGGAGCAGAAGAAGAATTCCTCTGTGCTCCGCGGATTGATGATCTGCAGTGTGCATTCGCACTGCTTCAGGGATTCCTGATGTCAGAGCCTTCTGCCTCCGTTCCTGTATTTGCTCTGTTTGACAACGAGGAGATCGGCTCCAACACGAGACAGGGAGCGCTTGGCACCTTCCTGGATGACGTCATGACCCGCATCATGGTCGATCTGGATGTCCCGCGTGAAGCCCGCTATACCATGACTGCGCATTCCTTTCTGGTTTCAGCCGATAACGCCCACGCCGTACATCCGAACTTCCCCGAAAAGGCAGATCCCACCAGCAAGCCGATGCTCAACGGCGGAATAGTCATCAAGTATTCAGGCTCCGGCAAATACGCATCGGATTCCGTATCTGCAGGGCTGTTCCGGGAACTGTGCATGCGCAGTGAAGTGCCGGTTCAGACCTTCGCCAATCACGCTGACAACCCCGGCGGTTCTACCCTTGGCCGCTTTATCGCATCCGGTCTGAATATCCGCACGGTAGATGTCGGCCTTCCGCAGCTTGCCATGCACTCCTGTGCTGAAACTGCCGGCAGTAAGGATACGGAGTATCTGATCAGAGCTATGAAAGAATTCTACGCCTCTTCCCTGCAGGTTAACGGTTCCACCATGAAACTGGCCGGTTAGGTCAATCTCTTCAGCAGAAAAAAAGCGGTTGGTCATTGCCTTCCGCTTTCTGCATTTCAGGGGTCTTAATGTCTGTAGTAATTGATCAGACATCCGTCCGCAAGAATCTCTCGTTCTGTCGCTTCCAGATCGCCAAGCGATACTGCAAACGGAAGCACGCATCCGTCCGGTTTGACGATCAGCGCCTTCACGGCAGTACCGTTCATCAGTGCTGTGCGGATGCCGGGGAGATATACCCAGTCATTTTTTTCGAGCTTCGCTTCCTCTTCTGTTACAAACGGCAGGATTCCCCAGTTGATCAGATTGGAGCGATACCGCTTGGTCGCATATTCATTTGCGAAATTCGCTGCACCGCCAAGCACCCGCTGACAGGACGCTGCCTGTTCCCGCGCGCTTCCGTCTCCCGGTTTGCAGGCGAAGATCGAAGACCCGATATTTGTATCTGCGAGTGAAATCACAGTTCCGTCTGCCGCAAGCGCATCTGCCACCCGCTTAAGCTCCGCATCGATTTCCCCGCTGAGCCGTTTCTGATTGATTGCCTGCACGGCTTTTGCGGCAGGAACATAGTCCGGATCTTTTCTGGACAGCGTAAACTCCGCAAGCCGCAGCGGATTGGAACGGAAGCTGGACGTTTCTCCGCTGGGGATCAGTTCATCTGTCGTAGTAACCGGATCAGTGATGTAAGATACATTCCGGACCAGAAGATTCTCACTGAGGGCCGGCTGCTGCGGCCAGTCCTTGATATTCGGCCCGAATCGCAGCTCTGTTTCGCTCTCCGCGCGGTTTCTTCCGTCATATACCCGTTTTGCATAGATGTTTTCATCAAAGCCCGCAGGCCTGATCTTCACCGGCTGTTTCACCACTTCATCTGCTGCCGTAAGAATGCCGTGATTCATCGCCGTTGCGGCAATGGAACGCGCATCCATCAGAGCGACTGCGGCAATCTGTCCTTCCGTCGGCTTGGAACCTTCCCGGTTCGGGAAATTCCGTGTGCTGTGACGGATTGAAAACTCTCCGTTTGCCGGGGTATCACCGGCGCCGAAACACGGCCCGCAGAAAGCTTCACGGATGATTGCCCCGCTTGTGATAAGATCGCTTACCGCCCCGTTGCGCACGAGTTCCTTATATACCGGCATACTGTCCGGATAGATGCTGAGGCGGAATTCTTCGTTGCCGCAGTCCTTTCCGTTCAGGATTTCAGCTGCCGCCATGACATTTTCATAGATGCCGCCGGAACATCCGGCAATCACGCCCTGGTCGACATGAATGTTGCCGTTTTTGTCTACTTTGGACAGGAGATCCATTGTCACCGCTCCGCCAAGCTGCTGATTGGAACGCTCCTGTGCTTCCCGCAGAATCCTCACAGGGTCCTGTTTGAGCTCCCGGATCGGCAGCGCATAGCTCGGATGCATCGGAAGCGCGATCATGCATTCGATCTCAGACAGATCAAGATAGATGCATGCGTCATAGTACGCCCCGTCTTCCGGCTTCATCTCGCTGTACGCAGACTCCCGCTGGTGTGCGGAATAGTACTGCCGCGTGACGTCATCGGTCTCCCAGACAGAAGACCAGCAGGTCGTTTCTGTTGTCATGACATCGATGCCGTTTCGCTCATCCTGGCTCAGTGCATGTACACCCGGACCGGCAAATTCCATCACTTTGTTCTTCACAAATCCGGACGCATAGGTTGCCGAAACCAGAGCGAGTGCGACATCATGCGGCCCGACTCCCGGCCGCAGTGACCCGGTCACATATACCAGCACGACTTCCGGCCGCTTCATATCATAGGTACGCTGAACAAGCTGCTTTGCAAGTTCACCGCCGCCTTCCCCGACACCCATCGTGCCAAGGGCGCCATAGCGGGTATGCGAATCGCTTCCGAGAATCATCCTGCCGACGCCGCTCATCATTTCCCGGTTATAGCTGTGAATGACAGCCATACATGGCGGCACATAAACGCCGCCGTATTTTTTTGCGGCAGAGAGCGCAAACTGATGATCATCTTCATTGATCGTTCCGCCGACGGCACACAGCGTATTGTGGCAGTTTGTCAGCACATAGGGCATCGGAAACTGTTCCATTCCGGATGCCCGGGCAGTCTGGATAATTCCGACATAGGTAATATCATGACTGGTGAGGGAATCATATGTGATGTGAAGAATGTCCGGATCCGTGTGATTATCATGCGCATCCAGAATCCGGTACGCCATCGTCTTCGTTCTTCCTTCTTCCTTCGTAATTCCGCTTACAAACTCAGCAGGTGCACCTCCAAAGTAAAATACACCTTTGTCTTTCAGTCTCATGAACGACTTCCTCCTGCCGTTCATTTTACAGGTTTTAACCCGCTTCCGCGCAGGCAATCAATCATTCGTCATCCGATCGTATGATTATGTTTCAGAAAATCAGCGTTCCTCTGTTTTCAGATATCCGTTCACATACCGGAATTTCCATCTATAATTGGGGAATACTCAATAAGGAGGATCAGGCTATGAATGAAATCTATCCTGGTGTAAAGAATCTGGAACCGCAGGATATCAGGCTGCTCTGCGAAGCCTTTCACCGCAACAATACAATTGATGTCGAAACATGCGAGCGTCTTGGTGTAAAACGGGGTCTGAGAAATCCCGACGGAACCGGCGTTCTGGCAGGACTGACCAATATCTGTGACGTAATCGGCTATCAGCGCAGAGAAGACGGATCAATCCACCCGATTCCCGGAAAACTCATTTACCGCGGAATCGATCTGGAAACGATTGTCGAAGAAGGCATGAAAAAAGATCGCTTCATGTTTGAAGAAGTCGTCTGGCTCCTTCTGTTCGGCGATCTTCCTTCCGAAGAACACCTGAAGCGGTTCTGCGAGATCATCGACTCGCACCGCGAACTCCCGCAGGGATTTCCGGAAACCATGATCATGAGCGCTCCGAGCCCGAATGTAATGAACAAGATCGCCCGTGCGGTACTTGCCATGTACAGCTACGATGACCGGGCAGAAGACACTTCCCTCGAGAACATCATCCGGCAGTCAGTCAATCTGATTGCGGAGCTGCCGACCATGATGATCTATTCCTATCTTGCAAAGTCTCATGTGTATGACCATGGCTCGCTCTACTTCCATTATCCGATTCCCGGGCTTTCCACCGCCGAGCATGTCCTTTCACTCTACCGTTCCGATCAGCACTACACGCATGCCGAAGCCAAGCTGCTTGATCTCTGCATGGTTGTACATGCGGACCATGGCGGCGGCAACTGCTCCACCTTTGCCGACCGCGTGCTCTCTTCTTCCGGCACCGATACCTACAGTGCGATTTCCGCGGCAGTCGGCTGTCTGAAAGGCCCGAAACACGGCGGCGCAAACCTGAAGGTCATGCATCAGCTCGACTACATTCTCAGCTCAGTAAACGACCCTTCCGATGAATCAGAGCTCTACGAATTTCTGAAAAAAATTATCCGAAAGGAAGCCGGAGACGGAAGCGGACTGATCTACGGGATCGGCCATGCGGTCTATACGGTTTCCGACCCGCGCGCACAGCTTCTGAAGAAATATTCAAAAGAGCTTGCGTATGAAAAAGGATTTGCAGTGCAGTGGAATACCCTCTGTCTGATTGAGAAACTGGCGCCTGCCGCATTCAAGGAAGTGAAAGGCCAGACAAAACAGGTATGTGCCAACGTTGACCTGTTCTCCTGTCTGATTTACCGGATGCTCGGAATCGGCGAAGACATCTTCACTCCGCTCTTTGCGATTGCCCGCTGTCCCGGATGGTGTGCGCACCGGATGGAGGAAGTGGAATTCGCCAACCGGATCATCCGCCCTGCCTACCGGTATGTCGGCAGCGATCAGGACTACGTGCCGCTGGAAAACCGCTGAGCTCCCTTTCCGTTAACGGACCGCATCATTTGTGCTAGAATGATGGTGCGTTGAACGGATGCGGACATATACACAGCAATCCGTCTTCTTAAAAGAGAGGCAGATCAGGTGAAAGCTGCCAGGAGACGACGTATATGGTGGAATCCCGGAGCATCTTCCGGATGGAAGCGGCGAACACCGTTATCTCATAAAGGTGATTCAGTGTGCGCTGAATAATCCGGGTGGTACCGCGCAGATGTCAATGCGTCCCGTCGGGGACGCTTTTTTATGATCTGAAGGAGAAAACTGAATGAAGAAACGTATGTTAAGCGGCATTAAGCCGACCGGCCAGATGCATCTCGGCAATTACATCGGTGCTCTGAGCCGGTTCGTTGCCTACCAGGACGAATATGAGATGATCGCCTTTATCGCCAATCTGCACTGCATTACGGTACCACAGGACCCGACTGAACTGCAGAAGAACCTGCGGGACTGCGTCGCCCTGTATCTTGCCTGCGGTCTTGACCCGGACAAGTCGACAATCTTTCTGCAGACGGATGTCCAGGAGCACGCCCAGCTTGGCTATATCATGTGCTGTCATACCTATATGGGGGAACTGAACCGGATGACGCAGTTCAAGGACAAACAGGCCCATGGCGAGAAAAACCTTTCCGGCGGCCTCTATACCTACCCTGCTCTGATGGCGGCCGATATTCTGATCTATGACCCGGACTATGTACCGGTCGGAGAAGATCAGAAACAGCATGTCGAACTGACGCGCGATGTCGCCATCCGGATGAACAACCGTTACGGAGAACTGTTCAAAATACCTGAACCGCTCGTACCGAAGGTCGGCGCCCGCATCATGAGCCTCAGCGACCCGGAAAAAAAGATGTCAAAATCCGATGAAACCAACAAAGGATGCATCTACCTGCTGGATGATCTCAAAACTGCCCGCAAGAAGATCATGAGTGCAAAAACCGATTCGCTCGGCATCATTCACTATGATCCGGAAACTCAGCCAGGTGTCGCAAACCTCATGCAGATACTGTCAAGTCTGTCGAATAACCGTCCGATGGCGGATATCGAAGCAGAATTTGCCGGCAGGGGTTACGGTGATTTCAAACGCGCCGTCGCAGATCGTGTCTGCGCGGAACTTGAAACCATTCAGGCACGCTACAACGAAATCATCACATCGGATATGATTGAGAATGTTCTGAAACAGGGCGCGGAAAAAGCCCGTTTGATGGCAAAGCCGAAACTCGAAACAGTTCAGCGTGCGATCGGAATGGAGATCATCTGAGCAGCTTTTCAGAACCGGTAACGGAAGAGACGCACTGTCTCTTCTTTTTTTCTGCATCCATCTGAAACAGCTCTGTTCGTTTTGTCCCCCGCTCGAATCATACCTGCTCTGCCCCTGTGATTATTCCCGGAAACAGACGCTGTTCATGAAGAACTTTCCATGCAGAACATCCGATTCTTCAGATTCTCAGCAGCCCTCTGTATCCGCAGATTTTGTACACATGGACGAATGTAAACATTTTCATGAAAAAACTGTAGAACATTTCAGAAATGGGTTTATAATTTTCAACGAAGTTAACGGAAAGGGAAAAAGAATATGAGTGACTATGTAGATCGCGTCATCGCAGCAACAAAGGAAAAGAACGCACAGGAACCTGAATTTCTTCAGACGGTAGAGGAAGTACTCTCTTCCCTGAAACCGGTCATCGAACAGCACCCGGAATATGAAAAGGCAGCGCTTCTCGAACGTATGGTTGAGCCGGAACGTGTCATTGAATTCCGTGTTACCTGGGTTGACGATGAAGGCAAAACACAGGTCAACCGCGGTTACCGCGTTCAGTTCAACGGAGCGATCGGTCCGTACAAAGGCGGCCTTCGTTTCCATAAGAGCGTTACGCTCGGCATGCTGAAATTCCTCGGCTTTGAACAGACATTCAAAAACAGCCTCACCACTCTGCCGATCGGCGGCGGAAAAGGCGGCTCGGATTTCGATCCTCACGGAAAGAGTGATGCGGAAGTCATGCGTTTCTGCCAGTCATTCATGACAGAACTTCAGCGTCACATCGGGCCGGATACTGACGTGCCTGCAGGTGATATCGGTGTCGGCGGAAGAGAAATCGGCTATCTGTTCGGTCAGTACCGCAGAATCCGCGATTCCTTCGATAACGGCGTACTTACCGGAAAAGGCCTAACCTACGGCGGAAGTCTGATCCGTCCGGAAGCGACCGGCTTTGGCGGCATTTACTATGCACAGCAGGTATTTGCTCATGAAAACGATACGATTAAGGGAAAGACATTCGTTCTCTCCGGTTACGGCAATGTTACCTGGGGCGCAGCGACAAAGATCACAGAACTCGGCGGAAAAGTCGTCACCATCTCCGGTCATAACGGATATGTCTATGATCCGGACGGAATCTGCACAAAGGAAAAGCTCGACTACCTGCTCGAGATCCGCGCCAGCCGCAACGCAAACGTAAAGATGTATGCGGATAAGTTCGGTCTGGAATTCCACGAAGGCGAAAAACCGTGGGGCGTTAAAGGTGATGTCTATATCCCCTGCGCAACCCAGAATGAAGTCGGTATGGAAGAAGCGAAGAAGATTGTCGCAAACGGCGCAAAGTATTACTTCGAGCTCTCCAACATGCCTACCAGCAACGAAGCGGTTGCTTACCTGCAGGAAAACGGCGTGATCGTCGCTCCGGCAAAAGCAGTGAACGCAGGCGGTGTTGCCGTATCTGCGCTTGAAATGTCCCAGAACAGCATGCGTTATGGCTGGAGTGCAGAAGAAGTGGATGAAAAGCTCAAAGGCATCATGAAGTCCATCCATGACAACAGCGCAAAAGCTGCCGAAGAATACGGCCTCGGCTACAATCTTGTGGCAGGTGCCAATATCGCAGGTTTCCTCAAAGTTGCAGAGGCAATGCTTGCACAGGGTCTGTTCTGATCCCTGCCTCGGGATAGAACTTTCCTGGATGGAAACAAAGAACTCCGGTGATGAGCCGGAGTTTTTCGTTATGGACCAATTTCTTTACTGCATCCGATCTGAAGCTCAGTTCTCCCTTAACTGCCATTCCTTTTCGCATGCCCGGGGATTTTTTATGTGTGTCCTCCGGTCTGTATTCAGAGCGGAATCATGCCGTCTTTCTTTGGCGTATAACCTTTGTTGATAACAATCTGTCCGTCATTCGTCGGCGACTTTTTCGCTTCCTGTTCCTGCAGTTTAAACCCAGTGCCAAGTCTCAGCCGATCCTGTATCTGAACTGCCAGCCAGTTTAACATCGTGGAATAGCGGGCGAGCATTTTCTGTTTTTCCTTTTCTCCTCCCACATCAGTCACTCCTCCAAGATAGCGATTGGTGCCGACAGGAGCTATTTTTTTCTGATAAATCACAAATCCTTCCGGAAAACAGTTTGAGGCAAGATAATATGCCAGCTGCTTGGTTCCGTAATTGTTCAGCGATGAATATCCCTGCTGGTTGTAATAACAGGCAAACACTCCCTCGCTGGTATTGATTCTGACATCATCAAATCCAACTTCGATCGACTTTGTATCATGAGAAGAGATCGCATCAATGACAGAATCGATCATGTCATTGTCGAACCTCTGATTGATGTCTTTGATCTCTTCTTCACCGGGAATCCAGAAATATCTGGAAGCTGACAGCAGTTCT
Organism: Solobacterium sp.; assembly: GCA_017543025.1. Next base: position 14,486 of record JAFYGX010000104.1, read on the forward strand.
GATTTTTCCCAGTTAAGCATGGATCTGACCAGCATGAATATACCGAAGATCACAATCAGAACAATTCCAATGACATGCCCGATATTGAAACCGGCCAAAAAATCATTGAATGTGATCTTGCCGTACGTTTCTGCAATTCCGCCCAGGTGCTCAACTACCCCTTTCAGAACATCTTTCAGCATACCGACCATCAGAAAAAAACTTCCAAGACCAATGATCAGACACATTGAACTCTTCTTATTGCATTTTTCTATTTTTTTCACAATATCAGCGTCTTCCGTGCGATGTATCTCTTCCCAGTTCCGGGCCATATTACCATTTCCTCCTTCTCCTGAGCCAGTACACTGGCATTACCTGTCATCGTTATGATTCCTAACGGTTCTCAAGCTATACCCGTTTGAACAGCCTGCGATACGCCGGTGTGAACTTCCCGGCAATTGAATAACCGGGGATTCCCGCGTTTTGTCCTGACGACAGATTTCAGAACTGAAATTCTCACCGGTCAGAATACGGCTCAATTCTTCATTCTGATGATATCGCGTTTTACAGCCAAATATCGAGTGTCCATTCATCAGGACTGTATAATGCAGCTTTTGTCTTTGCACATTCTTCGCAGAGCGGCTCAGGAAAATATGCTTTAAGAAGACTGTTCGAGTCCTTTCGTTTGAGGACAAATCCATGTACTGCGGCATCTCTGTAACATTCATTGCAATTCACAGTGCCAAAAGGACCTTTTATCCCGCCTGCAACTTCCTGTAATTCTTCTTCTGTGATTTTTTTACTATGAATTCTGAATTCTTCATGTTTCTGCCTCATGATTATTTACGAAACGGCATATATTTATCCATCCGTTTCACAGTAATCCGGTACGCAAAAACATTACCTTTATTCCACCCGGCCTCAACGAACACCAGCTTTCCAGAACGGAGGCTATTTTCCTGTTATACCGGATACAGCATCAGTTCCTTCTGTTCGAAACAGGGAAAGTCATTCCTCTCATCTCATAATGACTGATAGTTTACAGCCAGAATCGAAAACAAAAGAAAGATCCGAAGATCTTCCTGAAGACTGGGGTGGCGGGATTCGAACCCACGCATGAGGGAGTCAAAGTCCCCTGCCTTACCGCTTGGCTACACCCCAATAAAGACGTGTACTATTTTATTACAAATACTTCAGATTTGACCATCTTTTTTCCTTCCGGCAGAGTTCAAAGCAGCGGATCCTGCTGATGCAGCTGTTCTTGAAAATCATTCAGCAGTGGAGTCCGTGCAGCTGTCTTCTGCAGCTCGCTTTCAAATACCCGCTGACAGACATTCAGGCAATTATGACAAATTACAGAAGCCAGCCTTTATTTTTGGCTATACTTGCAGTTTAGTGACCTGGCTGATCAGTGAAAGCTTGTTAATGCGGAATTATTATGTAGAGCTGCTATTTTGCGAATAGCCAATCATTTTCCGCTTTTGCATGTTTCTGGTTTTTGGCAAGTCACTCCTCTATGAAGATTATTGTATTTACGAATTTACATAAACACGCTATCTTGTAATTGAGGTAACATTTGTTACATTCGCAAAGCCCCCTTAGTCACTATTGGGTTATAAAGCCTACTAAATAA
>JAFYGX010000105.1 GCA_017543025.1 Solobacterium sp.
AGGCTGCGGTAGTCCAGGTTCACGGTACCAACCGTGCAGCAGATATCATCCGAAACGAACACCTTCGAATGGACAAAGCCCGGTTCATATTCGTAGATCTTCACTCCGCTTTTCAGCAGCGGACGATAATAGGACTGCGTGATATACCAGATGATTCGCTTGTCAGGCACACCCGGCGTGATCAGTTTGACATCAACTCCCCGCTTTGCGGCAAGCGACAGCGCATTGATCATATCCGTATCGATGATGAGATACGGTGTCATGATATGAACATATTCCGTCGCACTGTTGATGATATTCATGTAAACGTTCTGCGCAGTGAGTTCCATATCCAGCGGTGTCTCACCATACGGAGCGATATATCCATCCTTTGTCGTGGTGTCATCCGGCTGAACATGGAATTTTTCGTAATCAGCGTCCGTTTCCCTAAGCGCATTCCAGTGTGTCAGGAACAGTACCGTCAGCGACCATACCGCTTCACCGGTGATTTTGATGACATTGTCCTTCCAGTGCCCGCATTTATGGTTCTCATTGATATATTCATCTGCGAGATTGACACCGCCCGAGAAACCGACCTTGCCATCGATTACCATAATCTTCCGGTGGTCACGATGATTGGCAATAATGCCGACAATCGGATTGATCCGGTTGAACGGAATGCATTTTACACCGGCAGCTTCCAGTTCACTCGCATACGTAGCCGGCAGAGTCATCAGGGAGCCGATGTCATCATACAGCACACGGACATCGAGTCCTTCCGCAGCCTTCTGCTTCAGGATCTCCTCCATCGGGTTCCACATTTTTCCCCGTTCAATAATGAAGTATTCAAGGAAGATGAATTTCTTTGCCTTCTTCATTTCCTCAAGCATGACCGGGTGTCCCAGATCACCCAGCGGGTAATACTCCGCGCTGCGGTTGTAGTAGAACGGGAAATTGGACGATCCGGAAAGATAATGGTACTGATTCAGTGCAACCGGATACTCTTTGCGGATTTCTTCCCCGATCGCAGGATCCTGCACATAATAATGCTTTGCTTCCTCCGTTTTCTTCAGAATACTGCGGAATGTATGGGAAATGTACATATCTGCCCCCAGCAGCATGTACACGAACGGGCCTGCAACCGGAAACAGCATAATCAGAAGAATCCACATGAGATCTGAGGAAAGATGCTGGCTCCGGTTGATGATGAGAATCACGATTGCGATACTGATGATTCGAAGAATGATTTCAATCCATCCTGCAAGACCGTGAAACCAGTGAAAGATTGCAATAATGACTGCCACTTCAACGGCAATTCCTACAACAAGCAATGTTGTACGGTTAAATAAAGATTTCAATAGTTTCATGCGCTTATCATATCACAAATATGATTCATGCTTTTCTTGATCTGTGATTCTTTGCGGGACAGACTTTTTCCATCTGCATTTCCCTTTTCTCTCCCCCGCAGGATCTGTTTCAGAGCACTTCATATTCTTTTGCGGCAAACGCCCTCAGCCTGCGTTCTTTCTTCTGCAATTTCTGAGATTCTTCTTTTCCAAAGCCCAAAGAAAAGATATGATTGTTCCGTCAAACGAATCTCAGTGAGTCTTCAGAAAGCAGGAGATTGTCTATGCCGGATATCGCTCAGCCAGCGAAAAATGCATTGCGAAATCTGATCACCGGATTAAACGACCCCGTATCGAACCCCGGCGAGCTCCGTATATCCATTCTGGATATCGGAAAAGCTGACGCCATCGTGTGTGAATGCGGGAGTTTTTCGCTTGTGATTGACGCCGGTACCAGGCAGAACGGAAAAACCATTACCCGTTTTCTGAAGCAGAAGAATATCCGCAGTATCGACTGTCTGATCATCACGCATTATGACAGGGATCATGTCGGAGGCGCTATCGATCTGGTGCTCAACTTTCCGATCCGGCGCATCATTCTGCCGGACTATGAGCCAGGCCACCCGGATGCGGTGGAATTTCTGCGGACGCTGGAGGAAAAGGAAATCATACCCGAGCAGCTGAATGAACCCTGTTCGTTCCGGACAGGATTTCTCCACGTTCTGATTGAACCTCCCCTCACCTATGACACAAAGCGGAATACGGATTATGACAATGACCTCTCACTGATCACAACAATCACCCACGAAGGCAGACGGCTCGTCTTCGGGGCTGATATGGAGAAAAAGCGGATCAGCGAATGGCTGAAGACTGATCCGGCTCCCTGCACATTTCTGAAGTTTCCGCATCACGGCGTCTATGAAAAGGCACTCAAGGATCTGATGAAGGCGCTTCAGCCTGATCATGTCGCTATCTGTGACTCCAAAAATGCGCCGGCAGATAAAGCGACGCTCCGGCTGATCGAAAAATACACCGACTCTGTCTGCCAGACCAGAGACGGAATGATTACGGTCCTCAGCAATTTTGACGGGATTACCATGCGGCAGCAGAAGCGAAAATAGATGAAAAACAGCCCGGTTCAAAGGCTGTTTTCAATTGTATGCATGGACAGGCGGTTTCCCGGCTTCCATCATGTTCTCCGTCTGAGCCAGTCTGCCAGGACTGCCCCGGAGATATTATGCCAGACGGAAAAGACTGCGCCAGGTACCGCTGCCATCGCCATATCCGGAAAGGCAGCTGCGGCAAGCGAAGCCGCAAGTCCTGAATTCTGCATGCCGATCTCGATTGCGACCGCTTTTCTGCGGGCAATGTTCATCCGGAACACGTAGCCGATCAGATACCCGCAGAGATAGCCAAGCAGATTATGCAGGATTACCGCCGCAAACACCGCCGGTCCTGTCGCCAGGATTTTCGCACTGTTATGCGATACCACCGACCCGACGATCAGACAGATGGAAGTCACGGATACCAGCGGAAGCACTTCACTGATCTTCTGTATGCGGGAACCGGACAGTCTGCGGATCAGAAGCCCGAGTCCGATCGGAACAATTACGACCTGAATAATGGAAAGAAACATCGCCTTCACATCAACACTTACCGTAGTCCGAAGAAAGAGATAAGTAAGAGCTGGCGTCATAAGCGGTGCCAGCAGTGTATTGAGGCTTGTCATGCCGACCGACAGCGCTGTATCTCCGTTTGAAAGATAGGTGATCACATTGCTGGAAGTGCCGCCCGGACACGCTCCGACAAGCACCATTCCGACCAGAAGCTCATCATTGAGGCAAAACAGCTTTCCGAGCACAAACGCCAGCAATGGCATTATGAGAAACTGGGCAAGGCATCCGATAATCACATCCTTCGGCCTGCGGAATACCACAGCAAAATCAGACAGCTTCATGGTCAGTCCCATTCCGAACATGACGAGCATCAGAAGATAATTAATCCATTCCATCCTGATCCAGAGACATGTTTCCGGCAGAAACAAGGCCGCAGCCGCAATAAACAGCACGATCCACGCCATATATGTTCCGATTAACGCACTTACCTTTTTCATACGATCTCCTGTGAAACGAATCAGTGTAACTGATTCCAGACTGATTATACAGAAAACTGCGCCGCAGGAACCGCAAACAGGCTGAATCAGATTCTGCGATCTGAGCAGCACCGGTATTCTGCTCTGCAGTACAGGCCCATGGTGCGGATACTCTGATCTTTATATCCGCAGACAGGTGACAATCCGGTACCCTCACCTTAAAAGCAGAGGATTCAGACGCACATCTGTGCAATAATATATGTTCTGCGGTGTATGCGTAAAGCGCAGTTCCTGCAGAGCATTACCCCTTCCTGCGGAACCCGCATCTGAAGGACAGCCTGTTTTCGCTGAAAGGGAACTGCAGAATTGCATATACTGAACCACGCACCATAAAACAGGAACACAGCCATGAACAGAACAGACACATATTACGCTGAACTTGCCGGAGAAAACAGCAGACTCAGGGAAGCCCTGAGAACGGAACGACAGCGAAGCGTTGTATATACCCATATTGCCCATGCACTGACCCGCGACTATACGGATCTCTTTTATGTCAATATGGAAACCGACGAATATATTGAATACCATACGGATGATGACCGCGGGGTGCTTGTTGAAAGCCGGCGTGCATCTGATTTTTTTGAAAGCTGCGCCCGTGAGGCGAAGCTCTGCGTACATCCGGAAGAACAGGAGAAATTCGTGCAGGCAATGAACCGGCAGTTTCTCATGCACGCATTGTCTGACAGCAGGGTCTTTGAGATGTCCTATCGGCGAATCAAGAACGGACGTACGTTCTATGTTCAGATGAAAGTATCCCGGATGACAGATGATCCCCGCTTTATTGTCATTGCCGTTTCCGATATTGATGAACTGGTGAAAAAGCGGAAAGCAGAAGAGAAGATTCAGGAAGAGCGGATTATCTATGCCAGGCTTCATGCCATCACCGGCAACTTCCTTGTCATCTATGTAGTAGATCCAGTTACCGGCACATACCGGGAATTCAGTTCAACCGACGGGTTTACGGAAAGCCTCCGCCAGGCGAAGGAAGGCCGGGATTTTTTCCGCACTGCGCGTGAAGAAGCCGCCATCCACAATGCCCCGGCAGATCTGAACCGGTTTCTCGCCGTCTTCACAAAAGAGAATGTACTGAAGGAAATTGAAGCGAACGGAATCTTTACCTTCGGCTATTGTCTTCTGATGAACGGAAAACCGATTCATGTTTCGGAGCATCCCTTTGACAAGGCGCTGGTCGCGTTCGGAACCTCTCCGTATCATGCTGAGCTCGCGGAGAAAACCATGCGCATCGCCCTGGCCTTCCTGCATTCCTGCGCGGATATCCGCAGAAGCGGATCCGCCGCCCTTGATCTGGCCTATCTGGCCTGCGGGCGACATGACGCGTACTTCGAGCTGACGCTGAAGCCCTGGGATTACGCGGCGGGAAGCCTGATTGTGCAGGAAGCCGGCGGCATTTTCTGCCAGCCGGCTTCCGGAGATCTGCGATATGACCGTTCCGCTGCCATCCTGGCAGCCAGCGCCGCTGTTGCCGGTGAAGCAGTCTCACTCTTTATGAAATACGCGGGGTAATGTCCTGAAAAATACTGCCCGGAGTCCCTGCAGGGTTATTCGTCCCCGCAGGTGCAGAAGGAGCCTATGTCCAGATCCGCTATGCTCAGAACGGATACGCTGCCCTGCAGATCCTCATACAGGCAGACGACCGCCCAGGCCGGCTCTGTCTTCAGGGATCCCGGATATGCCGCAGCCGCCTGACACAGGAAGGCATGGTTGGTTCCGGCAACGGCCTGGGAGCCCAGATAAACGGCGGGGATATACCGGGCGCCGGTCAGGGTCTCCGTCCCTTTCTCAAAGAGCTTCTTCAGGTCCCCGGTCACGGTGTAATCCGCGGACGGCGTCCAGCCGCCCGTCATGACGGAGCCGGGGCCGTCCAGCATGATCAGCTGA
>JAFYGX010000106.1 GCA_017543025.1 Solobacterium sp.
GACAGTTCCGAGAGGAGTATGAATCCTTTCTTGGCCGCGTATTCGAATTTCGATACTGCCAACAAAGAGAATTCCTGGTTATTAGAATTTCATCTTGTGACTGACCATCACATTATTTGAACCGAACGAAACCGTGACATCAATATCGAAAACATATGATGATGCAAGCAATAGATTCGTTTCGTATCGCTTTTTGTTTGTCATCGAATCAAAACAATAATCTTCATATTTTGACCAATCGCGTTAGCTGTGAGGTCTTATTTGCATGTAAGTCCTTATTTTTTTACAGACTATATTTTCCAAAACGATTATCATATGTATATTGACGATTCCCTGATTATGAGAATGTATCATATCCAGGATATATCAAAGAGTATGTTTTTACCCCGTTTTCAATTCCGGCGTATCAGCCGGCAGAAGACGGAACCCCCGCAAGTGATCCCTATCAGGCAGCGAAAGGAAAAAAAGAAATGCAACATTTTATCAATGCAGTCATCAGTCAGGCAGAACAGAACCCGGATCGCACTGCTGTGCTTGACAGAAACGGTTCCTACACCTTCAGAGAATGGAACAAACGCTCAGCATTTCTGGCAGAAATCCTGCTGGAAATGATCAGTTCTTCCGGAAAAAACAGGAGAATTGCTCTGCTGCTGCCAAGAACAAAAGAATATCTCACCGCATGGTTTGCCGTTCTGAGAGCCGGATGTACGGTTATTCCCCTTTCGGCAGAGTATCCTGCAGAGCGGATAAAAGCGATCATGAAAGACGCAGACTGTGCACTTTGCATTACTGCTGATAGCCTGGCTGAGAAAGTTCCGGCTGATGTTCCAACACTTCTTCTCGAACAGCACATGCAAGCAGTAAGTGAAGTTATTCCGGCTGATCCGAATCTGAATCTTTCCGATCCGGAGGCAGAAGGCATGATCTTCTACACCTCGGGCTCAACCGGCAGACCCAAGGGAGTTGTACATCTGCAGAAGGTTCTGAACGCTTATCCGGACCTGCTTCCGCAGGTGATTTCAATCACTCCCGAAACACGGGCGCTCAGTATTGCCATGGTCTCATTCGCCGCTTCTCTGATCGATCTCACCGCTGTGTTATATTACGGAGGAAGTGTGTATTTCGCAGATGAAACAGAACGGAAAGATGTCCGGCTGCTTTATGAAATCATGAATTCCCGCCACATCACCAGTGTGTTCATGCCGCCGTCGTTATATGCTCTCATGCGCACGCAGTATGGACCTCTGCCGCTGAAATATCTGTTTGTATCAGGCGAAAAGGCTCTCCCCCGGCAGATGTTCAATGATCCCGGAGTGTTTGAGCTGTACGGCGCAAGTGAATGTCCGCCTATGCTGGTGAACCCGCTCGGCAAAGGCGGTCCCGCCTCACTGGGTCATCCGTATGAAGGAGTGACTGCGTTCCTGAAGGCAGAAGACGGACAGACGATCTCAGAACCCGGCATACCCGGAGAACTGTGCATTAGCTGTCCTTATATAGCAGTCGGCTATCATAATATGCCAGAGGAAACAGACCGGACATTTGTCATGGAAAACGGGCTGCGCATCTACCGCACAGGGGATTATATGAGTTATGCGCAGGATGGAAGCTTCCTTTTTCGCGGCAGAAAAGACAGAATGGTCAAAATCCGGGGACAGCGCGTGGAACTGCGGGAAATAGACAATGTGATGCGCCGATATGCGGAAATATCAGAAGCCTGCTCCGTTAAAACGGAACTCCATAACGCCGAACATCTTGTCTTTTACTACACAGGCAGGAAATATGATCCGGAGGAACTCAGAGAATACGCAAACAGGCACCTGGCAGATTACATGGTTCCCGACTTCTTTGTTCATCTGGAGAAAATGCCGCGAAACAGCCGGAACAAGACTGACTATCCGCTGCTGAGAACAAGGACGGCAGAAATAGAAAACATCATAAAAGAAAAAGCGGGAATCAGCCGGATCAGCAGCACCCGGACAGATGAACTGATTCAGCGCATATGTGACGCCTATGCCAGTGTGCTGGGGCTTTCGTCTGTCGAACCGGATGCGGAATTCTTTGCGAGCGGCGGAACCTCCCTGCTTGCGATGCAGGTACTTGCACTTCTTAACGATCTTGACATTGAGGCAAAGGATATCTTCTCTCTGAAGACACCGCACAAGATTGCGAAAGCAGTACAGGATAAAAAAGCGCAGGCAGAAGAAACTGTGGAACAGCGCATATGTGACGCCTATGCCAGTGTGCTGGGGCTTTCGTCTGTCGAACCGGATGCGGAATTCTTTGCGAGCGGCGGAACCTCCCTGCTTGCGATGCAGGTACTTGCGCTGCTGAACGATCTTGACATTGAGGCAAAGGATATCTTCTCTCTGAAGACACCGCACAAGATTGCAAAAGCAGTAGAGGAGAAAAAAGCGCAGCTGGCAGATCTTTCCGCCCGGATCAGCAGTAAGAGTGAATTTCAGCTTCTGCCGTATCAGCGGTATTATGTGGATTATCAGCTCTATACGCCAAAAGGAGACGGACCTAATGTGCCGTCGCTTAAAGTGATGCCGCGTTCCGAGATCGATCCTGCGGATCTGAAGAATGCAGTGGACAGGATCATCCGTCATTTTTCCATTTTCGGAATGGTTTTCACATTTACAGATAACGGATTTGTACAGCGGTATGAACCTGAACGGATTCAGCCGGTGGAAATCATATCAACGACTGAAAGGGAATTCGAAACCGATATCTTTCCGTATCTGCTGAAACCGCACAGGGTAATCAATTCCCTGCTTTACCGATGCGCAATTTATGTTACCGAGACCAGCGTATATCTTTTCATGGATTTCCATCACAGCATCATTGACGGCACAAGTCTGGGCCTGGTGATGAAAAACATCATCCGCGTTCTCCATGGAGAAGCACCGGATAAAGATATGTTTCTCGAATATCTCCGGAAGAATGAACTCTCCGCAAACCGAAAAGGGAAAGATCAGGTGATCGAGCAGATGATGCATAAGTATAACCTGCCCTCCTTTGACCGGATGCCGCACAGGGATCATAAAAGCAGGGAAAACAGGATACATATTCTGACTGTTTCCTTTGACTATACATACCGTGAGCTGATGGAAGCACTTCAGGGAAAGAACATCAGTTTAAGCATGCTGTTCAGTGCTGCCGGGCTTCTGGCCATGAAGGAATACAATCATTCCGATAAGGTTCAGGTTCAGTGGACCTACAACGGCCGTGATGAGAAATGGAAACAGAACATCATCGGCATCACGATGAGTGCCCTTCCGATTGCAGTGGATTTCAGCCGTCCGGATATGGAGCTGATGAAGGAAGTCAATGCACAGATTGCGGAGAACATCGAAAACAGCGATCTTTCCTTCGCCCTTTATGACAATTCTCCCAATGAGTCGGAGACCATAAACATGATCTGTGAGGACGGAATCGAGATCAATACCGCTGTGACCCAGGGCTGCCGCGATATCAATATGTGGGATTACCGGCTAACTTCTCCGGCGGCAGTGGAATGCGTTCTTTACCCCGCTGTGAAGGAAAACAAGCTGATCATGTTCATCAATTACAATAAATGCTGCTATGACGAGGAATCGATGAAACGCTTCGGTGCAGTGGTTGTCGATTGTATGCGTAAGCTTGCGCAGAAGTGAGGAAACATCATGTCAGAGAAAAAAAGCATGGATTATCTTGGTGAAGCACCGGTCTTCCGTTCCTATCTGAAAATGTCCCTGCCGGTGGTAGCAGGGATGCTGATTTCACTTATTTACAACCTGGTTGATATCTATTTCATATCTCTGACAGGAAAAACAGAACTGATTGCAGGAGTTTCTCTCTGCACGCCGATCTTCACCATGCTGATTGCACTTGGCGATATCTTCGGCCTCGGCGGCAGTTCTGCAGTTTCAAGGCTGCTGGGAGCGCAAAAAAAAGAACATGCCAGAGAAGTCAGTGTGCTGAGCGCCTGGGCGGGACTGCTCTGCGGCTTAGCGGTCGGCGTCCTTCTTCTCCTGTTCAAAAGGCCTGCTCTTCAGCTTCTTGGATCAGATGAAAGCACATTCGCATCGGCATCATCTTATCTTGGATGGATCTGTGCCGCTGCTCCGTTTGTTGTTTTCTGTTTTGTTCCGATCAATATCCTTCGTTCGGAAGGAAAGGTCAGAGAGTCCTTTACCGGCGGAGCAATCGGTTCGGTATGCAACATGATTCTGGATCCCCTGCTGATCTTCGGGCTCAATCTTGGTGCTGCAGGAGCGGCACTGGCAACCTTTCTTGCCTATCTGACTGAAGCGCTTTATTTCGCCTGGGTGATGAATTCAAAAACAGAAGTCGTCGTTCTTCATCCAAGCTATCTTCATTATCGGGGATCCGATCTGCTGGAGATATTTCGGATCGGCATTCCGGCCTGCGTGACAAATCTTGTTCAGTCACTTGCTGTAATGCTCACCAACCGTCAGCTGACTGCCTATGGCAACGAAAGCATTGCCGGCTACGGCATCGCTTCCCGCGCATTCATGATCGCGACTATGGTGCTGATGGGATTTGCTTTCGGCGGTCAGCCGATCATCGGCTACAGTTATGGCAGCGGAAATAAAAAGCGGCTTCGTGAAATCATCCGCTGTGAATATATCTTTGAGATATGCCTTGCCCTGCTGTTTACTGCGGTACTGATTCTCCTAGCTCCCCTGCTGATGCGCATCATGACTTCATCCCAGCCGGTTTATGAAATCGCCGTCAGGATGCTGAGATATATGGCATCAAGTCTGATCTTTATGGTGATCTGTCTGGTATCCACATGCATATTTCAGTCTGTCGGGCAGGCAGGCGGGGCGTTTGCGGTCTCTATCTGCAGGCAGGGAATCATCTTTGCAATTCTGCTTCCACTGCTTTCATCCGCGTTCGGCCTTACAGGAATCCTGCTGGCGCAGCCTGCTGCTGATGTTCTGACCGCTTTACTGTCGCTGATTATTTTTCATGCAGTAATGAACAGAGAACCGGAAGATCATTTCTCCTGACAGGGTTCGAAGCGTGCTGCAGCGTATCGTGGTATCTCCGCTCTCCTTCTTTCTCATTCATGGTCCCGCCACATATGCCGGCCACTCATTGTTCAGAATCTTAATTTCCATATCCGACCTGTATTTATATAAGATCAGGCAATTTTAAGGGATCCTTTACAGGATCCCTCATTATATCAGTCTGCGGTATCTCTTCCGCCGGCCTTCAGATCAGGCCGAAATGTTCAAGTGCACGGTAAATTCCGTCTTCTTCAATATCCGGGCAGACATAGTCCGCCGCTTCGAGCGCTTCCCTGGAAGAATTGCCCATTGCAACACCGGTATGCACCGCCTGCAGAATTTCAATATCATTTTCCGAATCCCCGAAGGCATATGTGTCTGACGGATCTGCACCGATCTTTCCAAGAAGCTCCATTGCCCCGGCCGCCTTCGTGATAGCCCCCGGAGTCAATTCACAGCCGTTGACTTCCCGTGTCACCGTCAGCGTGCGGCAGATCGTGATCCCCTGCGGCAC
>JAFYGX010000107.1 GCA_017543025.1 Solobacterium sp.
GCGACTGTTTCAGGCAGCAGCGGTGAAAGAATAACATGTTCGGAGTCGGTTACAATTACAGCGCGTGTCTTATGGCCACAGGTCGCGTCAATAACTCTTCCGGAATCCCTCGCGTCCTGGATCATTCTGCGGATCGGTGCCGCATCAGGTGACACAACAGCCACCAGCCTGTCTGTTGCGAGCATGTTGCCGTATCCGATATTCACGAGCTTCATAAGCGTCACTCCACGTTCTGAATCTGTTCACGCAGTTTTTCAATCTCGCTTTTCAGATCCACTACATGCTGAGCAATGGCGGCATCTGAAGCTTTGGAACCGATCGTATTCGCTTCACGGTTCATTTCCTGAATCAGGAAATCCATTTTTTTGCCGATTTCTCCTTCGCTCTCAAGATACTTGCGCATCTGCCGGATGTGGCTGTCCAGGCGGGATAATTCTTCGTCAATGGCACAGCGGTCTGCGATGATTGCAACTTCCTGGGCAAGCCGCTGCGGTTCTACCGTATCGGTCAGCAGGTTTTTCAGCCGGTTTTCCAGTTTTTCTCTGTATTCGTCAACTACCTTCGGTGCCCGGATCAGAATTTTCTCTCTTAAACTGTCAGCAGCGTCCAGATGATATTTCAAATCTTCCTTCAGATGCGTTCCTTCCCGTTCACGCATCTGTACCAGCTGTTCTGCTGCAATCGTCGTTGCTTCTGCGCAGATCGAAGAAACCAGTTCTTCATCCATTTCACACTCATTCAGGGTCAGAACGCCTTCCATCTTCATCAGACGAGTGACTGTCAAATCGTTGTCAACGCCTGTTTCATTTGCAAGCTGAACGGCTGCGGCCAGATATCGGGATGCAAGCTCCGCGTCACATTCAACATCCAAAGCAGAATCGTCTGTCCGTTTGACAGTCAGAAAGACATCCGCATGACCTCTGCTGATTTTGTGCCCAAGGCATTCACGGACCCTCTGTTCCAGAAATGATAAATTACGCGGAAGCCTCATCCCGATATCAAGGAAACGATGATTGACCGTCTTCAGATCAACCGTAACTTCCCATCCGTCCCGAAGTACTTTTCCGCTGCCGCATCCCGTCATGCTGTGCATGAGGATCTCACCTCTCTTTGTTGGTTGAGATTATATCATTCAGTGAATCTGTTGGCAAATTTCACCGGTTTCTGTAATCACGCTTTTCATCTGCCATTCCGGACTCCATCTCGTCAGTACGCCGGGGCTTCCGGGAACCATATGGCCTGCGACGTTTTCTCCGATCGATCTGGCCGGAGTGGATATACACATGACACAGGCGTCAAGCGGATTGGTTCCGTACCTGTGAATCAGGTTATACAGAGCCTGCGGCATCGTAAGCACTGAACCAGCAAGCGTACCGTCTTTCAGACGCGCTGCACCGTCTTTTACATAAACCGTCTGCCCGCCAAGGCTGTATTCCCCGTCCGGCATTCCGGCCGCCTCCATGGCGTCCGTAATGGCAACAGCCCTTTTCGCGCCTTTGCACAGAATTAACATCCGGACAATATCATCGTGAAGATGCTTCCCGTCGCAGATCATTTCACAGTAAAATCGTTCATCCGTCAAAGCGGCACCCGGAACACCCGGCTCGCGATGGTGAATCGGCGTCTGTGCGTTAAAAGTATGTGTTATATGATCTGCTCCCCAGTCTCCTGCCGTATGGACCATTGCTGCTGTCGCGTCTGTATGCCCGATAGAGATCCTGATACCGGCTTTGGACGCCTGTCTGATAAACTGTTCGCTGCCACTTCGCTCCGGTGCAAGTGTGATCAGTCGGATGATCGCTGTTTCATCAGTCATACTCATAAGCGCATTCCAGTCCGGGTCCGTAAAAAACTGTTTCAATTGAGATAGAAAGAGTTTCTAATTTTTAATATTATTGTTGTCCGTAGAAAGTGAAGGAGTTACATTAATTGCAGTATTATTATCAAAATTTCCTTTACATTTTTTAGCATTAATATTATCCATAGAAA
>JAFYGX010000108.1 GCA_017543025.1 Solobacterium sp.
CGACGAGTTTCAAACTGGAACAGTTCCGTGCCAGCACAATTCATATCTGAGGCTTCTGCCGATATGAAAAAACGCATGATACAAGATTACCTGTTTTCATGCGCCAAAATTAATAGACCTACTTTTGGGGATTATCGTAGGATCATTTATGCATCCACCGCATTATAATAGGGTATGAGGAGATTTTTATGTTTGATCCATCATTCACTATCGCAGATATTCTGAGCCTGATTCTTACGATCGCAGCAACCTATATCGCAGTCATGGAATACCGCCGATCCTCACGGGAAACGAAAGAAGAGGAAGAACGGAAGAAAGGGATCCACAGCATTCTGAACAAACTCAGTTCAATCGACTCGTTATATGATGATTTCGAATCATTCAGCAATGGGGTATCCACGGTCTATCCACATGTCAGAAAGATGTCACCGGATAATCCTTCATCCTGGTCGAACGGGCAGCTTCAGCTGGCAGGTATGTTGCTGGGCAGATTTCACAGCAACATTGAAAAAGCACTTCAGAATACAGAAACCAATAAAAACGGCGCATTGAAAGAACTATATGAAATTCTTCTGCAGTATGAAGACCGTTTCTCCATGTCATATGGTTATAACAGGTACATTGAGGTGCTGGGCGGTTTTTTTCTGGCAAAAGATAATCTTGCTGACCTGAACAAGCGCCTTGATGCGTTCATCAAAAAAATTACCTCCGGCGAAGTCATCGGTCCCGCAGATATGGTAGATATGCTTTCAGAATGCTATAAAACAACTAATGAATATCTGATCAGCCTTCAGAAAACCGCATTCGCCGTGAATGAGCTGAAACTCAAATACCCCAAGTGAACTATCCAAAACGGAAACACTCGAGTTTTCCGCCCTGCGTTTCCAAAAATAAGATCCGGATTCAGGTTCTTCGCTTCCATACTTTTCAAGCTCTGAATATACGTTCCGGAATATTCCCCAGCGACTCTTTGCCAGCGACTCTTTGAAGGTTTAAAAAAAGTGTGATTCATCTGTCATTTCTGCAGGGCATATGCTTCACTCTTTTTAAATGCGCTCGTATAGAAGACGCTTCACTTCACACGCAGAAATGCAGTTCAGCACCTGATGGACCCCGACGATGTAAAGGCGATAAACATCCTGATCTGACATGCAGCACAGGAAGAATTGTTCAATCGCGGTGAATCACATAAAATTGATATTACAGCGAAGATGCCCGTCATACAGGAACAGCTTTCAGATCTCAGAAATCAGCAAAGGAGGATTTATTTCATGGCAGAAGAGAAAACAGTGTTCAGATTCGAAAAAAGCGGTGTGATTCTGGAACTCCCGGAGTCACCGGATTCAATCCTCGGTGAGCTCGCTTCATTATTTGATTTCGGCGAGCTGGATACCGGTTCGGAAACCGCTATGGCAATGATGATGTATTTTCCCAGAACAAAATCGGAGATGGCCGAAATCAGCAATATGGTTCCGCCAGGAGAAACGCCCGATGAGGAAGCACAGAAAAAAGCGCTCGAACTTCTGTCATCCGGTGTCACGCTGTTCAATGTGCTCGGGTTCGGCAAAACAAAAACGCTGGAATCTGCGATGAAACTGATCAACCCGGATGGAAAGAACCGCTTTCCGGAACCGGTCCGCATCGGTTCCATTGAAGACTATGAGTATTATCTGATTACCCCTGATCTGAACCGGGAAGACAGCCGGAAAAAGATCGATGCCTTCCCGCCGGAAATGAAGGAAGAATATTTTCGTCTGATCGATTCGCTGCGGAACAATCCGCAATGGTTTATCCTGAAACCGCAGAGCATTGAAGGAAGCTGCACTCCTCCGGGCACTGCAGTCTCGTTTGAGGTGGAAACCCTTGATGGGGAGAAGCTCACTTCCGGAGAACTGTTTGAAAAAGCAGATATCACGATAATTGATATCTGGAATACGTGGTGTCATTTCTGCATCGAAGAGTTTCCGGAGCTCGATGCGATTCATAAGACTTACAGAGACCGCGGCGTACAGGTCGTCACTGTATGCAATGACGCCGACAATGCAGAGCTGAAGGCCAAGGCAAAGGAGCTTACCAGCCCATATTCCTTCCTGACGTTCGCAAAATCCGAGTCCTTTGAACGCACGTTTATCTTTCAGGGTACACCGACTGCCTACTTCGCAGACAGAAACGGAACCATTATGGGTCTGCCGGTAATCGGGAAGCGGCCGGATGTGCTGAAGCAGAAGCTGGATGCCCTGCTTGAAGGTACACCTGTACCAGCTGCGGAAAAGCCACAGAACATGCAGGTTTATACCGTACAGGTGAATGATCAGAACGGAACACCTGTGCCGGGCGTCAGTGTCGGTTTCTGCAGTGACATGCAATGCAATGCCGTAACAACCGATGAAAACGGAACAGCCGTGTTCAGAGGTGAAGAATTCGCCTGGCATGTACAGCTTCTGAAACTCCCCGCAGACTGCACAGATCGTTCTGATAAAGACATCTGCATGCAGAAAAACGGAGGAACCGTGGTGCTGACGCTGCATCGAATCTGAAAACGGAACACGTCCCGGTTGATAAAACCCGGAACGTGTTTTTTTATTTCAGCTATTCGTTTCTCTGATTGTTTCCGCAACGGACTCCCGCATTCCCTGAGACTTTCTGCCTCTGCAGCTTTTTACGGAAACGTGCTTCAGCCTTCGGGTTCATCTGTTTTTCAGAGGCATCATAAGCTCTGTCTGCGATACCTTCAGATTTTGCGGAGACAGAAGTCGCAGCGCTCTGCCCCCTTGCCGAGCGTTCCGCTTCGCTCAAAGACGAAACCTGGAAGATGACCGTAAATCCGTTCGTCATTATCACAGAAGATTTCAGTCAGCTCCGGGCAGCCCAGCTCCGAAAAATACCTGCAGTACGGACACGCGGTGATATCCATCCGGTATTCACCCGCTTTCTTCGGATAAAACACATTCACAAACCCGTTTCCTGCACCGAACACCCTCTTTGTGATCGGATCCCACGCTTTGAGAAACAGACTCCGCATGCCCGGCAGCTTCATCAGTTTCTGCAGCTTCTGTTCGATCGGTCTGCAGGTCTGAACAGCAGCGTCCCTGATGATCTGACAGGCCTCCGTCTGTCCAACCGCATCTTTCAGCGTCAGATAAATGGCCGCGGAGGGGAAGATTCTGCTGTCTGTATGCATATGCACGCCCCTGCTCAGTGAGCTGTAACGCATCAGATATGCATCCAGCTTCTCCGTTGCCTTCTGCCACAGGGCGTCGCTCTGCGCCTTCGGCATATGCCTGTCCATTTCCGCTCTGATCGCAGTCTTCTTTTTCATGATTCTGCTTCCTGCTGTCATATTCCCCCTCCAATCCGACATGCAATTGATGCCATCAGGGCTGCCGCAAACGGAAACAGAATGATGCGGGCAAGCTGTTCGTTCCGATTGAACCCGAACTGGTGATAGCCTTCGCAGCCTTCGGTCTCCGGATAGAAGTGCTGAAAGAAATGTGATTTCGTCAGAAGCAGCCAGTCCAGACAGATGATATCAAACGCCTTCCAGAGATAAAGCATTACAGCGAACCGGATGAAATGCTGAGAAAACGTAAATCCATTCTGAATTCCGTCATATCCGCCGTAAAGAAACGCAAGTATCATCGCAAGAATACTGACCGCAGCCAGCTTCCAGCCAAGCACATGCGCCCCTTTGAAGCGTTCCGCATGATCTGTCGCCGCTGCCTGGATATCTGCTGGCGCTGTTGTAAAAAGCCTTCTGTCCTGAATCAGCCCGACCGCGGCGTAAATCAGCAGGCACAGTGCAAGAATCAGGATCAGAGATAGCAGCAATGTCATAAACATAGCCCCTCACTTTCCGGCCTGTATGCGTTCTGCTTACTTCATCTCCAATGAAACAGGCCCCGTGTTTCATAAGGAACCGATTCAATTCCAAGACAGGTATAACCCGTGGCATCGATGGCAGCCTTCAGGCTGTCATTATCAACCTGTGCATCTGTCAGGAAAGAAGCTTTTTTCCCGGATACGGATGCAGTAACTTTCGTTGCCCCGGGAACCGCTTTCCGGATCGTATCACAGATATGTGCCTCACACATTCCGCACATCATACCGTCTATTTTTACTGTTGTTTTAATCATGGACACATTCTCTTTTCCGATAGTTAGCAATTACTAACTTCTTAGTTAATTATACCCTCCTGCAGCGGAAAATCAATCAGAAACACAGAGCTGATTTACAGGAGGACCTCCAAAAGAGAACGAAAAAAGGAGAAGTCCGGCTTCTCCTCTTAAGAATCATACAAACAAGAATCTTACAAATGAAGAATCTCATAACCTCTGGAGCACTGTCATTCCATCCGTTTCAGTATCCGCTCAGACAGCCGGATTACTCAAAGCTTCCGTACTTTGCGACAGCTTCATCCACTGTGAGTTCGCCTTTTCCGACCGCAAACGATGCCAGACGAACCTGAACCGTGAGCGGATCTGTAATGCCGAGCACTTCCGGCGAAATAATACGGTCTGCGGGCACCTTTCCGAACGGCGCATAGACCGAATCAAGCGACAGGTCTGAAGTCGGTGATAACAGCCGCTTCACAGAAGCCATCTCATTCAGTTCCTCAATGGAAATCAGAAACCGCATGAATTCGTTCGTCATATCCAGATCATCACAGTTCTTGTTTACAGAAAACTGCACGGAAGGACTGTCGATAAAATATCCGCCCTCTTCGGTCAGAGGAATCGGGACAAATGTGTAATTGAACGGTGAGCCTGAAAATGCCTCAGACTGGCTCTCCCGTTTCTTTGTTCCGGATACGGTATCCGCTGTACAGATCATCATCGGCACATCGCCTTCAAAAAAGCGAAGGATCACCTGGGTATAATTGTCTTCAATCTTGTCGCATTCCGTCAGATCAATACAGCCGTTCTGAATCAGCTGTTCCACCGTATTCAATGCCGGACGCAAATATTCTCCCGCAGACGGATCCAGTTTATTGGCAAGCGAAAGTGCTTCCGGATTCTTCGCAAGCGTGGTGGTAAACAGCGGATAGGCAATCGTATTCATGAAACAGCTGGATGATTTGAGGCTGTAGCCCATCATCGGGCTGACATACCCCTTCTGCCGGAAGGCATCGCACACATCCATCAGCTCCGTCCATGTGGTCGGAATACTGAGACCTTCTTTTTCAAACAGATCGTTATTCACAAGCATGCCATAGGTTCTTGAGAATATCGGAACCAGCAGAACGCGTCCTTCCGCATCATGGTTGATCAGACCGGAACGGATACATCCCAGGTTCTGCTTCAGGGCAGAATCCGAAAGATCCTCCATCTGCGCAAATACCGGTTCGTACTTTTCGTTTCCGATCATCCATGCATAGGAGAAGAAAATATTCGGCTTATCATTTCCTTCCAGCACGGTTGCCAGCATATTGTTATAGTCATCAAGCTTGACATATTTCAGCTGCACATTCGGATAGAATTTGTTGAATCGGTCAAACGCTGCTTCCAGCGCTTCGAAGTTGTCATAGCTTCCGGCTACGGTAATTCTGCAGTCTGCCTCTGTATCGAGCGCAGGCTTGAATCCGGCCGCAGCTTCTTCCTGCGGTTTGCCGGAGCAGGCACTCAGCGATACAAACATACCGATGAGTAAAATGGTGCAGAGCAGTTTCCTCATGATTTTTTCTCCCTGATTCTGCGAATCTCTTTGATCACAAGTTTAATATCGATCGGTTTTGCGATATGCCCGTTCATACCGGCATTCAGACACTCCGTGACATTTTCTGAGAATGCATCCGCCGTCATGGCGATGATCGGAATGGAAGATGCCCATGGATCATCCAGTTTACGGATCATTCTTGTCGCATCAAGGCCATTCATTTCCGGCATATGTATATCCATAAAGACAAGGTCATATGCGCCTTCTTCCGCTTCCTTTATTTTATCCACACAGATGCGTCCGTTTTCGGCACGTTCTGTCCGGATCCCGAACATATCGAGCATTGCGGAAATAATCTCCCAGTTGACGTCATTGTCTTCCGCAATCAGAATGTTCATTCCCTGCAGATCGGAATAGTCATTCTCCGGCTCAGCAGATTTTGTTTCGTTTCCGAGCATTCTGTTGATTTTATCATACAGCCTGGAACGGAAGAGCGGCTTACTGACAAACTCATTTACACCGGCTTCCTTCGCCTGATCCTCGATATCTGACCAGTCATAAGCGGAAGTCATCAGAATCGGAATCGCGTCTCCTGCTTCACGGCGGATCATACCGGCTGTTTTGATTCCGTCCGGATCGGGCATCTTCCAGTCCAGAATCACAAGATTGTAATCCTTCCCTGACTCATGCCTCTGCCGGATCATTTCAAGCGCTTCTTTTCCGCTTCCAGCCTTATCTGCTGTTACGCCCAGCGACTCCAGAGTGGCTGCTGCCGTTTCCAGAAGAATCTCATCGTCATCAATGACCAGAACATCCATCGGATCAAGCACCATATCATCTCTTTGCCGCTCCGCCGCCGGAAGATCAAGTTTTACGGTAAATGTCGTTCCTTCTCCCTGTCTGCTCCGGCAGTCAATGGTTCCTCCCATCAGATCAACCATCTGCTTTGTGATTGCCAATCCGAGACCGGTCCCCTGAATGCTGTTGACACGGCTGTCTGTCTGACGGGAAAAGGGCTGATACATGGTTTCCATAAATTCCGGACTCATTCCGATGCCGGAATCCGAAACCCGATAAACCAGTCTGACACATCCGGGTTTGCCGGATTCCTCCTCCCACATATCCACACTGACATGTCCGCCGGGCTCTGTGTATTTGATGGCGTTGGAAAGAAGATTGATATAGATCTGATTCAGCCTCAGCTGATCGGCATAAAAATACTCTGTTGTCATCTGACTGATACGGAAATTGAATTCGATATTCTTTTCCTTGACCATCGGCTGTGACAGGTTCACGAGATTCTCCACCGTTTCAACGATGGAGAAGGTCAGCGGGCTGAGGCTCAGTCTTCCGCTTTCAACTTTGGAAATATCCAGAATATCATTGATCAGCGTGAGCAGATGATTGCTGGCCATCGATATTTTCCGCAGATGTTCGCTCACCGATACCGTATCTCCGGGATTCTTTTCCGCGAGTGCTGTGAGGCCGATGATCGCATTCATCGGCGTACGGATATCATGTGACATTGCCGAAAGGAAATCAGTTTTCGCTTTGTTTGCGGCCGCTGCTTCTCTGGCGGTTGCCTGAAGTTTCTTATTAAACAGAATCATTACAGTCAGATCAAACACAAACAGCAAAAGAAGGCTTACGGAGACAAAACCGATCAGAATCCAGTTTTCGTTATTGACGATCAGATCTTTCATCGGCATGAAATTGAGAAATGTCCATCCACCGGCTGCCGCAATCGGCGTAAATGCAAGGATGCATTCTTCCCCGCGGGAGTTGTTCATGACAACCGAACCGGTCGATGAAGTGATCCGGTCAAACAGCTCCTGTGCAGTTGCAGGATCTGCCTTGTTGTAAGATCGATAAAACTCAAAGAAACTGGAGTTCTTGAACGAATGGCCCTTAATGGTATAATCGCCGTCTGCGTCGATCATGGAAAGCTCGGCATTTCTGAATTCTTCCTGGGGAAAAACCCACTTCTGTTCCAGTTCTGACAGCGGCAGCACCCGCAGTAATATTGCCTCCCGGGGCTTGCCGGTTTCGGAATCATGAACGGTGGTGGAATTGCAGAAGGCAATCGACTGCTCACCATTGACCGGATTTGTATAAGCGCGGGAAATATTGATGGATTCCCCTATCCTATGAATCCAGCTCACATCATCCAGAAGACCCGTCCGGGCATAAGAGACAGAATAATCATCAGAATCATCCCGTTTCGCTCTCGTAGATAAACCGGACAGTGTATCAGGAAACACAATATGCGCGGCGGCATTCCGCAAAACATGCGAAATCCGGATAAAAGAAATCGCATCTTCAATGGACATGTCCTTACTGCTGATATAGCGTGCCCAGACATCACAGATGCGCTGTTCGCCTTCGAGATAATTCTCGGTGACATGTTCCATGGTAATGGTCGTATTTTCAAAATGCTCTATATGCCTTTGTGTCGCATTCCTGTTCGTATACTGGGAATACAGAACCACGAAGGTCAGCAGTGCGATCATAATGAGTACATTAACTATAATGATCCATGTTTTTTTCATAATGCGTTCCGCTTCCTCCGCAAATTCCATTTCTACACGAGTCAGCTCATTTTCAGAAGCAGGCGGTTCAGATGTATACAGCATTATATCATACGCATGTCAGCCTTAAATCCCCATCGCTGTACCTGTGAATTCCTTCATTCCCGCTCCCCGTACTGTTTTCTTCTTCCGGCTTCAATCTGTCTGCGGCAGTACAAAATAGTTCTCACACAGCAGAATGCCTTCCTCCCTGCCCGCATTGATCTCTTCTTCGCTCACATCATTCCGGTAACAGATTACAGTTCCGTCTTCTTCCTTCTTTGATCTGTCATAGCGGTAAATCCAGCTGCCGTCTTTCCATACTGCCATCTTCCGGTATTCATTCAGGAATACATCCGCATCCGCATAATCACCGATCAGACTCAGCCCGTAGATGTTTTCCCGGATCGAAGGCAGACCGAGATTCAGGGGAGAGACTTCCTCATAACTTTTTATGGATGAAATCTTCGGGTAATTCACATAACCTGCAACGCCTCCGTTCAGATAGGTGACATCTGCGATGATTTCGTAGAAACCGCCTTCCCGCAGCGGCTCTCCGTAATAATTGATCTCATACCCGTAATCCAGGGTATAAGCTTTCTGATCCAGCACATATACCAGGATCTTTGCATCAGATGCAGAATCGCTGTACATCATATCAGTGGACTGATCATCACCGGCAGAGGGGCGAGCCGTTCTGCAGCCGAAAAGGCCTGTCATTAACAGAACAGCACTCAGCACAAGTTCAATCATTACCGTCTTTCTCATATCGTTCATAAGGCAAGGAAGCCCATCGTCTCATCCATGGGAGGAATTGCCTCTCTCCTTTCAGTATTCCGCCGGGCAGTTTACAGCATTATTGTAGAGTTATCAGTCAGAGAATTGGTATGTTATTCGCACAATCCCGGAAAATAAGAAAAAATGATCTTACGCTCCGGTATAACCTGCTTCAGTGGGTTCTTTTATGGCAGAAACAGATTGCATTACCCATTATCAGCCGACTACACTGTCACTCATTCATCATCTGCTTTCTGTAAGGGTTATCTTCCGCCGCATTAAACCCGTCCAGAAGGAAGTCTTTCGGGATATACGCCGGATAATCAAGATCCATGTAATAGTTGCAGAAGATTTCCTCCGCGTAGATGATCCTGTTTTTACCGTCCGTCAGGGCATATACAAATCCGTGATACCTGTCCGCATACACAGCGAGCAGTTCATATGTCTGTTCTTCCGTCACGCTGTAATAGCCGACATAATCCGTTGAAGGATATTTTCTCAGCCGGGCTGCCTCAGCCGCATACGCTTCGTCCGGATAATCCATCACAAGATATCCGAGATACTGCGCATCCCAAGGGTTGTAGTAAACCATCTTATAATCAGCAGCGTATGATACGTCCGTTATCGTACGCGGCCAGATGCGCTCATCCATTCCCCATTTATGCCACAGCGTGTCCTGCCCGTCAGATGAAAACGACATGTATGTTTCATAATTTGCGATATCTTCATGGACTTCCGGCTTTGCTGCAACTGAGCTAAACAGTATGATTCTGATCAGCCCGGCCGGAACCAGTGCTGTCAGAATTCCCGCCGCAATCACAACCCAGACCCATTTCTTTTTCAAGACGGCGTTCATACACACCCCTGCTTTCTTTCTGCCCGCAAGCCAGGCCTGTCACATACAGAATGCGCCGGTCATCTGATCTCTGTGCTTACCGGCGCTTCGACAGGTAATCTCCGTTCCTGTTTCCGCTCCCATTCCGCATGCGCTCTGTGCCATTTCTCACTGTGCGCTCCAAGCGCACCGATCTGGCGCGGATGAGCAAGCGGCAGTACAGCCATTTTTCTTCCGCAGATCTCAGCTTCCGAGCAGTTTCCGTAACCATACCGGTCGGTATATTCCTGAAGCGTACCGTATGATACGTCAGAAACCCGTTTCAGAAACTGTGCAATCGGAATATCTCCCAGCAGAACAAGCAGACCGGCCTTCGAGCGCATTATCTCATCTGCAATTTCCTCTGCCCGTTTCGCATCACAGAACACAGACGGCCGTTTCGGAATGGTAACTTCATTCAGAGCACAGATTTCTATGCACGGGTTGTATTTCTCCTGAATTACCCTGACCTGCCCCGGATTCAGCTTTGTCTCCGGCAGACAGTCACAGAGCCATGCGTCATTCCGGGAAAAGCCAAGCGGCGCCAGGATGTGATCATCAAGAACCTTTGCGGACGGACCGTTGAGCTGCCTTCCTGCAGGCTCCAGTGTTCCAAGCGCTTCCGGAACATGTATGCGGCTGATGATCGCCTCTGCTTCAGCCGGATTTCCATCCCAGAAGATTTCCGGCTCACTCGCAACTGCCAGCGCCTGGCAGATAACATTGCCGTTCTTTTTCCATCTTGCATGAACCGCACTGGCATACACACCAAGCACAAAAATCTTTTTCGGCGACTGGTCTTTCTGCACCAGAGGATGAACATATTCTCCAAACGGAAACTGTGCCTTCATGAATGAGTTCCTTTCATCCGTTTCGCTTTCTGTTTCGAAGCAGGCAGCTCGTCATACATGGCAGTTACCAGTTCACGGAGAAAACCCCTGTTCTCCACATTTTCAACCATCAGCATTTCCTTTGCGCCTTCATACGGCAATTCTCTGGCAGCTTCCGGCATCATGGTCAGAGCCGATTTCACAGGCTTCACCAGAAAACGGTTATCATATATGCCGCCGATCACTTTGCCGCGATAATAGAGAATATATTCTCCCATCATCGCCTTGCAGGAAACATCCTCCAGTTCAGAAAGCTGTTCCAGAATGAAATCACGATATTCTTTGTCTGAAGCCATATTCTATTCCTTTCTGACCGGATGCCGGATCACAGTTTTCAGCTTTTCCGGAGCCGTCTTTCTGGCATCGCTCAGATAAATCTCGTGATGCAGACGCTGATCTGTAATATCCAGAACACAGCCCATCTTCTCCATATATTCATGCATCAGCGCCACCGTTGCAGGTTCGTCATCATACGGCCCGATATGCATGCACTGAACGCACAGACCTTCGTCATAAGTCAGAAATTCCACTCCGGAAAAGTCCTGTTTCTTCTTTTTTTCCGCTTCTTTCACGGCCCATTCAAGATCTTCTTCTGTCACAAAATCCGGCAGACGAATAACAGAAATCCACCTGAAGTTTTCCTTATGGCGATAGTCGACGCCATTCACTCCATCCTGCCACCAGAAACCCTCCAGCGGCGGAACCACAAAATCAAAATAACCGTCGATCTGATGTTCGCCCTTCCTGCTCATTTTGATGGTATATGCGGCACCATAAAGCAACCCGATCGCCTGTTTGTATTCCCCGTCTTCCAGATTCGGATCACCCTGTCCGCGAACAGCGATGTAATTCATACGCGGAACCGTTACAATCGACGGGGTGCTCTTCGGCATATAGAATTCCCTGTATTCTTTTTTATAATCAAACGCCATAGCGCTGTCTTTTCCTTTCCTTTTCCTGTAAGTCAGCTGCTCACTTTATCACAGGCATCCGGATAAACACAGGCAGCCTCCGGTCCGTCATGCCAAGCCCGGAATCCGTCATCAGCGTCTCATCCGCCTCAATGGAAAGCTGATCATCTCTGAATGTGAAGAGCAGTCTGACACCGCTGATCGCATCCCTGCGCCGGATCTCAGCTTCCAGCCTCCGCAGGCTCCGCCATCCGGCTGCCGCCGCATATGTGATTCCGTCTATTTCCGTACAGATAAACGAACGGTCACGGGCACATGGCAGTACATTTCGTATGCCATTCTCTGTAAAGATGATCTGAATCACATCATCTGAAAAGCCAAATGACAGTTCTGTGATCTTCTTTTCCGGATCAAAGCCAAACAGTCCTGCTCCCCCGGCCAGCTGTGCAATTCCGCACATCCCTTCCGCTGTTTCAGAAACATATACAGAATTCTGCAGTTCTTCTTCAAACAGGGGGTTCCGGCAGGAGCCAAACGGTATCAGAGACAGATTTGAAGGAAGCTGAACCATTTCATTTTCCACATACGGCAGTAAATTCCGGTTCACCGCATCCATCAGTGTCTGTGTCTGTTCGGTTGCGGAGTTAATGATAACAGCCATATCAAGCGAAGGATACACCAGACCGAACTGCCCATATGCACCGTCTGCCCGGAAGGAACCTTCCGGTGTGCCGATCCAGCACTGGTATCCGTAGCCGTTCGCCCATTCGCCGCTGTGATTTGCTGAGTCGCCAAGTGTTTCAATCTGCTTTACTCCGGCGCGTGAGAAATACTAGTCAGAAAGCAGCTTCCTGCCATTCCATGAGCCATCCTCCAGCATGAACTGCGTAAATGCCGCCATGTCTTCCAGCTTCATCTTCATACCGCCGCCGCCATGTTCGGTTCCCATCGCATCCGGAAGACGCGCGCATTTCACTTCCTGAATACCAAGCGGGTCAAAAAGCCGCGGCTTCAGATATTCTGTAACCCGCTGCCCGGTCTTTTTCTGAATAATAGCAGAAAGGATATCCGTGCCCGGTGTATTGTACAGAAAGAACGTTCCCGGTTCATATACAAAGGGCTGGGCAAAAAATCTGCGAATCCAGTTTTCCGAATAATCCCCGCACTCTGTCTCATGTCCGCAGCTCATCGTCAGAAGATGATGAATCCGGCAGCTGAGCAGGTTCCCGGAAGGATTCTCCGGAAGATACTCCGGAAACAGATCCGCAATCCGCTCATCAAGGTCCAGCAGTCCTTCCTGCCGGGCAAACCCGACAGCTGCAGCAGTGATGGATTTACTGAACGAATAGACCGGATGAAAATCTTCTTCTCCATACGGATCCCAGACAATTCTGCAGCAGCATTTCCCATGTCTCAGAATCATCAGCCGGTGCAATTCGATTCCTGCCCGGCTCACATCCTTCAGAAACGCACGGATACTGCTTTCCGGAATTCCCGCTTCCTGCGGCAGAATCATTTCAAAACGACTCATAATACAAAGCTTCCTTTCCTGTTTCCTTCCGATGATCACCTGACAGACAGAGTCCCGGTAAGTTTGGGGTGCTCATAAAAATGCAGGCCGGACCCGTTACGCGCCTCAGCCGGAGAACGCATTCTTACTGACTGGCGTCATCGTATTCAATTGCTTTCAGTTTTTTCTTATACTTTTCCACAGCCTGATTCAGTGATTTCAGGGCTGCCCGTTTTGTTCTTCGCGCAGTCGCTCCATGTCGCGCTCAAGATGAAACGCAGTCACGAACGACACAAACAGAATAATCGACAGAATCATCGGAATTCCGTTATAAAATGCGCGGATTGTCGATATTACAGTCTCTGACTGGGCGATTCCCTGAGCCGCTTTTGCGCCGTCAAGCCCTGCCCATGCCATTGCTCCGCCGAATATGGCAACGCCCAGTCCGAGGCCGAGTTTCTGCGCGGCGGAGGTTCCTGCATTGCCCATTCCGACTGCGTTGATACCCGTCTTGAATTTGCCGTAGGTGATGGAGTCAGCTACGAGTCCCAGTGCCATTCCCGAAGACATTCCAAGACTGCAGCCTTTCAGGATATTGCACAGAACGATAAGCATCAGACTGCACTCACAGAAATTAAACGCGATAAAGCCGATGACCATCAGGCCCGTTCCAAATATGAACACCCAGCTCTTGCCAAGCTTCTTCATCAGAAACGGCGTCAGCAGCATGACCAGAAGCTGGGAAACTGAAACAGAATTAGCCAGCAGTCCGAAACTGGAATAATCATTGAGAACATACAGTGCATAATTTGTGCCGCTGGCAGACATGAAGATCAGGATGAGATAGGTGAAAAACACTGCAACAAACAGCATGACCCAGTATTTGTTCGGAAGCAGAGCCCTGACTGCAGCTACAGGCTTCACATCATCGGATGCTGTCTCTGCATCACTTACCCGTTCTCTGGTAGAAAAGACTGTAATCAGGGTTGAAACAAGTACAAAGATACTGACTGTGATAACGGCGCCGGTGAAACCTGCCTGTGTGTTCGGATTATCGGCACGATCGCTGAACAACGTCAGCAGGGGAATAAAGAATGTGTTGATCAGAATGGTGCCGATCGACTGGAAAAGCTGCTGAATATTGCCCAGTATGCCCCGTTCCTCTCCGTTTCGGGTCATCAGGGAAATCAGGGAAAAATACGGCACCTGCATAAATGTCAGAAACACCGAATTAACCAGGTTGTAAATCACAAATATGTATATGTACTTCAGCGTCGAGGGAAACGACCTGGGAACAGAAAAAATCAGAATCAGACTGACTGACATCGGAAGACACATGCGCAGCAGCCACACTCTCGCCTTGCCCATTTTCGAGCGGGTATGGTCTACGATATTTCCGATCACAATATCAGATACGCCATCGATCAGTTTGGAAACCGCGAACAGAACGGACAGTATCCCGGCATCCACAAGAGCCACATTCATCATATAAATCATAATGAATGAGCCGAGAACGCCTGTGAGCATCCCCGTCCGCAGGAGGCCATTCCGAATCCGATCCGCTCTCCCCAGCCCAGTTTCCGTTCCGGATCATTATGTTTTGTTGCAAGCTGAATCATGAACCATTTTCCTTTCCGGCAGCTTCTCGCAGCAGGATCTGCTTTGTTCTTCAATAATGCCGTACTGCAGACAGCAGGTTTTGTTCCTGATGAGTTTCAGTCAGTGACAGAATTATGCAGTCACAACCCGGTTCGCGTGAGTTTCACAGCTGATTCTCTCAGGCACAGGTCACACAAATCCGATCATTATTTACAGACGCTTTGGAAACAGCTGTCATCCTCTGCCGCTTTTATATAAACAGGATCATCAGTAAATCTGAAATCAGATGCGCAGCTCCATGAGCGATCATTGCATAGCAGATCCCGTATTTTCGATACAGAAAGCCAAAGCAGAGCCCCAGTCCGCCGTTGAACAGAAAGCATCTGAATACCAGAAGCGGAGTTAAGGCTGTCATGGCCATTGTACCGGGAAGATGCCCTGCCGCAAATACCAGTGCGGAGACAATATTGGCCGAAGTCAGTACGCTCACCGATATCACAGTTTTATCTTTGCAGAACAGTTTCGAACTGACAAGTACCAGCAAAGACATGAAGAACAGTCTCATCATGACTTCTTCAATCACACCGCCCACCAGCATTCCGCTGATGAGTTTCAGCAATCCCGGAGAACTCTGATACAGACCATCTACCCAGCCGCTGAATGAGCCGAATATCAGCTTGTCACCGGGAAATAAACACAATGCACCGATGAATGAACAGAGCGCTGTCGGTGCGATTGCTTTTTTATCAGACCGGATTTCCTTCCATAATCCGACTTTTTCTGAAATGATCAGACCGATCGCCCACAAGAACAACACCATACAGGATGCCATATTGAACCGCACCGCTGAGCGCCAGCATTTCAGAAGTTACACCCTGTTCGTGCAATTTCTGCAGCATTTCCTGTGAATACAGTTCAGGAATATATAATCCTGTGCAGCATTCCCCGATCAGTCCGCTGCATAAAACAAACAGCAGAAACTTTCAGTTGCGTTTCAGACAGCTTCTCATACGTTAATCTTATTCCAATGGATTACATGTTTCCGCAAACACCGCTCTGATCCCGTTCTCACAAAAGAGCAGAAATCAAACAGAGACGGACGTCTCATGATGTCCAGCTTCTGAAGCGATTCGTTCTCTCTTAATCCGGTTTTCAGATCCAGACAGTGAAGCGCTTTCCAGTGCAGTAACCGTCCCTGTTCCGAAGCGTCTTTACGATCATCATCGCACCAGTTCATATCTTTCCAAAGGGATGATCGGAAGTCCGGATCCGGGGAATCAAAAGAGCTGGTGCTTATCAGAATAGTCACGCAAAATTGTTCATGGAAGAAATTGCATTCGCAGATTTCTCTCTCGTATGATGTCATTGTCATTACCTCTTTCAGATTCTGACTCCCAATGCGGGACGGACTATGCATTGATTATTGACGCCATTTTCCCATGTTGAAATGATGCCATTGTGTTGAACGAAAGCCGTTTCTGCTGCTAATGCTTTTCCCGGTTCATCGGATGAACTGAGCCGCTGACAAGCCGTGCCGCTTTCTGATATAAAACATTTTATCATTCGCCACAGCGATTAACGGACTGTTCTGTCACGCTGCCTGCAGTGACAGCGAAGCACTGGAGAAGTGTTTACTCAGCCACCAGACAGAAAAATAACGGAAACAGGTTCCCATACAACAGTTCCAGCACCATCAGAAAATGTCAGAACCCGCATAAATAAACGAGCTCTGACATTTTGTTTCTGCAGTGACTGTCGAAGAAACAGGTGTCATCAGACCGGCGATCAGCCAGAATCTCTGCCGGAAGGGTTTCTCCTCTGCGGCAAGCGAACAGACCAGCAGAATACCTGTAAAAATCAGAATTCCAGAACAGTTTGTCAGGAGCACATTTCCGGACTGAAAGCTCTCATCAGCTTTCGTCTCTTCCTGCTTTCTTTATTTCCTGCAGCAGAAACATCCGATTCCTTCCACCATCGTCACTTCCGCTTCTCTGTAAAGTTCTGCAAGTCGTGTACGAAGACTCTGCTCCGTTTCATACGGAGGGGTAAAGAAGCCTTTTGGCTGGTAGAGATATCTGATGAACCAGTCGGTTCGCTTCTGTCCTCCCTGCACATAGAAGCAGCCGCAGAAAGTACCGCCCGGCTTCAGCACGCGATACGTCTCCCGGTAAGCGGCTTCCTTATCAGGAAAGGCATGAAAGCCGTTGAGAGAAAGTACGATATCGAAGGTCTCATCTTCAAAGGGCAATGCGCCGACGTCTCCCTGCAGAAAGGTGATATTCGCAAGCCCCAGAGCTTCAGCTTTTTTCTGCTCTGAGGCCATCATATTTTCTGAATAATCCATACAGGTAATATCCGCATCCGGAAGCCCTCGGTAAACCGGCATGGTTAGCACGCCGGTTCCGACCGGAACCTCCAGCAGCTTTCCGGAGAAGTCCTCTGGGATGCCCGAAAGCGCCTGTTCCAGATAGCGCAGGTTTGTTTCCCTGTCCATGTTCCAGACGATCCGGCAGATTGCTTTTCCGGCAAGTGTGGAACAGGTCATCATCCCGTCATAAAAGCCTGCATTCTCAGCTGACAGCTTATACGCATTTCTGATCAGATCTCTCCGTGTCATCCCCTTATCCTCTGAAAACAATCTTTACGATTTTCATCTTTACCAGAACGTCGCAGAACAGGATCATCAGTTTATGAAACACGCCGACATTCCGGTAAATATCCCGGTATCCGCGCATGTAGCTGCGCGCCGTTACAGAAGCGAAGCGGTCGCTCCAATGCATAAGCTCCGATTCTTCTTCCAGGAAGAAGAAGGCATTCACATCAGTTATTCCGGCTTCTTTCAGCCAGGTCTTCCGCATGAGCTTTGCCCCTCTTTCATTACAGGAATCGAAGATCAGCACACCGCCGGGAAACCGCTCTGCCATTTTACAGAACAGCTTTTTCACATCTGCAGTCCTGAAATAATAAAACACTCCTGCAGCGAAGAATACCGCTCCATTCGAGGCATCGATTTCATCCATCCATGAATAATCATTGAGATCACAGGCAATATCTGTTTCCCTCTCGCCCGACGGCAGAAGGACATTCCTAACTTTGATCACATCCGGAAGATCGATGTTATAACCTTTGCACTGTCCGTTATCGACTTTCGAAAAGGTGTCGTCCAGACCGCAGCCCAGATTCACAACTGCAGCGTTCGGATGATGGTTCAGATAGTCCTTTACTTCACAGCGCATGTCATATTGCCGCTGTGCCACCTCCAGCGCTCCGAACAGGCCGGCAGCAGATTCCATTTTCTTCCGCTTATCCGCAAAATCATAATCCAGACTGTCACAGATTCGCCTGGCTTCATGATCATAGAACAGCTCCGGAAAATGTTCAGAACACACCAGCCGTCCGAAAAGCGGAATTACCAGTGTTTCCTGAACGGTGTTTTTTTCAATATGGTATTTCATAACGTCAATCCTTCTTCCGGTAGCCGCAGTCGCAATATGGGCCGCCGGATGCCAGCGTATATTCCCGCACAAACTCTGAAGCCCCGCCTTCTTCGCTCATGGCATAGTCCAGCCGGCACATGGCAGGCACAAACTCAGAAAGCTTCAGTTCCTTCATCAGTACGCAGATACCGCACTTTGTGAACCGTGCCTCATAACCGCTCCCGTCTTCATACGGAAGAAACTCCATATTCCAGGAATACGGATTCCGGTCCGCAGCCCGAAACGCCGCGGTGTCCTTCATTCCCTGAATATCTTTTTCGCTGAATTTTTTCTTACCGCTCATCCGGCAGAACCATCTCATAGGGCGGATCATCATGGATGCACGATAATACTCCGTCGTCTGTTCCACTGTCGGCCTTTCCGGCAGGTTCAGCAGAAAAGCAGAAAGCATCGCACAGCTGACGATATTCATTCTGAAACGGTCTGCCTTCTCAAATTCCGGTAAACGGCCGATGATCTCTTCATAGCGCAGCTTTGCCCTGCCAGTGATCACCTTTGCCGTTGCCGGATCATATCCGTAAACCGACGACAGATGTTTCCGGAACGATCCGGAAAACAGAATCCACATGCCGGCCGGCATTCCAGTGTATCTCATATTATTCGGCTCCTTCGGCTCTGGATTTCACCTGCTTATCCTTCCATGAATTCATCGATTGCGTTCAGTACCGGCAATGTATACTTCTCCCCGCCGAACAGCCATTGTTCGTGCTGCATATCAAATTCCCGGATTTCCGGATCACGGAAATACTTCTCATACCGCTTCCGGTACTTTTCTCCCATCTTTTTCGCGTAGATGAAGTGCACCTTTGTGTTCTCCACATGGATATCGTCTTTCAGCCAGGTAATCAGATCCGAATAATATTCGTTTCTGATGGACTCCGGACTGAATCTGGTGAAGCAGGCCATGAAACGCTCTGCCGTTTCATCGCACATTTCAAAATAACGTTTAAGCTTTTCTTTTGTCTCCGTCTTCTTTTTTTCGCTCTTTGTAAAATCAGTCAGAAGCGGTACAACGAGCTTCGACTGCAGCCAGGCGCTGAATTTCCCGCACTGGTCCAGATCCGGGCTGCCGAAAATGCCATGATCGATATGGACGTTCTCCCGCTGGATCAGCTGTCCGGTGAAGCTGCTGCCCAAAGAGGAACCGAGTGCACCATCGAGGCGTCCTCCATGCGTTTCTTTTATGTATGTTTCGATCTTTTCGGTGACCGTAATCATATCAGGAAAAATACGATCGCTTCCGTCGAACCCGTCGTAATTGACGCAGATCAGATGATATTTCCTGCCCAGCGGTTCGAGTACTGCCGCAAAGTTCGTCTGATAATCGCAGGCCGTCCCCGGCAGCAGCATCAGGGTTTTCCCGTTTTCCGTTCCCATTTCTCTGAATTCCATCTGTCACTCTCCCTTTCACACAGTTGAATCCTTTCCATTTTCCGGCGCATTTTCCAGCACTGAGGAAAACACACCTGAATAAAGAGCACCGCCAGGTTCATCAGGAGCGGCCGGAAATACAGATCAATGAATCTGAATTTCCTTATCCGCATCCTCTGAAACGCTGCATCTAACCGGAATCTTTTCCGTACTTTATGTGCCTCTTCTGCACTGTTATACGCTTCGGGTTTCCGCGCTTCATATATCAGAAATAAGACCTCTGTGATTTCACTCGCTGCGTGAGCTTTCCAGTCTTCACAGCATCCACAGGAGCATCTCCGCATTTTCTCATCCGCTATCGATTGATTCATCCCGGCGCACAGAGACATCCCGTTTATCAGCTGTCTGCCTGACTGCCATATGGTCCGCCAGCTCTCACCATTTCCGCCTGGAAGAGCCTGTGCAGATCATGGTGCCCGACAGCGGTTAGTTTCATCTAACCTATGTTGATTTTATTCTGCACCCTGAGGAAAATCAAGTGATGCAACGATCCGCGCATTTCCTCTGACTGCTCACAGCTGCTGATTCTTAATCTTTTGCTTAAAATCGGTTTTTCTTTTCGATCCGCACAGAATTCACTTTCCCGCCGGATATGTAAGCCCGGTATATGTCATCTGCACGGAAGTGTGCCATCCGGCAAACCGGGATTTACCGGATCAATTCATCATCGTTCAGTTCACATCGGGGCAATTTATCATAGCGACACGGGTGAAAGCAGATTGACACTAGTTAAACAGGACAGAGAAAGCCTGCTCAAACTCAAATCCGTCCGGCAGTTCTTCCAGATCCAGCACCTGCCGGTCTTCTGCTGAAACAGCTTCCCTGAGTTCCTGTTTTGTGAGAATAAAGCAGCCTTTCTCCAGATAATACAGATTCTGAATCAGGAAAAACACCTCTTTGCATATAAACTGGAATCCGGGGAAATTTTCACAATCCGAAGGAAACTGCAGGAGAAAAATCGACTATGATCTCTGTTCCGATACTTCTGCCGGACAGAGGAACATAGTTTTGGGTCTTCTGTTTTTCAGATATCTGGCAGGAAAAGCGCTGATGGCGGGATTAATGACTGTGAACGTATCTGATATTCAGGAATGAAATTGTTTTCTGAGTGATACCCGCCAAATTCCAGTTTCATCCAATAACAGCTTCAGCAATGATCGGCAAACAGCCAATATCTATTGAGAAAACGGCAGCCATGGAACAGTCAGTCTGTTCCTCCAGGATTTTCTTCCCATATTTTTCTATATTCCGGAAACAGTATTTCAAGTGAATCCACCTCAGAATATTTCATATATCTTATTTTCTGCGAAACGCCTGTTCAACTGCATCTGCAGCACCGACAGCACCTGAACAGATCTTTAAACTGTCGCCCAGTTCCTGTGCCCTTTCACGATACCGTGAATCAAAAAGCACATCTTCTACACATTTTCTGACAGACGAGGGGCTTATATCAGTCAATCTCTTCCCTGCGCCAAGTTCCTCGATTCTGTTAGCTACGCCACCCTGCTCGGGAGTCTGCGGAAACAAAACAAGCGGCACTCCAAAATACAGGCTTTCACTGGCACTATTCATGCCGCAGTGAGTAAGAAAAACATCCGCTTCCCTGAGTACGGCAACCTGATCCACAAATGCATATGGCTCAACATTCGCAGGAATATCATTGAATAAGGATAAATCCGTTTCTCTCCCCACAGACATGACCACTTGATAATCACTTCCGCGGAACGCTTCCATACAATTTTTATAAAATCCCGGATGCTTATTGTCCACTGTACCCAGAGCGATATACACCAGTTTTTCTTTTGTTTTGTTAAAAGTCTCCTGAGCGTCTTTCGGGATAGCACCTACAAATGAATACCGATCAGAAAAACTGTCTGCGTGGGGCTGAAACATCTTTGAAGTATAAACAACAGTCGTCGTATCATTGTCGTTCTGAATGATATCTAAGATATTCGCAGCAGGATAGCCTTTATCCCTCAGCGGTTTCAGCAGCTTCCTGGTCTTCGGAATGTCAATTATCATTTTGAGCAGTTCTTTCACGGAAGGTTTAATAATCGCTGCTGACTCTTTATTAAAGGCAAATGTCGTCGTAGAAGAAACAAAAGGAATGCCGAGTTTCATCGCAATAAGCCTTCCCCAGTAGGCAACAGAGTCTGCTACTATCACGTCCGGCTTTATCTCCGCCATATCTTTTTCCAGTTTTTCATCCATCGAAAGGGTCGCATTTACAATGACCTGCGTAGACAGAACTATATCCTTTCCGATGCGTTCCGACATGCCCGGATCCAGCTCAAGCCCCAGATCAAATTCATCACAGCTTATAAAATGCGCACCGGCACCTTCAAGTACATCTTTAAACTGATTGAAGCTGTAGTAATATACTTCATGGCCGCGGGAAACCAACTCTTTTACCACGCCGATCGTGGGATTTGTATGTCCATATGCAGGAATGCAAAACCAGACAATTCTCATTTTTTATCACCGGCCTTCTTTTTCGTAAAGGCAGCATCAAACAGTTCCGAAAAAGTGCCGCTGTTCGGGATTGCAATTCCGCGTTCCACATCGCCAAGAATAAGCAATGTGTCTCCCGGTTTTATATTGAAAATATCTCTGGCCTGCTTGGGAATCACAATCTGCCCCTTCTCTCCGACCGTAGCCGTCCACGCATATTTTCCTTCTGGCGTAATCATATCGCTGTCCTCCCTAAGTATGATTTGTATAACTGATTATACTTGGAAGAATCTGTTATTGTTAAAGTTTTTTGAAAATGTCACCTTTTGTTAAGATTCTCGCCATTTTCACAAGTTCCTTTTCTTTCGACCGTGGACAGTGTCTAACAGGCGATTGAGCTCCTTCTGATTCTCAACTTCAAACGCTTCATTGCGACGC